>CAIYOB010000661.1 GCA_903927685.1 uncultured Planctomycetaceae bacterium
ACGCGGGACAAATCCAACGACACAACGGATCGGTCCAGCACCCGCATGACGACGCTCTCGCCGAACATCGTCGGCAGCACGCTGACCCGCAAATCCACGGGGTGACCACCGACGGACAATTCGATCCGTCCGTCCTGCGGCAGCCGCCGTTCCGCGATGTCCAGGTTCGCCATGACCTTGATGCGCGTGGTGATGGCAAACGCCAAGTGCCGCGGCGGCGGGACCATTTCGTACAACACGCCGTCCGCCTTGATCCGGATGCGGAATTCGTCTTCAAACGGCTCAAAGTGGATATCCGCCGCATGGTCCTTGATCGCCATCAGCAGGACCATGTTCAGCAGCTTGCGCACCGGCGCGCTGTCCGCCAACGCCTCGACGCTGGTCAAGTCGACCGGGCCGTGGGCCTTGGAGGCGGCTTCGACCGCGGCCTTCAAGTCCGCATCCTCTTCCAGCTCGTTCAAGATGCTCTCGATGCTGTCGCTTTCGCTGGCATAGTAGCGGCCCAGCGCCCGTTTGATGTCGCCCTCCGTCGCCACCACCAGGCGGATGTCGTAGCCCAGGAAGTTCCGCAGTTCGTCCTGGATGGCCAGATTCTGCGGATCGCAAGTGGCCAGCGTCAGCGAGCGGTCTTCCTTCAGCACCGGAATCACCCGGTACAGTTGGGCCATCGAATCCGAAATGGTCGCGATCAGCTCGCGGTCCAATTCGACTTCGCCCAAGTTGACCACCTGCATGTGCATCTGCTCGGCCAACGCCTGAGCCAGCTGGTCGTCGGTGATCAGCTGCATGTCCTCGGCGATCTTGCCCAACAGTTCGCCGGGACGCTGTTCCTGCTCTTCCAGCAGCATCTCCAACTGCTCGTCGGTGATGAACCCGAGGTCGACCAGGATCTGTCCGATACGTCGAATAGCCATATTTACCGCCTATTGCTTGAACGCCTCTGGTACGTGCTCGGGTTCTTCCTCTTCGATGCCCCGCTTGGAATTCACAATGCGCTTGGCCAAGTCATCGGGGTTGGCCGCCTTGGACAGCACATCCTCGATGGTGACTTTTTCATCCTTCCAGTGCTTGAACAGCGCATCGTCCATCAACTGCATCCCGTGCTTGGCCCCGGTCTGAATCGCCGAGTTGATTCGGAAGGTCTTGTTTTCACGAATCAAGTTCGCGACGCCAGGCGTGCAGATCAGGATCTCATAGGCCGCACATCGCCCGCCGCCGATCCTGGGCAGCAATTGCTGAGCGACCACGCCGATGATGGAGGAAGCCAGCTGAGTCCGGATCTGGTCCTGCAGATTCCCGGGAAAGGCGTCAATAATACGGTTGACCGTGCCCATGGCACTGTTGGTATGCAACGTGCCAAACACCACGTGCCCCGTTTCGGCCGCCGTGATGGCAGCTTCGATCGTCTCCAAGTCACGCATTTCACCGACCAGGATCACATCGGGGTCCTGACGCAAGGCGCGGCGAATCGCTTCGGCGAAACTGGGCACGTCTACACCCACCTCGCGCTGATTCACCGTGGACTTTTTGTGGAAATGATAGAACTCGATCGGGTCCTCGATCGTGATGATGTGGTGGTCGACATTCTCGTTGATGTAGTTCACCAAGCTGGCCAGCGTCGTACTCTTGCCAGAGCCCGTCGGACCCGTGACCAGCATCAGCCCACGAGGACGCAACACCATCTTCGTGACGACGTCGGGAAGGCCCAATTGCTCGGGGGTGAGCATGCTGTTGGGAATCTGCCGCAGCACCATGCCGATGTTGCCGCGCTGCTTGAAGACCGAGACGCGAAAACGGGCTTGATCGCCAAAGGCGAAGCCAAAGTCGCACCCGCCCTGCTCCTGCAGTTCCCGCTGACAGCGTTCCGGCGTGATGCTCTTCATCAACGCCACCGTGTCTTCCGGCTCCAGCACCTTCGTTTCCAGCTTGCGCATCCGGCCATGCAGCCGGAACACGGGGGGCTGGCCCACGGCGATGTGAATATCACTCGCCCCCTGCTTGACGCAGGCCTGCAACAGCTTGTCGATGAGAATCGTTGCCATAAAAAGGATGCCTCCGACATTTCCCCCGAGGCGACCGATTATTTCGGTCCCACTCGGTCAAAGCAAAAAGAATTCGTGTTCCCGGAAGATTGGCAAAGAGAACAGGGCTAGGCCACGCGGGTGAAGTCCAAGTGCTGGTCCTGTTCGGTCCGCTTCGCCACGCGGAAAATCTCTTCGAGGGTCGTGACGCCCTTCATGACCTTGAACAGCCCGTCCAGGTACAAAGTGGCCATTCCTTCTTCAATCGCCACTTCGCGGATGTCCGCCGCCGTCTTGTTGCCGAAGATCAGTTCGCGAATCCGGCTGGTGGTCAGCATCAGCTCGTGAATTCCAATGCGCCCGCGATACCCGCCCCGCTGGCAATGCCCGCACCCTTTGCCCTTCATGAAGCTCGCCTTCTGGGCAACCTCGGCCGGAATCCCCGCCTCCAACAACTCGCTCTCTCGAGGGACGTAATTCTGCTTGCACCGGGGACAGATCGTCCGCACCAACCGCTGCCCAAGTACCGCAATCACACTGCTTGCCACCAGATAGTTGGGAACACCCATGTCGACCATGCGTGTAATGGCGCTGGGCGCATCGTTCGTGTGAAGTGTACTGAAAACCAAGTGTCCAGTCAAAGAAGCTTGGATTCCCATCGATGCGGTCTCCTGATCCCGCATCTCGCCCACCAGGATCACGTTGGGAGCTTGCCGCAACATGGCACGGATGATCCGCGCAAAGTCCAGTCCGATACTATGCTTTACCTCGCACTGGTTAATGCCAGGCAGGTAGTATTCGACGGGGTCTTCGGCGGTGATGATTTTTCGATCGGGGCGGTTCAGGTAGTTCAGGGCTGCGTACAGGGTGGTCGTCTTGCCGGAACCCGTCGGACCGGTCACCAGCACGATCCCGTTGGGGCGGCGAATGAGGTTTTGGAACAGTCGGTAGTTGTACTCCGAGAGCCCCAATTGACGCACCCCGATCTTGATATTGTCTTTATCCAGAATTCGGAGCACCGTCGCTTGGCCGTGGTTGGTCGGCAAGATACTGACACGAAGATCCAGTTCTTTTTCGCCGACGGTGACCTTGATACGACCGTCTTGGGGACGACGGCGCTCGGCGATGTCCATGCGGGCAAGGATTTTGATGCGCGAGGTGATGGCGGCCAGCAATCGGCGGGGCGGACTATCACGCTCCATCAACATACCGTCGATTCGATACCGGATCCGAATCCTGTTTTCAAAAGGTTCGACATGAATATCCGAAGCTCGTAATTGAACGGCCTCGGAGATCAGCAGCTGGACCAATCGGACGACGGGGGCGCTGTTTTCGTCGACCGCTTCGCCGCCCGAGACATCCTCGGTGGTTTCGGTGAAATCGATGGCGGTGTCGGTAAACTCCTGCAGCATCGAGTCGGCACTTTCGCCTTCGATCTGCCCGTAATGCCGGTTGATGGCACCTTGAATCGCCTCCTCGGGCGCCAGGACGGTTTCGATTCGCCGGTTCAGGATGAACCGGAGTTTCTCGATGGTCTCCAAGTCGAACGGGTCGCTGACGGCCACGGTCAGCACATTGTCTTCGTCGCCGATGGGAATGACGGAGTTTTCCCGCGCGACCGCTTCGGGCACGAGTTCGATAATACTCTCCGGGATGGTGATTCCGGTCAGGTCGATGAACCGCATCCCGTGGAATTCGGCCAGGGCGCGGACCACGTCCTCGCCGGTGGCGTATTCCAGGTGGATCAGGCACTGGCCGACATCCTTGTCATGTTCGGCCGCCATTTGCTGGGCTTCGGCCAGCTGTTCGGGACTGATCACGCCTCGTCGAAGCAAAACTTCGGTGAAATCTCCGCCTCTTGCCATCTACGTGCCCCTCGACTGGTTTCGGGGAAAAGTGCCCTTGTACAGATACCGCGGTCAGACAAGCCACCGGGCGAACGTCCGGTCAACTAGGGGACCCTTTTGCATCTATCTTGCCTAATCATAACCCCTTCTGTCAATCTCCAACAGCGCAGCGCGTGGCAAAGACGGGGGAATGTGGAAAGGCGCCGAAGAAATTCCGACGGCAAGGCGGAAGTTGGGCGGGAGGTAGCGGTCGGGGAGGGCCTTTTGCCCTCCCGCCTGCGGGAGGGTCGGACGTTGCAGCGGCCGGGGAAGGCCATCTTCACCCGTCCGCCTGCGCGAGGGTCGGACGCGGTAGCGGCCGGGGAGGGTGCCCCGTTCCCCACGCCATCCTTCAAGCCACGGCGCTGGCGTACCAAGCCGGGTCGTCGTCGCGGGTGTCCACGACCGCCGCGACGTTGCCGTGCCGGGGTCGCAACCGCTGGCGTGCCATCGGGATGCGGACGTCGGTGCGGACGCGATTGATATAGAACGTGATGTCCTCGTACCCGCAGTCTTCCAGTAGATCCAACGCCTCGTGGAAGTTCGCCCCCACCCGCTCGGGCTCGTGCGCATCGGCCCCCACTACGACCGGGATCTTCCGCCGACGCATCTCGACCAGCATCTGCGGAAAGGGATTCATCTCGGCGACTTCCTTCTGCAGCCCGGACGTGTTCAATTCCATCGCCACTCCGGTGGCTGCGATCCGGTCCAAGGCTCGGCAGATGTCGTCCATGATCAGTTCCGGCCGCCACTGCTCCGGCCGCTCGTTCTTGACGATGTCCGGATGCGACAGACAGTCGAACAGCCGCGTTTCGGCCGCTTCGGCCAGCAAGCGAAAATACGCGCGCTGAGCCTCCACGGGACTGCCGGTGGCATAGCGTTGGCGAAACTCGATCACGTGGGGATGCACCGAGCCCAAGACGTACTGAAAGTCCGCGAGTTGCAACTGATGCTCCAGCCAGCGTTCGTAACCGGGCAAGTAGTCCGCTTCGATCCCCAGGCGGACATCGATTCGTCCCCGCCAGATCTGCCGGGCCCGGAAAACGATCTGCAGATAGTCGTCGAACTGGTCGACCGACATCCGGAAGCCGGGCGAAAACCCGGCCGGCATGGGGCTGTGGCAGGTCACCAGCAGGCCGTGAAAACCGCGGCGAAAGGCCATTGCCGCGTAATCTTGCGGGTCGCCGACGGCGTGCTTGCACAACGGCGTGTGCGAATGGGTTTCGTAAAGCAAGTTCTCCGTCATCCCCGACCGGCTCCATCCCTGTTCGATACTCACGATCCGTCTACCTTTCTCGCAGTGCTCCTCGTGCCGTGGCTCAGCGCTCGAATCAGGTCCGAGCCACCCAATTGGCAGAATTATACACGGGAGTGTGAATTTGTGATGAGCAGTTTGTGAAGATTGGTGCAGGCTTGGGGCGGGGCAGGCGGCGAGGCCCTCAGCGGCCGCTACCGCGTCCGACCGTCCCGCCGGGAGGGTCAAGCTTGTGGCTCTGTCCGTTGCCGCAGCGCCTCGTACAGAACGACGGCGGCGGTTGTGGACACGTTCAGGCTGTCTGCCGCACCGCGCATGGGCAGAAATACGGCGGTCATGTCAGCTCCCTTCCACAGGTCCGTCAGCCCCTCCGCTTCGCTGCCCAGCACGATGGCCGCGGGCTCGCGATAGGAAACCTGTGTATAGGGCACGGCGGCATCGACTCGCGCCGTAAAGAGTTTCAGCCGGCGACGGCGGAGCCAGGCCAGCGTGTCCTGGCCGCTGGCCGCACAGACCGGGACCGTGAAGATCGTCCCCAGGCTGGCGCGGATCGCGTTGGGGTTGTACAGGTCCGTGGCCCCATCTGCGACGATGACGGCCGAAGCTCCGGCTGCGTCGGCCGAGCGGACGACCGCGCCCAGGTTGCCCGGTTTTTCGACCCGCTCGAGGACGATCACCAGGGCTTCGCCGGTCCAGGTCAATTGATCCAAGGTCAGGGACGGCGGTGCGGCGACGGCCACCGCCCCCTGCTCGCGCTGCCCATAAGCCAGTTTGGCGAACACGGGAGGGGCGACGCCCAAGACCTCAATGCCCGCGGCTTCGAGGGTCTGGACCAACTGCCACCCGTCGCGATCGCTGGGCGTCAGGCAGGTGAAAACCTCGCGAATCCGCACGCCCGCTTGCAGAGCTCGCTGGATTTCGCGCAGACCGTCGATCAGGATCAGTCCTTGCCGAGTTCGATCTCGCCCGCTCCGCAGGCGGACCACGTTTTTTACTCGCGGATTGTGGACGCTGGAAATCTGAAGAGGCATCGTGCGGTTCACTCCGTCCAGGTTGCGGCCAAGCCGCTGGGCAACTGGCGACCATCGGCCGTCGCCAGGAGCAACGGCTGGACCCTGGCCGGCCACTCCCTGCCGGCTGCCAGGCCCGCCGCCAGTATTCGCTGCAGGCGATTGGGCCCCAGGGTCGGCGTATGACAGGTCAACAAGGCAAACGCAGGCAGTTCGACCATGATCCCGGCACAGTGTGCCAACAGCGGCTCCAAATCGCGTTCGATCTTCCAGGGCTCTCCCCGAGGCCCGTGGCCATAACTGGGAGGATCCAGGATCAGCGCGTCGTAGCGCCGGCCCCGCCGCGCCTCGCGTTCGACGAACCGCGGAGCATCTTCCACGATCCAGCGAATGGGAGCCTCGGCCAGGTCCGACAGGGCTGCGTTCCGCCGCGCCCAAGCCACCACCGGCTTGGCGGCATCGACGTGCACGACTTCGGCCCCGGCGGCGGCCGCCGCCAACGTGGCTCCGCCCGTGTACGCGAACAGGTTCAGGACGCGCAACGGGCGTCCGATCCGGCGGATCTGGGCCTCGATCCAGTCCCAGTTGCCCGCCTGCTCCGGAAAAACCCCCAGCTGCCCCAACGGCGTGGGCCGCAATTCAAACCGAGTCGCCTGGTGCCGAACGGACCAGGCTTCCAAGCCCGCGCCGTGCCGCTGCCACTGCCCGTCGCCCACGGCAGAACGTACGAATCGCAACTCGGCCCGCTTCCACGTCTCCGGAGTGCATCGCGCAACCGCGTCCGCCGCCGGGCAGGGACGATCCACGACGACCTGACCGAACCGCTCCAGCCGCCGGCCACCGCCAAAGTCAAGCAGTTGGTATTGTTCCGGTTCAAACACGTCCGCAGTATAGCGTGCGTGGCGGCCGAGCGGCAACCTGAGAGCGGCCGCCTCCAGTCCGCTTCCGCGCCCACGCGTCGCGGGATGACGAATGCCCGTCAGAACACGCTGAGGCCGTTAGACTTGGGGCCGTCGAAGCATTACAATTGCCGCTGTTCGATTCCGCCCGACGCCCTTGACTACTGTGTAAGCCCATGAATGGTGTTTTTTCGCCGCCCGAACCGCCCTTGGCTGCCGAACGCGAGATCGCTGCGGGATTTGGCCGCGCCCTGGTCGTATTGCGGGCCCGCAAGGCGACTCCGTTTTACGCCCGGCATCCCTGGGTTTTCGATACGGCGGTCGAACGGATCGAAGGCGATTGTGGGGACGGTGACGTCGTCGATCTGGTCACGGAACGACGCAAGTTCATCGCCCGCGGGATCCTCAATCGCCGCAGCCGGCTGTTGGTCCGGTTGTACACCTGGAACGCGGGGCAGGCCCTGGATGACGCCTTTTGGCAGCAGCGGATCGAACGAGCCGTGGCCGCGCGGGCCCAGATCGGCTACGACCACCCCGAGGGTGCAGCGCGGCTGGTGTACAGCGAGGCGGACGGCTTGAGCGGGCTGATCATCGATCGCTACGCAGGTCACCTAGTGGTTCAAGTCAATTCGTTGGCCGTGGCCCGCCGTGCCGACCGGTTGGTTGATTGGCTGGCCCAGCGGTACGCGCCGGCCAGCATCTCGGTGCGTTGTGAAGCGGCGATTGCCAAAGCGGAGGGGATCGAGTTGCCGGGCCCGACGTCCGAGGGACCGGCGGTCGACGGCCCGTCCCCGGCGAGTTTTCGTGAGGGGCTGCGGTGGGGCCAGATCCCCGCGGGACTGGTGTTCATCGACGAGCATGGCCTGCGCTACGGGGTCGATCTCTTGGGCGGCCAGAAGACCGGCTGCTACCTGGATCAACGCGAGAATCGCCGCGTGGCGGCGGCCTACCTGCGCGGCCGCGAGGTGCTGGACATGTTCTGTTACAGCGGCGGATTCAGCCTGACCGCCGCGCGGTTGGGAGGGGCTCGCGATGTGCTGGGCATCGACACGAGCGACAAGGCTGTGGCATTGGCCCGCGCGAACGCGGAGTTGAATGGCATCTCGAACGTTCGCTTTGAACAGGGGGACGGTTTTCAGGTTCTGGACGATTTCCTGCGGGACGGCAAGCGGTTCGAGGCGATCGTGCTCGATCCGCCCAAGTTCACGCGGACGCGGCAGAGCGTGAACGAGGCGCTGCGGGCCTACCACCGGCTGAACCGCGTCGCGGCCGAATTGCTCTTGCCCGGTGGCATCCTGGTCACCTGCAGTTGCTCGGGCAGCGTGACCCGCGAAGACTTCCTGCAGATGCTGGCCGTCGTGGCCCAGAAATGCGGACGGGATATCCAAGTGCTCGAACAGCGTGGCGCTTCGCCCGACCACCCGGTCAGCGCAACGTGCCCGGAAAGTGAGTACCTCAAGTGTTTCATTTGCCGCGTGGCTTAGTCCGGCGGAGCGGCTCCAACACACAGAAAGGACGACATCCATGAGCGGATCATTTCCAGGCTGGGGCGAGTATCCCACGACCCGCTTGCGGCGAAACCGGCGGGACGATTGGTCGCGGCGACTGGTGGCCGAGAATCAGTTGCGCGTCGACGACTTGATTTGGCCCGTGTTCGTCCACGAAGGCCAGGGCCAGCGGGAACCAATCGCTTCGATGCCCGGCGTCGAGCGGCTGTCGGTCGACTTGCTGGTGGCGGCGGTCGAGGAAGCGGTGGAACTGCGGATTCCGGCAGTGGCAATCTTTCCGGCCACGCCGGTGGAGAAAAAAACGGCGGACGCCGAGGAAGCGTTCAACCCGGAGAACCTGGTCTGCCGTTCGGTGCGGGCCCTCAAGAAAGCCTACGGCGACCGCCTGGGGGTCATTTGTGACGTCGCCCTGGACCCCTACACCAATCATGGCCACGACGGCTTGCTGCGGGACGGCTACATCGTGAACGACGAGACGGTCGAGGCACTGTGTCGGCAAGCCGTCGTGCAAGCGGAAGCCGGATGCGACGTGATCGCGCCCTCGGACATGATGGACGGCCGAATCGGCCGAGTCCGCCGGGCGCTCGACGCTGCCGGCTTTGAACGCGTCCGGATTCTGGCGTATGCCGCCAAGTACGCCTCCGCCTTCTACGGCCCGTTCCGCGATGCCGTCGGTTCGGCCTCCAGTTTGGGGCAGGGCGACAAACGCACCTACCAGATGGATCCGGCCAACGGCGACGAAGCGCTCCGCGAGGTGGCCTTGGATCTGGCCGAAGGCGCCGACATGGTAATGGTCAAGCCGGGGATGCCGTATCTCGACATTGTCCGCCGCGTCAAGGACGCGTTCCACGCTCCGACCTACGTGTACCAGGTCAGCGGCGAGTACGCGATGCTGTGCGCCGCGGCTCAGAACGGCTGGCTGGATCGCCCCCGCGTGGTGATGGAGAGCCTGCTCGCGTTCAAACGCGCCGGCGCCGACGGAGTCCTGACGTACTTTGCTGTCGAGGCCGCGCGCTTGCTGCGGCAGGCAGCCTGACGGAAACTCAGGGCCCGACCAGCCGGATTTCGAACAACTGCGGCCAGTTCTTGCCCGTGACGAACAGCCGATCGTGTTCGTCGTCGTACGCGATCCCGTTCGCCACGGATTCGGCGTCGAGTCCGGCCGGGACCAGCGAGTGCAAGTCGATCCAGCCGAGCACCTCGCCGTCGACCGGCGAGATCCTCGCGACAACGTCCTTGTACCAGATGTTGGCCAGGATCTCGCCGCGGACGTATTCCAGTTCGTTCAAATTCGCCACGCGGCGGCCGCCGTTGCGGACCAGCAGTTGGCGCACGACGCGCAGGGACTTGGGGTCCAGGAACCGCAGCGTGGACGTGCCGTCGCTCATGATCAGATGCGTGCCGTCATGCGTTAGGCCCCAGCCTTCGCCGGTGTAGCGGAATCGGCGGAGTTCCCGCAGCGACGACCGCTCGAACACGATCCCGAACTGGTTGCGCCAAGTCAGCTGAAACACCTCTCCGCCCCGCACCGCAATGCCTTCGCCGAACACGCTGTTGGGCAGCGGCACCGACTGCAGCACGCGTCCGGACGGCAAGTCGACGCGCCGCAACGTCGACTCGCCGTACTTGCCCGTTCCCTCGAGCAACTCACCGCGATCGAACGCCAGCCCTTGCGTGTACGCGCGCGGGTCGTGCGGGTACGCCTGGACCACCTCCACGCTCCACCGCACTTCGTCCCGTGGGGCGAAGACAGCCCAGGCGACGACAGCGCCGACACAGACCAGCAGGGGCAGCGCCAGCGTGCCGATCCGCCAGCGGCGGGCAGGCACCGCCGGGGGCGTTGGAGCCGGCGGAGACGATTCCTGGAGCTTTCGTCGGGATCGTCGCTTGGTCATCACAGGCACAACATCGGTCCAGTACGCGAGAGCCATCGTCTCGGGGCGACCAGCTCAATGGTGAAACGAAAAGCCCCAATGCACGCTCGGTCCCGGCGGAGGCAACGGCCGCGGGTAGGGCCGGCAGGGACCGTGATGCCAGTACGGCGCGACGGGCACCGCATAGACCGGGGGGCCGTAGTAGTGCTCGCGGACGATCACATTCGGGTACTCGGGCACCGGAGCGGGCGGCGCGACAGCCAGCGGGGCCGTCTGCAAGGCCCCGATCACGGCCTCGCTGACGCCCGCGTTGCTCATCAGGATCAAGTCGTTCGCTTGCGGCCGGGCGGCGACGCCATAGGTGCGGATGTGCGTCACGATCACGTTGTCCGACAGCCGCGACTGGGACATGGTGATTACGTCCTGGATCGACACCGCCTGTGACATCTGACGGGCCAGACGCTGTTCGTACACCGCGTTATTTCGGGCGATGTCGGTGTCCACGGAATCGCCGATGGCAGCGCCGGCCAGGGCGCCGACGGCTCCGCCGATCAGGGCCCCCTCGACGGTTTCACCGTTGTTGTTGCCGATCGCTCCGCCCGTGACCGCGCCCACCACGGCGCCGAGCCCCAGACCGCGATTCCGATGGTAATACGGCGACTGAGACCAGCCGAGTGACGGCAGCAGCGACAGCACTGACAGCAAAACCAATAGCTTGGCGTTCATATTCGCACCTCGTCGAAAGATGAGCAGGCCCCGGATAGTCCCACGGCAGCGGAAGTCCGTCAAGACGAGATCCCGGAGAGCGCGCGACCCGGGCGATGCCTGGCGGCGACCGGAGGCGTCTCGCTCTGCGAGAGGCCGACGGTGCGCATGGTCGGCCGGCATCGGCGGCTGGAAACACGATTGCTATAATGGTCGGCTGGCCTTGAGCGAAGTGCTTGCGAGGAGAGCAAAGATTGGCACGAATTGGCTTGGATTCTGGATCGTTGACGCCCGCTGCGACGGTTCCGCCGGCGCACGACAGCCTGGCGTGCCGGGCCACCTGCCGCTTGACCCAGCTGTATTTTGCCGCCGTGTCCGGCTTGGTCTGTCTGCTGTGGGGGGCCGGGGATCAATGGTGGCCCGGTACCCTCTTCCTGTTCGGGCCGCGGTGGCCGATCCTGCTTCCGCTGCTACTGCTGGCCCCTCTGGCGGTGTTATTCCGCCGCCGTTCGCTGCTCTGGCTGTTCGCTGCCCTGGTGTTGGCCGTCGGCCCCTACATGGGATTGGCCTTGCCGTGGAACCGTGTGGCCGGCTACTTCGCTCCGCCGCCCGACTTGACGCTGCGCATCGTCACCTACAACGCAGGCGGCACGACGGACGAGGCCGTCATCCGAATGGCTCAAACCGTGCAGCCCGATATCCTGACGCTGAATGAGTGGCATGGCTCGCGCGCCTTGCCGGAAGCCTTGACCGCAGGGCGGCACGTCAGTCGAGCCGGGGGGAACGTCGTGCTGAGCCGGCTGCCGATCGAATCCGCCGAGAGGCTCCACTCGGAAGCGTTGAAACCTTGGGAGCAGCGGACCATGCGCTGCCGACTGCAGACGGCCTGGGGGCCAATCCAGCTTGTCTGCCTGCATTTGGAAACCCCGCGCAAAGGCTTGAGCGAAGTCGTCGATTCGCACTGGCACGGACTCGATGCCCTGCGTCAGAACACGGCGAAACGTCGCGCGGAGTCCCTGTTGGTCAGTCGGTTTGCCCGCGAGTTCACCGGACCGGCGATCGTCGCCGGGGATTTCAATACGCCCGTCGAAAGCCGGATCTATCAAAGCCATTGGGCCGGTTGGCAGAATGCCTTTTCGCAGGCCGGCTGCGGTCTTGGGTACACCAAGTACACCCGGCTGTACGGGGTTCGCATCGACCACGTGCTGGTCACTTCGCACTGGCGGGTCCTGTCGGTCCGGGTTGGCCCGGATCTGGGCGGCGATCACAGGCCTGTCGTCGCCGAACTCGGCCTGCGGCTGTAGTGCGTTGTCCAAGCTAAGGATTGGCGTTGGGTGGCTGGGGTCGAGCCACGAGGTACGAGTGGCGAGCCCCCAGTTCTTGCCGCTGGGGGCTCGCTGCACTCGACCCCAGGCACCCCAACATTTAGCCTGGACAACGCACTAGCCGGGTGGGACGGATTGGCAATCCGTCGTTTGTCCCATCGTGGGACGGATTGGCAATCCGTCCTACCCTCATCGTCCGTCATCGTCAAACTCGGCCTGCAGTTCCCGCCGGCACAGAAAGAAATACCGCCGGTCTGGCGGCGGAACTGGAGAAATTACAGGGGGTATTCCGGTCGAGTCGCGTGAACTGAAGCGGGCGGCCGGGTGCCCAACGGGTTGTGTTTGCCCCTGGAAACGCACGGGCAGCATTTCCTGTGCACCGTTTCCTGTCGCTTGGCATGCGACCTGCGAAGTGGTAGGCTTCATAGTAGCTTTCCGTCTCCTTGCCGATTCCAGACCGTTTTCATCTGTCATGAACGCGCCAACCTCACCTCCCCCGATCCGCATGAAGCCCCCGGATCCTGCGACGCTGGTCGCCTGTGCCTGGCGTTACAAGTGGGTCGCGCTGATCGCCGGCTGCCTGATGGGGGCCCTGGGAGCAGGGGCCGCCCATGTCGTCATCAATGCCCAGTTCAAGGCCACGGCGATGGTTCGGATGGCCGGGCCCAGCGGGCTGATCGAGACGCGTTTTGAATCGTCGGCGGCCCAGCGCGAATTCCGTGCCACCCAGCAGGAACTACTCCGCATGCCGCACGTGCTGAAGCGGGCCCTCGAGTCTCCCGCGGTCAAGGACCTGGGCTTGTTCGGCAGCGATCCGGACTCCATCGAGGATCTAAGCGATATCCTGGCAATCGAGTTGCCGCGGAGTTCGGAGATCCTGCGGATTTCCGTGCAGCACGACCGGGCGGACGTCGCCTTCATGCTGGTCAACGCGGTGACGGAAGCCTATCTCCAGGAAGTCCGCCGCGCCCATGACGAGGACATTCAGAAACGGCTGGCAATTCTGGAGCAATTGCATACGGCCGCCGAAGCGCGGCTGGCCAAAGCTTGGGACGAACTGAAGCCGTTGGCCTCACGCTTGGGGTCGGGCGATCCCACGACCGTGTCGCTGCAAGCCCAGGCGGAATTCGAGAACTACCGGGACTACCATCGGCGGCTGCGCGATCTGCAATCTCGGAAGCGGGAGGCCGAACGCCTGATCAAGTCGATCCGCGAGTCGCCGGAAATGCTGACCAAGGAAATGCCCGAAGACGCGTCGATGCACAGCGTCCGGTACGCCATGTTCGAGGCCAAATTGAAGCGGGAAGAGGTCGAGGCGAAGTACGGCCCGAATCACCCGGAGGTGGTCGCCGCGATTCGCGTCGAGAACATGCTTCGCGAGGTGTACCAGAAGAGCATGGCCGAGGAGAATGAAAAGCCGAAGTCGCGCGAGGAGGAACTGCTGTCCGAACCGCTGGCCACGATCGCTCAGCTAACCAACGAGGAGCAGGCGTTGGAGGCGATGATCCAGGATATCGACGAGCGGAAGCAGTTGCTGGGCGGCGAGAATGCGGCCAAGCTGGAGATCCTGCGCAACGACATTGAACGGCTGGAGAAGGAGAGTGACCGGCTGTGGCAGACGCGGGAAAACTTGCAGGTCGAGAAGCACGCCGACCAGCGGGTGCAGTTGGTCTCGCTGGCGACCCTGCCCACCGTGCGGGACACGTCCAAACGCAAGAAGATGACGCTCGTCGCCGCCGTGGCCGGCTTTGGGTTCGCCTTCGGCCTGGTCGCCTTGGGCGAATTCCTGACGGGCCGTTTGCATTCGGGGCGCGAAGCGGCCCAGCGGACCGGATTGGAGGTCCTGGCGTGCCTGCCGACGCTGCCGAAGAAGATCGCCAAACCGGTCGAAAAAACGCGGCCGCGAGCCGATCCGCTCACGACGCAATTGGACCTGTTCGTCGCCCGGCTCACCCACCATCCCCTGGTCACCGCGCCGCGCGTCATCATGGTCACCAGCCCGCACTGGACGATCGAGCGCGAGCGAGTTGCGGTCCATCTGGCCAACGCCCTGGCCCGCACGGGCCAGCGCACGGTCCTGGTCAACTTTGATCTTCGCGAGCCGCCGCCGGACCTGGAGTTTCCCAACGCCGCCGCCCTGCTTCCGGTCGAATCCCGCCAGCCCTTGCCTGAGTCCGCCGAAACCGAGCGCGCGCCGGCCGCTGAGCAGGATTGGCAGGACGCTGATGCGGAGCACGCGTCCAGCTACGCGCCCGCCCCCGGCCGCAATTCGTTGCGAATTGACTCCGACCCGCGGAGCGTGGCGTCGCGGCACCAGTTCCCGGCGGAAATGCCCCTGGTCGGCACCGGGGTCGCCAACCTGGACTTCCTGCAACCGATCCGCGGCGCGAGCGAGCCCCTGCCGGTCATCGCCCACCCGCAGTTGCCGGAATTGATGGAGGCCCTGAAGGAACGTTATGTCTACGTGGTCATGGACGTGCCCGGTGTCCTGGAGTACCCCGATGCCGCCCACCTGGGGCCGCTGGCCGATGTAACCGTCCTGTCCCTGAAACGCAACCGGTCCCTCGCGGGAAGCGTGCTCAAGGCCCGGGCATCCCTGGCGCATCAGGAGCGGCCGGTGTTCGGCACGATGCTCGATTAACTCCACCCTCTGACAGAACCCCCAGCCGTGGCCTTCGCCTTCTTCATCCTGCTGAACGCCATCCTGTTCATCCGGCCGGGTGAGTTAGTGGACAGTCTGGAGCCGTTCCGGCTGTACTATCTGTCGATCCTGGCCTGCCTGGGGTCCAGCTATGAAGGGCTGCTGAACCAGCTGAGCAGCGAGTCGCTGTGCAAGCGTCCCATGACGCTGTGCGTCCTGGGCCTGCTGGCGGCAGTGGTCCTGTCCCACCTGCAGTTCGGCTCGCTGTTCGGCGCGCGGACGTCCGGCACCGAGTTTGCCAAGCTGGTGCTGTACTACCTGCTGCTGATGCACAATCTGGATGCCCCCGACAAGTTCCAGCGGTTTCTGAATGCCCTGGTGCTGTTCACCCTGGTCGCCGCCACGCTGGCCCTGCTGCAGTACCACGAGGTCATCAATATCCCGGCCCTGGCTGCCTACGAGCAGCGGGAGATGGACGAAGAGACGGGGGAATGGATCGTGTTCCCGCGGCTGTGCGGTTCGGGGATCTTCAACGACCCCAACGACGTGTGCCTGATGCTGATGATGGCGATGATGATCTGCTTCTACCGGATCCTAACTCCCGGCGGCGGGCCGAACCGGTTCTTCTGGATGGCCCCCGTCGTGGTCTTTTTCCTGGCGTTTGTCGAGACCAAGTCGCGGGGGGGGTTCATCGCCCTGATGGTCGCCGTCAACGTGCTGGTAGTGTCCCGGCTGGGACTGAAGAAAGCGATTCCGTTCTGGCTGCTGGCCGCCCCGGTGGTCCTGGTGCTGTTCGGCGGCCGCATGACGCGGATCGAAGTCGAGGGCGGGACGGGCCAGCACCGGATTCAGTTATGGCGTGAAGCGTTGGGCCTGGTGCGCGAGTATCCGCTGTTCGGCGTCGGCCAGGGGTGCCTGCCCGATTATACCCGGCTGGTGGCCCACAATTCGTATGTTCACTCGTACGCGGAACTCGGCATCTTTGGCGGCACCTGCTTCGTCGGGCTCGTCTATCTGGCGATCTCGCAACTGCTGCGGCTGCGCCACCACGAGGCGGCGATCCAGGATCCCGAGATGCGGCGGTTGCGATCCTACCTGCTGGGCATTGTCTGCGGGTTCTGCGCCGGCATCCTGTCGCTGTCCCGCTGCTACATTGTCCCGACGTATCTGGTGTTCGGTCTGGCGGCGGCGTTCGTGAGCCAGGTCCAAGTCGTCGAGGACAAGCCGTCACCTTTGTGGGAGTTCAATTCCTCGCTGTTCATGCGTCTGTGCGGCATCGGCATCACGGCGCTGTTAGTCTTGGAATTCGGTTCGCGGTTGATGGTGCGTTGGGATTGAGCGGCGAACGTTCAGAGACCAGTGGCCCGGCAGTGCCGGGAGGCGGAAGAAACGTCATGCGTTACTTGATTGACGGCTGTTATGGCGACGGCAATGTGGGCGACGAATGCCTGCTGCTGGCCGTGGCCCGCCTGGTGCGCGCTGCGGATCCCCGGGCCGAAATCGCGGCGTTTTCGTCGGACGCAGCGCGGACCGAAACGGAAACCGGCCTGGCCGCGGTCCCGCAGTGCAATCCCTTCGGCCGGAATTTGTACGGGTCGGTCGTCAAGGGCCTGTTGTGGCGCACGTTCGGTCAGATCCGCCGCTGCGACGTGTTCATCTTGGGCGGCGGAGAATTGTTTCGGGACAACGTCGGGCTGACGGCGACCCTGGGCATGTTCTATCGTATGCGTCTGGCCCGGTGGTTGGGCAAGCGCGTACTGGCACTGGGCGTCGGCGCCCAGCCCGCGACGACCTGGTGGGGGCGGCGTTTCCTGCGGGGCTCGTTGCGAGCGGCCCGCGCGCTCGTGTTTCGCGACCCCGATTCGTTGCAGGTCGCCCGGCAGCTGGCGCCCGGCTTGGCGACGGCGTCGTGCCTGCCGGACCTGGTGTTCTCGCTGGACTGGGCCGCGTATCGCGCCGCCCGGGACGCCGCCCGGGACGCCGCCCGGGACGCCACTCAGACCGCCGACCGTCCGTTGCGGATCGGGGTCGCGGTCAAATCGCTGCCTCGGCGGCATCGCTGGGCCGATGCCGTGAACCGGTGTCTGCCGGACGTCCTGGCCACTGCCCTGACCGCGTTCGGGCGCGGCCAAGCCTGCCTGGTCAGCGTGCTGCCGTTTGCCGACGCGGACGTGGAGTTCGCGGACGAGTTGGGCGAGCGATTGCGCCGCGCAGGGCTGGCCGTCGGGGCACGCACGCCGCCGCAGATCGAACCGCTGCAGGGCCGGATGGCGGAACAGGACTGCCTGCTGGCCGTCCCGCTGCACGCATCCGTATTCGCTTTTGCCTGTGGCGTGCCGGCCCTGGGACTGAGTTACGACGAGAAGATCCCGCGGCTGTACCAGTCGTTCGGCGTCCCCGAGCAGTGTCGCCCCGTCGGGAGTCTGGATGCGGCCACCTTGGAACAGGACCTGCGCCGGCTCGTCCAACAGCGCACCGAGCTGGGATCGCAACTGGTCGCCAGGGCCCGTCAAGCCGAGCAGACGATCTGCCATGCGATCGGTGCGTTGCTGGCAGAGACAAACGGATGATCCAAGTTCATCCGCTCGAATCAGCGCGTTGCCGACGGCTCGGCGTCCTGGGGTGGCCCGATCTGCAAGTCGCGGTTCAGACGCTCCAACTCGGGCCGTAGCCGTGGATGAATCTCCATCAAGATCACCTGCCGGACACCCGTGGGCAGTCCCTCCATGAGTTGAACGAGCGAAGCCAGTTTCTGATGAGCCAGGGCCTGCTCGTCGCGGAGGATGTAGACGTTGGCCTGACCGGCCAGTCCGACCGCCTGGAATTGCTGGTCGCTGGCCTTGGCCAGTTGGTCATAACTCCGCAACGCCTGGTCGAGTTCGTCGTTCTGGAGATACAACTCGGCCAGCCGCTGTTGGGCCCGCCAGGCATAGTATTGGTTTTGCTGGTTGTCTTCACTGGGAGGGAAATACCGCGGCACACTCTGCCAAGCTTCGGCCGTCGCGAGTTCGGCGGCGTGCAGGTACTGGTCGCGGACGGTCGCTTTCCGCTCGACCGCGGGCAGCTCGTGCTCGGACACCTCCAGCAAGGGGGCCGGTCGGCGGGCCCAGGCGGCCACACCGCCCAGCAGCAAGGCGGCTAGAACCACGGTGAACAGCCAGCCGACGGTCCCGCGGCGGTCGGCCACCCGGGCCTGCTGCTGCATCGCGACCGCCAGTTGCTGGGTGAGTTCAGTGCGCGCAGCACCGGCGGGAGCGGCCAAGTCGAACGCGGTCCAGCCATCGGTTTCCGCGGTCCACGCCTCGTCCAGTCCGCTGATCGGCACCGTCCGGAGGTCGCGCAAAACATCCAAGGCCGTCGAATAACGGTCCTCCGGCCGCTTGGCCATCAGTTTGTGCACGATGCGGCACAGGCCGCCGGGCAGGTCGGAACGTTGGTCCTCCAGACGCGGCGGCTCTTTCTTCAGATGCTGGACCGCGACGCTCAATGGCGAGTCGCCTTCGAAGGGCGGACGCCCGGCCAGCATTTGGTAACAGGTGACGCCGAAGGAATACAGGTCGCTGCGAGAATCGAGCGGACGCCCTTCGACTTGTTCCGGGCTCATGTACAGCGGCGTGCCCACGGTGACGCCGACTTGGGTCAGGTTCAGGGCCTGACCTTCCCGCTCGACGCGTGCCAGGCCAAAGTCGGCCACTTTCACCTCGCCGGTCCGAGCCAGCATGATGTTCTCTGGCTTGATGTCCCGGTGGATAATCTTCTGCTGGGCCGCCTTGTGCAGCGCTGCGGCGACCTGCCGCATGACGCTCGCGGCCGCCGCGGCGTCCAGCGTGCCCTGACGTTCGATCACCTGCTTCAGGTTCTGGCCTTCGACGTACTCCTGGACCATGAAGTGGATTCCGTCCAGGCAGCCCACTTCATGAACCTGGACGATGTTGGCGTGGATCAGTGAGGCCGCCGCTCGAGCCTCATGCAGGAACCGCCGCACGTACGCGGGGTCGGCGGCCAAGTGGTGCTTCAGGACTTTGAACGCGACCTTGCGGCCCAGGGACTCCTGCTCAGCCAGATACACGTCCGCCATGCCGCCCCGGCCCAGGCGGCGCATCAGGTGATAGTCTCCCAGGCGACGGCCGGTCAGGTCGGAGTCCGCAACGGGGGCAGGAGGGACAGGATCGTCCATGCAAGCTCAGTCGCCCATCAAAGAACGGTCGCCCATCAAAGCTTACGCGTCTTCCAAGACCTCGACTTCCTTGGCTTTGGCCAGTTCGTTGACCTTGTCCTCGTAGGACTTGGTCAATTCCTGGATCGATTCCTTCGTCTGGTCGCGTTCGTCCTCGCTCATCTCCTTGGCTTTCTCCGCCTGGTCCGCGGCCTTGTTGCCGTCGCGGCGAATGTTGCGAATAGAGATGCGGGCTTCCTCGCCCAGTTCCTTGACCCGCCCGACCATCTTGCGGCGAGTTTCGGTGGACAGGGCGGGGATGTTGATCCGGATCAGCCGTCCGTCGTTCTGCGGGTTGAATCCCAGGTCGCTGGCAATGATTGCCTTTTCGATATCCTTGAGCGTGCCCGGGTCGAACGGCCGGATCACGATCTGGGTCGGCTCGGGGACCCCGATCGAAGCCAGTTGCTTGATCGGAGCTGTCGAGCCATAGACATCGACGCGCAGCGAATCGACCAGCCCCGGATTGGCACGCCCGGTGCGGATCCCCGCCAAGCTGGATTTCAGCACGGCGATCGCTTTGTCCATCCGCTCTTCCGTGTCAAACAAGATTTCGTCGGCGCTCATCTCGAATCAACTCCCGAGCAGTATGAGGATGCAAAAGCAACTGCGGCGCGGCCGACCGCCGGCCACGCCTCGCTGGTCGAGCCACCGCTCCCCGAGCCGTCCGGGCGATCACCAACTCACTTGGCAGCGATCCGGGTGCCCATTTTCTCGCCCTGGACGGCACGCTGTATGTTACCCTCTTTTCGATAGTTGAACACCAGGACCGGCAGGTTGTGTTCGCGGCAATGGGCGATCGCCGTGCCGTCCATTACCCGCAGATTACGTTCCAGGACCGTGGCGTAGGTCAAGTCGCGATACAGTACGGCGTGCGGGTTCTTTTCCGGATCCTCGCTGAACACGCCATCCACGCGGGTCGCCTTGGGCAACGCCTGGGCTTCCAGTTCCAGCGCCCGCAGGGCCGCGGCCGTGTCCGTGGTCACAAAGGGCCCGCCAGTGCCGGCTCCCAAGATGACAATCCGACCCTTCTCCAGGTGCCGCCGGGCGCGGCGGCGGATGTACGGCTCGCAGACCCCGTCCATGCGGATCGCCGACATCAGACGCGTGTCACAGCCCAGCGATTCCAGCGCGTCTTGAAGCGCCAGCCCGTTGATCACGGTGGCCAGCATCCCCATGTAATGTGCGGTCGCTTCCTGGATCGCCGTGCTGTGTTCTTTGAATTGGGAACCGCGCAAGATGTTGCCGCCGCCGATGACGACGGCCATCTCGCAACCCGTCCCGCGAGCCTGTTGGATCTCGCGGGCGATGTGCACGACCTCTTCCATGCTGATCCCTCGCTCGCCGGGACGCGTAAAGCTGTCTCCGGAAAGCTTGAGGACCACACGGCGAAAAGGCTGAACGGTGGGGGAGGGGTGTTCCGACATCTATTTCTGCCCGATTTCCCAGTGGACGAAACGCTTAACGGTCATGCCTTTCTGCTCGGCCATCTTGCCCACAGTCTCTTTGTCGCCCTTGACAAACTGCTGTTCCAGCAGGACTTTCTCGGCAAAGAAATTGCGCAGCCGCCCTTCGACCATCTTGTCGACGATGCTCTCGGGCTTGCCTTCCTTCAGCGCTGCCTCGCGGAGGATCGTACGCTCCTTCTCGATCTCGGCCGGATCCAAGTCTTCCCGGCCTAGCGCCAGCGGGCGCATGGCCGCAATGTGCATGCAGACGTCTTTCGCCACGTCGGCCGTGCCGCCCGAGACTTCCAGCAGTACGCCGGCGATCGTGGTCGCGTTGTGGCTGTAACCGCCGCACGGCGCGTCGATCCGGATCATCCGGCCGACATTGAACACTTCGCGGATCCGGTTGAACAGATCGTCCTTCTGCTCGCGCAAGGTCGTCCCCGGCTTGCTGGGCGACGGCTGGTCCAGCAATTCGTCGGCGGTCTGAGCCCCGGGGCCGGTCGCCAATTGACGCGCCAAGTCGCTGGCCAACTGGATCACCTCGGGATTCTGAGCGACCGGGTTGCTCTCGCACTTCAACTCCACCATCGCGCCGACCGGGGGATCAAAACTGGCATAAATGCCAAACCGGCCAAACGCCGTTTCGCGATCGGACCGCTTGTTCAACACCTGAGCACCCCGCTCACGCAGCCAGCGGACGGCCGCCTCGGCGTCACCCTGGCACTCGTTGAGCGCTTGCTTGCAATCCATCATCGGAAGCCCGGTCTTCTCCCGCAGGGCTTTCACTTCCGCCGCACTGATAGCAACCATACGAATATCTCCTGAGCAAACTAGTGAATCTCTTGTGGGCCAGACATGCCGTCGGGGACGGCAGGAAACGGAAGGGCGCCGAACAGGTCGCCGCAGTCACGCCGCGGCGACTCTGAGCGGAGCATGCTGAGCACAGTCTCTCCGCCGGTTCAGACGCTCGCCGATGCTTCGGGCGAATCCTTGTCCGCCATCGCCGCCGGGGCCTCGCCGACTTGCGGACGGGTCGGCAGCGCCGCCCGGCCAGCCAGGACCGCGTCCGCCAAGTGCCGGATGATCAACTCGATGGACCGAATCCCGTCATCGTTGCCGGGAATCGGCAGATCGACCTGATCGGGATCACAATCGGTATCGATCAAGGACACCGTGGTGAGGCCTAGCTTCCGGGCTTCCTGAACGGCGTTCTTTTCCTTCTTCGGGTCCACCACGACCAGGCACTCGGGCAACCGGTTCATCGTACGGATACCGTTCAGATTGCGGTACATCTTGCGGTACTCGCGATTCAGAGCGGATTGCATCTTCTTCGAGTAATTCGCCAGCTCTTCGCCGCTGCGCAGGGCTTCGAGTTCTTCCAGCCGCCCCAACCGGCTGCGGACCGTCCGGAAGTTCGTCAGACAGCCGCCGAGCCAACGCTCGCTCACAAAAGGCATTCCGCACCGCAGACTCTCACGCTCAATGGCGTCACTGCCCTGCCGCTTGGTGCCCACAAACAGGATCAAGCTGCCACCCGCGGCGACCTGCGTCAAATACTTCTTGGCACGCAGCAGCCCGCGCACCGTCTCGCGGATATCAATGATGTGGATCAGGTTCTTGCGGGCATAAATGTACGGGGCCATCTTCGGATTCCAACGGCTGGCCCGATGCCCAAAATGCACGCCCGCGTCGACCAATTCTTTTACCAGCGACTCTGACACAATGCATCTCCTTCGCTACGCTAGGGCCAGATGCGGCAAACAACCGCATCCAGGTCACCACCTTCACCCACGGCGAGCACAAAAAAAGGTACCAAAACCCAAGCCCACGGACGCACCCGCAACCAACGTCGCGTCCCGGGGAATCCAGAAATGTATAACTTCCGTCAGCCAGGGTCAAGGCGGCCGGCGACGGGATCTTTCAAGAGTTGCCGAATAACATGTCGAGTTGTTTCTCCGATTCCGGGGCAGTTGCTCTCCCGCGGCCCGGCAACGTTGAGGACTCGAATCTCGTTCCGAGCCAGCCAGCGGTGGATCGCAGCGGTATCGATCGCTTCGGTAAGATCTACCAGAAGGAGCGGCTTCTTGTATTTGACAGCCAAACGCCGCGTTAGTTCGGTGCCTCCCAACAGGCGTGCACGATACAGGATCAGCGTGCCGTCGGAATCGACGACGTTTCGCTCGGTCCGCACCGGATACTCAGGCGATTCGACCTCCTGCAGGCGGTACGCCGGGGCGATGACTCCGTCCTCGGCGAGGCGGCCCTGGGGACACCAGCCGCCGTGTTCGACGCCAAGCTCGATCGCTGCGTCCAGTGCTCCGCGATCCACACCCGTCTGGCCGCCGGACACGATCTTTTGCACGCGTACCGCTGGTTCTTGGTCGTCCATGTGGACATCGTCAACGTCGGGCTAGCGTTGATTGGGAGGCGGTTCGTCCAGCGTCTGGACCGGCAGCAGATCGGCAACCTGCGCGGGACCCGCGTCGCTAACGCCTGCCGTCGGTGGGGAGGGCGCGAGTGGGGCTTCGGCCTGCAGGGGTATGATCGGCCAATTCTCGGATGGGTCCGAGACGGGTGGCGCGGCCGCTTCGGCCCGGAGAATCGTCGGCTGATGCTGGACAACCCGCGCGGCCCCCTCGTCGCTCGCCCGCGCCGGTTCGACGATCGAGGTGGCGGGGACCCGGGATGCATCGGACAGACATCCAGGGACGAATGCTAGAACCACAGTGGCGACAATCGCCCCCGTCGCCGCAACCAGCTTGGCTTGCCAATCCATGTCAGCCTTACCTTCGGGCGCTGTTTTCACGCCCCGGGGAATGTGCTCAAGTGCTAGATTTCCCGAGACCAGTTGCCACAGAGTCCTTTCCGTGGATCAAGCCCCCCCCCGATCCTCGGCCGATGCGTCTGATCCGCATCATCCGCAGTCTATCGGCAGATTCGGCCGGTCGACATCAGTGAATCCGTGCCTGTCGAGCGGGCTGGGTGCATCGCCAACACTCGCCCGATCCGCGGGCCCCCTCAGGGCTTTCTGGCGGCTGCACGCAACTTGGCACTGCGGCTGCGCGGATTGTCGGCGCACTCGGACTCGCCGGGGCAGACAGGCTTGTTGCACAGCCGAACCAGCCGGGGATCCGAGCGGAAGGCTTCCTTGACCAGCCGGTCTTCGAGCGAATGAAAGCTGATCACGACAAACCGGGCCTCGGGACGCAGCCAGTCGGGAATCCGTTCCAGGGCGAGCTTTAACGACCCCAGTTCATCATTGACCGCGATGCGGAGCGCCTGAAAGGTACGCGTTGCGGGATCGATCCGCTGCTGGGGGCTCCGCGGGACGCACGAGCGGACCAACCGGGCGAGTTGCTCGGCCGTCCGAATCGGCACGCTGCGTCGGACCTCGACGATCTTCCGGGCAATCCGCCGGCTGTATCGTTCTTCGCCGTACTGGTAGATCAGGTCGGCCAGCGGTTGCTCTCGAATTCGGGCCAGCAACTGCCATGCGGGCTCGCCCTCGGTCGGGTCGAACCTCAAATCGAGCGTCCCCCGCGCCTCGAACGAGAATCCCCGGCCGGCATCGGCCAGTTGATCGCTGGACAAGCCCACATCCAGCAGCACGCCGTCGACCGCCGTCAGTTGCAGGCTGCGGAGCAACTCCGGAAGATCGCAGAAATTGGCCTGTGCGACTTTGACCGGCAGCCCGGCCAGATTCTGTTCCGCGGCTGCGATCGCCTGCGGATCGCGGTCCAATGCCAGCACGAACCCGCCGGGGGCGACGCGTTCCGCCAACGCCCGGGTATGACCGCCTCCGCCCAGCGTGCCGTCGACCAAGATCTGGCCGGGACGCGGCTGGAGATAGTCCAAGACTTCGTTTCGCAGCACGGGGGTGTGAATGGAGTCCGACATGACCTCTGTCATAACAGACGACCCAGGGGTGCATCCATGCCCCCCTTGCGGGCCGACCTGTCGATCCTGGCGTCCCCGAAGAATGGACGCTCGGACCTCCTGTCGCAGCCAGGGGATCCATCCCCCGGCCCGCGGACGCCAACGGCTTCCACGTTTGGCGAGCAGATCAGTTGGTGGCCGCAAACTGATCCACCTGTTCCACGCTAGGCGAACTCCTTGGACGTACGATTGCCAAGTCCCAGACCCGCGTCGCGGCATGCCACCGCCTCGAGCGGCCTATTTTGTTTCCTCCGGCTTTGTCACGCGCTCTGCCAAGTCGTCAAAACGCGGTTGGGCACCCCCCAGATACGCTTCCCATCGCTGCAGGTCCCAGATTTCAATATGGTCGCGGACTCCCACCAAAACGAGATCTTTGCCCAGCGAAGCCAACTGGGCCAATTCGGCTGGCAGTCTCGCCCGCCCCTGCTTGTCGAGTTCAATCCGTTGGACCTGACCATAAAACAAGCGGTTGAACGCTCGTACCTCGCGGTCGTTGCCGGGACCATTCGCCAACTTGACCGCCAACCGCTCAAACGCTTCCTCGCTGTAAAGCTCCAAGGAACCATCCGTTCCCGGTGCCAAGTACAGCGTCGCGTTCTCGCCCGGTCCCAACGCGTCGCGCAGCGGCCGAGGGATGGCAAAGCGGGACTTGTCATCCAATGTCCGATGAAAAGTCCCCGTCAAAAGCATGCTTCACCACCCTTCACCACTGCTTCCCACTTGGCTCCAAACATACCCACTTCCGCCGCGCCGTCAACACAACGCCAAGCGTGCCAATCGAGATGATTCTGGGGACTTTGTCGTAGAGTCTGGCCAAATCGGGACTTCGGACCAGCGACCGCCCGCAACAAATTCCGGAGTTTTTTTTCCGCGGCCGGCAAGCGATCCAAAACATGAACAGGCGTACATTTTTCTCGCCTGAACCGGGCGTCACGGGGCGGTCGAGCGGCGCTCGCATTTACCGCACTCAGGCTCATGCTAGCACCGGGCCGAACCGTATTGGACCTGTCCCGTTTATCTGCCCCCAGACGATGACCTCGCGCAGGTCGAGCATCACAAACGCTTTCGTCAGCGCGATCATTCCGACCGTCCGTCCCTCGGTTGACGAAATTGGCGAAGCGTTGTCCATTCTCGGGATGGATCCCGCGGATGTTCGTTGCGCTTACTGTGGCGACAAAGCAAGCGAGTGGGAACACCTTCGCCCGCTGGTCGTGAAGCGTCGTCCGACCGGGTTCATTTCGGAGATCGCCAACCTCGTCCCGGCTTGTGGGAAGTGTAACCAAAGCAAGGGCAATAGCCCGTGGCGGGAATGGATACTCGGAAAGGCAAAGCTGTCTCCGACCGGGCGAGGCGTCCTGAATATCTCCGAGCGAATTTCTCGTCTCGAAGCCTACGAACGTTGGCGTGCGCCAACACGGGTTGAATTCGAGTCAATCGTCCCGCGAGAGGCCTGGGCTCGCTACTGGGCGCTCTGCGAGCAAGTCATTGAAGACATGCGTCGCTGTCAGGAAGTTGCGGACGCGCTGCGTGCCAAGGTGATCGAGAGCGTCCGCCATACGTAGGTGAGTTGCCGTGGTTCCGCAAGCGGACTTCCCCCGGTACGACGTGCGGGATCATTGCCGCTTTCGTTTCTTGGGAGGCTTGGCCGTTGGAGCAACGGGGCCAGTTATGTGCCCTGCCGTGTCGGACTTCAGGGGCTCCAGCCGAGCCCGCGCGAGCCGAACAGCCTCGTGCAGTTTGCGTTCGAGTTCCTCCTTGGGCAACACGTTGGTCCAGTAGGACGACACCCGGATTCCGCTTCGCTCCAAGTCCAGCAGTTCGACGGTCTCGTGGTGCTGGCCCGCGCACAGGATCAGGCCGATGGGGGCCTCCTCGTCTTCCCTCCGCTCGTAGCGGTTTAGCCAGTTCAGGTAGAGTTCCATCTGGCCCTTGTCGCCGGGCTTGAATTCACCCAATTTCAGGTCGATGCCCACCAACCGCCGCAGAAAGCGATGGTAGAATAACAAGTCCAGGTAGTAGTCCACGCCATCGACGGTAATTCGCTTCTGGCGCTCCAGGAAGGCAAAACCGACGCCAAGCTCCAGGATGAAGGCTTCCATTTCGCGTAGGATGGCGGCCTCCAAGTCCTTTTCGGCGTAGGTGTCCTTCAGCCCAAGGAAGTCCAGGAGGTACGGATCGCGGAAAACGAGGTCGGGCGACAGCCTGTCCTCGTCGCGAAGTTGCCGTAGTTCCTGTTCCGCGAGCTTGGCCGGCTTACGGGAAAGGGCGGTGCGCTCGAACAACATCGAGTCGATCTTCTTCACGAAAGCTGGCATCCGGGTGGCCGACGCCCTGCGCAAACGCAAGCTGCGGGCGTCCCTCAAGGATGTCAAGATCCGCGAGCCGGCCGACGTCCAGCGCCGCCTGGCCAACTCGGCCGACATCTACGCGTTCCTGTCCTGCTACTTCCCAGGACGCGGTTCGAAAGGTCTGGAAGCGGGAGACCGGGACCGACCCGGACAACATCCCCCAGGATCTCGGCAAGTTCGAGTTGGGCAGCGACGAATACTCGATCCGACAAATCGTACCGCCCCGGAACACCGGCACGTTGCGTTTCGGTTACACGTCTGTCATTTCTTCGCCATCCGGAACCGTCGAGCGGCGGGCAATCGGAAGGAGCACGGCCGCACCGGCGACGGCAAACGGTGGAATCACAACAACCGTCACGAACAGCGTCCAATCCGTGGCACCCCAGTTGACGGCCGACTGACCCGCAACCGTCCAAATCCGTTCCAGTGCGATAATGAAAGCGCCGGCTATCGTCAGATAGCGAGTCGTCCTTGTTCGCACCACGGCGTAGGCCATTGCCGCCACAGCAACAGCAATTTGGAACAGACCGAAGAGAACCCCGAACTGCGGAAGTTCTCCAATCCGAACAACGTACATCAAGTTCAGTGCACCGACCGTGGCAATCCCGAACGCTGCGAGAAAGATGACGCATCGGTTTGCAATCAGCATCTTGTCCCCTCCCCCATTCTTGTCGAACGGCACGGGTCACGCGGCCGGCGTGAGTGACCCAACCTTCATTAACCGACGCCTCCGCCGCCTCGCGTGCACACTTTTTGCGGGGCTGCGAGGGCAGGAAAGTCACACCAACCGAGGCCAGAACCCAAGATGTGATGTGACATGGAATATACCATCCCTTGCCAACCAAAGGATCGGCCGCAATTCGGAGTGCCCGATGCGCAGCGGTTTGCTGCATAGCGGGTTCCAAGACGAAACAGAGCCCCCACCCAAGCAGCGCGTAGCCCGCGATCTTCGCAAGTTGCCCGCGTTGACGGATCCCTGCAAGCATCAGTGCAAGCACTGGGTACACGGCGGCAGAAGCCCACGCCAGCAGCGCAGAATCCACTGTGACTCCGGCGATGACACCCAGTACGGCACCGACCGCGCTGCCAAGCAAGCAGGCCAGGAGCAACAGGAATCGTCGCATGAAGCACCGACTTCTAATTCTGTGGCACCAGTGACTAATCACGATGCCGTTTTCGGCCGCATATCGCTCTGCCGCCACGCCATCAGCCTAGCGAAGGAGCCTTTCCCTGAACAGCTCTCGCAGCCCCCCCACCCCCCAACTGAGCATGCGTTCTATATGGTCCACATATCATGCAGGCGATACCTTTCAAGCGGCCCCTCGGATGGCCATCTGTTTTGTAGAGCGACTTGCCGGCGGCAGAAGACGCAATCGCCAGTAAACAGCTGGACATCCTAAGCGGCGGAATCGCTGTGCATGACTGTAAGACGCCGACGGCAAGGTATGGCGGGCAGCATCCTGGAGCAGTTCGCCGAGCTGAAGTCCGACTACGAAATCGGGAAAGCCACGCGGTACAAGCGGGCCAAGACCGGCATCATGACGCTGGGCTCGCACGCCGACTACCACTACCGGACCGAAGCCGCCTACTTCGGCGCGATGGAGATGGCCCGCGAAATGACCCGCAACAACCGGCTGGTCATGCAGGGCGTCCGCCGCCTGGTCGCCAACGTCGTGGGCCGCGGCCGGGATTCATTGAACAGGAGGGAACAGAGGGAACGGAGTGTGGATTTCGTCCCTCTGTTGTCTCCGTTAGCTTCTGTTCAAAAGTCGAGCCCCGGCGGTCGGTGG
Source organism: uncultured Planctomycetaceae bacterium (assembly GCA_903927685.1). The sequence continues at coordinate 28,866 of CAIYOB010000661.1, forward strand.
TCCGGGTGAACGACATCACCCAGATCCCCGTCTGCGACGACGCCGGCAACCGGAGAACCCGACACCAGGCCGGTCAATCACAAATCCCTTCGCCGCGCGTAAGAACTAAATCCCAATCTGCTGGCCTCCCTGAATCGGCTGGAAATCTAGCCCAGACACACCAACCGGAGCCAGTCGCGGGGTTCGAGCAGGGGCCGGGAAGCCAACCACCGCCGGTCGTCCGCCGTTCCGTGGACGCGCCGCCACAGGCTTGACCAACGCCACGCTTCGGCCCGCCCCGCCAAGTTGGCTCATGGCGCCTCGTGACGAACCGTGGCTTCAGCGAGGTTTCGGTTCTTGCCTCGTCACGATTGGCACATAGCCGATCTCCATACCTGACGGCGGGGTCACCAGCAGTGCCAGGTCGAGGTCGGCCAGCGGACCGCTCGCGGGCGGGGCAAGATAATCGCGATCCTTCGTCCAATGACGGTGCAGGAATTCGGCTCGCTGCTGAATTGCTTCTCTCTCGGCGTCGGTCAAGTCGGCGTTGAGCAGCGCGGGTTGATCCGCGAAGCGATACCAGTAGTAGGTCACGACGCTGCCGTCCCCCAACTCCGTCGTGAACGGTCCGGCTTTCGGACCGGGCTTTTTCCAACAACTCTCCGCGTCCGTCGGCGTCTCGTACGTCTTCGGTGGGCCACTTCGCTCCCGACCGAATCGCACCTCGGTCAAACCGGTTTCGGCAGGGACTTCGGAGGCCGGCACGGGCTGCCACACCAGCTTCTGCCTGTCGTTCTTGCTCAGCCGGTAGTATTCCGGCAGAACGACTAACCGGCGTCCCGCCACCTCGTCGTGACTGACCCATTGCGAGTTCCAGCGGTAGCCGAACGTATGCCGATCGGGCGCAAAGGGCGTGGCAAACGAAGTCCAGGAGACGGCGACCTTGTCTTCCCTTGCGGTTTCGTCGGGATAGATCCGCCATGTCGCGCCGCCTCGGCCACTGAACTCGTGCAGAACGGCACCGCTGGAGTCGATCGCGCCGCTGGATGCGGGGCCGCCGTCGAACCACGTTTGCACGGAGTCCCACAGAGCCTGTTTGTTGTATGACGTGACGCGATGCACCAGTGCCGAGTCGCCTTGCACATCGCTGGGAAACTGCGTGGGAGCGATTCGAGCATACGTGACCCCCTGCGTGTCCGTCGCCTCAAAGCTTGGGATGTGCTGGGTCTCCATCTGCAAAGCTCGATTCGGATCGGAGGGCCGGCTATCGAGCAGTTGACCAGCGAAGCGAGGATCGATGGCCGCGTTGCGAGACCAGAAGTACGGCGTGAAGAACGTTACGGGGCCTTTGAAATTGCCCGCGTTCAGGAATAGCGTCCAACACTGATCGCCCGTCGGAACCTCTTTGCCATTCGTCCGCGTTTTGGGCCGAGTCAGCGGGAGCGGCAAGTAACCGTAGCCCAACCATTCGCCACGCGTCCCCTGCTTCAAATTCAAACCGTCCGGTGGCCACAGGACCCAGGGACTCAATTGAGCGACGGCGTACTTGCCATTCGGTCTGGCCCAATCACGGCCTTTGCCCGCTCCGGGACCATTGGCCCACTCGACAAAGTCGGGAGCGACTCCGCCCATAATGAACTTGGGAGTCTCCGTGGCATATTCGGTATCGCGCCACCAACCGAGCCCGCCTTCGATGTCGGAATAACCCTTCTCCAGCGGCTTATCCACCGGCTTGGCAAACATCCATGTTCCCGGCAGTCCCGATTGAAAACGCTGGCCAGGATACTGCTTGAGCAGCGGCCAGGCGGCAACGTACATCGAGAAGCCCGCATTGTACGTCTCCGGCACGCGCTCGTTCGGCACGAGCAGATAGCCCGCCATTTCGCCTTTTCTAGGTTCCTGGCTGACGAGTGGCGAAGGAAACAGCAGCGGGACGGCGACCAGAACTGGCAGAAGACGTTTCATGGATGCTCCGTTGAGTACCAGGCCTCGTTTGGCTTTCATGCGTGTCCGACTCAGCCCGGCGGTCCGAAGAGAGCGTCTTCCAACAGCCGCCACAGGCGGAGCAGGCCGCCCAGCATGACCAGGCAGAACAGGAGTAGTGCGGGAACCAGCCAGCCCAGCGAGAAGATGGGCTTGGCCCGCTCTTCCCACAGCGGGCTCCACGATAACACCAGCAGCGAGGTTGCCATGCACAGGTACGGACCATAGGGGATATCGCGCCGCCGTGTGAGAACCCACTGAACGATGGAGACGAGCACCGCAACGAAGGGCGCCAGAAAGAAAATCAGCAGCGCCGCTTGCCACCCGACGTACACGCCGATCATGGCCATCAGCGTCACGTCGCCAAAGCCCATCGCTTCTTTCTGCAAGCTCAGACCACCCACGATCCGCACGGCCCAGATCAGCCCGCCGCCGAATGCCAGGCCGACCAACGAGGTCAGCAGGGCTTGCCAATGGGCGCCGCCCCAGCACCAGACCGCGGCGATCCCCGCCGCCCCCGCGACGGCCAAGGCGGGATAGAACTGCCAACCGGGCCAGCGGAACATGCTGACGACGAGATAACGCACGCCTTTGAACCAACCGCGGCGGAGCGTCGCTGTCTTGGGCCAGATCGCCAGGCACCAGCCGGCCAGGCAGGCCACGCCGAGCGCCAAACCGGGCCACGCGTCCAACTCGGCCGGCCAGTCACCGGGTGAACTGAGCAGCAGCGGCTGGACCTGCATGCCCACCGGTAACGCGTGACACAGGGGCGGCGCGGCGGCAGGAACCAAGGTGAAGAAGATCAGGCCCAGCAAGGTCCCGGGCACGGTGACGGCATCGGGAATCGTCTTCTCGTCGAAATCGATGAACGTGGCGACCAGCATCAGCGCGAACAGCGCCACGTGGCTGAAGTATTGGGCGTGCAGCCACGCGCGGGAAATCGAGGCGGCCGCCGCCGGGGGCAGCAGCGCCCGCTGCTCGACCTCCCACCAGTACAGCAGCGCCAACCCCGCGCCACTGGCCAACTCGATCAGCAGCGGGCGGATCCAGAACCCCCGGCCGTGCCACGCCGCTTCCCGCCGCAGGCCGAACCAGCCGAAGATGGGCACCAGATCCGCACAGCGCCGGGGCGGCGCTCCGGCGGGAGGTTCCGACCAGGGGCTGATGTCCCGGCGGCGCCAGGCCAAACGGTAGACGCCGCGATTCAATTGCCCGCCCAGGACTGCGCCCAGGACGAAGATCAGCACGTACCACAAGGGAGTCACCGTCGCTTCCTGCCGCTACTCGTCCCACTTCGCCGGCCCGATCGCCCGCTTGAGCGCCGTCCGCATCAGTTCGACGGGCCCGGCCGTGCCCGTGAAGTGTTCGTATTGCAGCACCGCGTTCCGCACGGCGCACTCGATCCCCGTCACCACGCGGCAGCCGACCTCCCGCGCCTGCTTGATCAGCAGTGTCTGCTCGGGATTGTAAACCGTGTCGACGACGATCATTCCGCGCCGCATGTACTTGGCGTCGAACGGCGTCTCGTCCACGTTGGGATGCATGCCCAGCGGCGTGGCGTTGACCAGGATGTCCGGCTCGACCTTGGTCCGCTCGTACCACTGCACGGTGCGGCAGCGGAATTTTTCCGCCAGCACCAGGGCGCGCTCGTGCGTCCGCGAACTGAGCACGACGTCGGCGTCGCGGCGTTTCAGCGAGTGGGCGATGGCCTTCGAGATTCCTCCGGCGCCCAGGACCAGGGCGACGCGGCCCACCAGGGGGCGCCCCCGTTCCTCTTCGTGAAACACCGAATCCAGGGCATCTTGGAAGCCGCGGAAGTCCGTATTGTAGCCGACGACTTCACGCTGGTCGAACAGCAGCGTATTGGCGGCCCCGATGTTCCGCACGACCCCGTCGGCCTTGCTCAAGTGCTTCAGCACGTCGTCCTTGTGCGGGATGTCGACCGCCAAGCCCTTGATGCCCAACTCGGGGCATTCGCGCACGAATTCGGCCAGTTCGTCCCGCGGGACGCGGAACGGCACGAAGACCTTGTTCAGCCCGGCCTGCCCAAAAGCGATGTTCTGGAGCAACGGGCTGATATTCTGGGCCACGGGATCCGCGATCACGCCGTAGACCTCGGTGTCCGGCCCGATGCTGTCGTAACGGTAGATGTCCTGCATTTGGGTGTAACCGACCTGCCCGGGCGCCAGCGTCCGGTCGGGATGGAACGAGGCGTACGTGAACGGGGCCCCGAACTTGCCGCCCAGAATCCGCGTCGGCATGCCGATCTCGCCCATGCAGATTCCGATCGTCGGCACCGCCGCGTCCTTGACCAGTCGCAGCATGCGGACGTTATCGCTGGGGCGATGGGTCAGCGTGGCCAGCTTGACGATGTCCGGATCCAACTTGCACATCCGCTCGTGGATCTCGTACAGGTCCTCAGGCGTCTCGCGGAAGTTGTGATAGCTGATGATCCGCTTCGTCTTGCCGTAGCGGGGAATGCCGCCTGCGATGTCCTCTTCCAGATCGATGTAATCGGCGCCTTCGACAATCGCCGTGCGGAGCACCATCTGGCGGGCCGGTTCGGTGTCTTCCCACTGGCCGCCATCCTCCTGGCGGCGGCAGGTGATGATGCACGGACAGGGGCGATCCGCCAGCAGCCGCTTCAGGCTGAGCCGCGAACGGATGTAATCCACGCGCAGCTCTACCAGCTTGACGCCCTGCTCGGCCAAGTAACGGTGTTCGGCGATGGTGTGTTTGTGGCGGCCGCGGCCAATACATACGCAAATCATGAGCAAGCAGCCTTTCGTTCCTGGCGGACCGGGTGTTGTGAACGATGCGGAGGCGCCAACCTGGGCGACCGGGTTCCTATTCTAAGCGGCGGCCGGGCGTTTTTCAATTTCGTCGGTTCAAGTCCGCTTAAAACGCTTGTCCAGTTCCTCCCGCGTGAAAATCAGCGCCGTCGGCCGGCCGTGGGGGCAGTGATGGGTATCCTGGTAGCAATGCCGCTGGCCCAGCAAGGACGTGATCTCGGCGGGCGTGAGCCGGTCTCCGGCCTTGATCGCGGCCTTGCACGAGATCATGTGCAACATCTCGTCCAGCAGATCCCGCCGCTGCGGCACGTTGCCGCCCGTCAGCCATTGCTCGACGACCTGCCGCAAGACCTCGTGCGGATCGAAATTGGCCAGCATCGCCGGATACGTCGACACCAGGATCGTGTCGCCGCCGAACGGCTCGATTTCGATCCCCAACTGGGCCAGGACCTCCTTGGCCTCCAGCGCCGCCGCCGCTTCGGCGGGCGTCAGCGAGACCGGTTCCGGGACCAATAGACGCTGCTTTTCCAGGTTGCCGGCCAGCACCCTTTCCCGCAGCTGTTCGTATAGAATCCGCTCGTGCAGGGCGTGCTGGTCGATGATCACCACGCCATCCTCGTTCTCGGTGATCAGGTACCGATTGTGAATCTGGATGCCGCCCTGCGCAACCGTCGGAGAGGAAGGAGGGCCAAACCCAACGTGCCGCTCCGGAGGCCCCGCTGGCAGGACGCCGGGGGACGCCGCGGGGACCTCACGTCCCGCCCGTTCGGACTCGCTTCCCCGCTGCGGCGCCGCGACCGGCGGCGGCGGTTGCCGAAACGTGGTGCCGAAATCGGGAAACGGCTTGAACTCCGGCGAGCTGCCGCCCCAACGTTCCAGGCCCAGGGGGAGATGGCTCTGCCGGGCCGGACCTTCCTCGCGAGGCGCCGGCGCGGCAGCGGGCGGAGGTACGGCTTCGTCCCGCGGCGTCGCCGCCGGCTCGGCGGCAGGCCCCTTGCCCGCCAGCTGGCCTTGGGCCCACTGGACCAGTTCCTCACGGTGCTGGGCGGCGCGAGTCTGGTCGAGCGCCCCGGCGGGATCGGCGTCGGCGGGCGCTGGCGCCGGTTTGACGCGGGGCGTCAAGTCGGTGCTCAGGAACTTCTGCCGCAACGCGGACAACAGCTGGCTGTAGATCCGCCCGCCGTCCATGAACCGCACTTCCAGCTTGGTCGGATGCACGTTCACATCGACCAGATCGGCGGGCATCTCCAAGCGGATAAAGGCAATCGGAGACCGTCCGGTTAACAGCAGGCCGCGATAGGCTTCGCCCAAGGCGTGTTGCAGCGCGCGGTCGCGAATGTGGCGGCCGTTCAGGAACAGGTACTGCATACGGTTATTGGCCCGGCTGTAGCTGGGGTCGGCGACGTAGCCCGTCAAGCGGATCTTGCCGTCGTCGCTGGCCACGGGAATCAGCGCCTGGCCGATCTCGCTGCCGAAGAACGTCTGGATGCGTTCCCGCCAGCTGTCCACGGCCGGCAAATCGTACACCGAGCGGTCATTGTGCAGCAGCGTGAAATGGACTTGGGGATGGACCAAGGCGATGCGGATAAACGCCTCGGTGACGTGCCCCATCTCGGTCTGCGTGGCGCGGAGGAACTTGCGCCGCACCGGCGTGTTGAAGAACAGCTGCCGGACTTCCACGACCGAGCCGACGGGGCAGCCGCAGGGCACGATCGTGCCGACCTGGCCGCCACGGACTTCGAGCTGCGCCCCGGCTTCTTCGGCCCGCGGGCGGCTGCGGATCAAGAACTGGCTGATTTCCGAAATCGAGGCCAACGCCTCGCCGCGGAACCCGAGCGTCCGGACGTCGAACAGGTCATCAGCGCCGGCAATTTTGCTGGTCGCATGGCTGGCCACGGCCAGCAGCAACTGGTCGGCCTTGATCCCGCCGCCGTCGTCGGCGACCCGCACCAGTTCCGTGCCGCCTTTTTCCACGGTCACGTCGATCCGGCGAGCGCCGGCGTCGACGGAGTTCTCCATCAACTCCTTGACCACACTGGACGGACGTTCGATGACTTCGCCGGCGGCGATCTTGTTGATCACGCTCTGGGACAACAGACGAATATCAGCCATCGAGTCCGTTCTCAATCTTGGTCCTGGTCTTGGTCCTGGTCCTGGTACTTATCCAGTTTCCGATACAGCGTACGGGCTCCGATGCCCAGGATCCGCGCGGTCTCCTCGCGGTTGCCGTTGGTCAGCTTCAGCGTCTGCTCGATCGCCCAGCGTTCGATTTCCGCCAGCGGCTGGCCGATCAGGCTCGGAGGGCCTTCGCCCGGTGCGGCCTGCGGCTCGGGGGCGTCCGCCAACTCGGGCGGCAAGTCATCCACATCCATCACGCCGTCCGTGTCCAGCACCACCATCGTTTCCACGGCGTTCCGCAACTGCCGGACGTTGCCGGGCCAGTCATACGAGAACAATTTGCGGCTGACCGTCGGCGAGAGGTTCTTGACCGGGTTCCCATGCCGCTTGGCAAACTGCCGGCGAAAGTGGTCCACCAGCGGCATAATGTCCTCGCGGCGTTCCCGCAGCGGCGGCAGTTGGACCGTGACCACCTTGATGCGGTAGTACAAGTCGCGACGGAACTCGCCGCGGTCGACGGTTTCCTCCAGGTTGCGATTCGTCGCCGACACGAGCCGGACATTCACCTTGATCGGCTTGTTGTCGCCGACCCGAGTAATCTGGTGTTCTTCGAGCACCCGCAGCAGTTTGATCTGGGTGGACATCGGCATGTCGCCGACTTCGTCCAGGAACAACGTCCCGCCGTTGGCGTACTCGAACGCGCCGACGCGATCGGTCACGGCATCGGTGAACGCCCCTTTGACATGCCCGAACAGCTCGCTTTCGACCAGGTTCTCCGCCACCGCGCGGGCGTTCAGCGGCACCATGCGTTTGTTCTTGCGCGGGCTGTTCTGGTGAATCGCCTGGGCGATCAACTCCTTGCCCGTACCGCTCTCGCCGGTGATCAAGACGGTGGCATCGGTGGGCGCGATGCGTTTCAGCCGATCGATCACGTTTTGCATCTTGTCGCTGGTGTAGATGATGCCCTCGAAACCGAACCGCTCGTCCAGCCGCTGGTTCAATTCCGTGTTCTGACGCCGCAACCGCACGGCATCCACGGCCCGTTCGAACACCGCCCGCAAGCGGTTGGAGGAAATGGGCTTTTCCAGAAAGTTGAACGCGCCCTGCTGCATCGCCTCGACGGCCTTCGGTACCGAAGCGTGCCCGGTCACCATGATGACTTCACAGTCCGGCAGCAACTGCTTGGTGCGGCCCAGGATCTCCATGCCGTCCACGTCGTTCATCACCAGGTCGGTCACCACGACGTCGTAAACGTTGTCCTGAACCCGTTTTAGCCCTTCCGGTCCGGAAGTCGCCAGGTCGCACTTGAAGCCGACTCGCTCCAGGATCTCCTCGACCGCCAGCGCATGCGCACGGTCGTTGTCCACAATCAGCGTCCGAATCCCCGATTCGCCCGCCGAGTCATTCACCGTATCGGAACTCTTGTGCTCTAACATGCGCCCGATCATACAACACCCGGCGGAAACGGTACAGGACCGGAGCACGGCAAGATGGCCCGGGATTTTGGGGTGGATCGGCTGTCCAGGGAGAAGTCCTTGGCGAGAGCAGACACTTGCACAAGCTACGCTTGAGCCCTCCTGCAAGGATGCGGCCTTGGTTGGCCTGCGTGGCGTGTGGTATAATACGGGCGACCGTGGCGAATTTCGTGAGGCCCTCGACAAGCAACTCACCAGCAAAATCAACGGATGACCGCAACAACACAGGAATCACTTGCTCGACGCGTCGACGCATTGGAGCCGCGATTAGCCACTGGAACACGTGTCGAATCGTTGCCGTCCTTCCTGTCCGCTTGGATGTCGGACATCAAACGGATTACGGAAGACCTATTTCCCGGCTCGTTCTCGTGTAGTCACGAATCCGACCCGGAATACCCTGATGACACCTATGTCGTGATTAGTGTCGAATCGACTGGCGACATCCGCGAACTCGTTCGTCGCAGGTGCCAGTGGCACGATCGAATTCGCGTCCTTGCTCCAGAGCTGTTTGGAAGACTCCGCCTCTCGATAAGTCCGCTCTAATGGATCCCGTCGATTTCATTGCGTTGGCCGGGAGGCTCGCCGCAGCCACAAACGCGGAGGAAGCGGTTTATCGCACTGCCGTGAGCCGAGCCTATTACGGGGCGTTCCACGTTGCGGCGTCGTTTCTGGCGGAACTCGGCTTTTCCGCACCGCGCACCGCGAACGTGCATGTTTTCGTGCAGCATCATCTGAACGGATCGGGCCATCCGTTTGCCTGCACCGCCGCTTCTCTGTTAAGTGATTTGCACGCCGCGCGAAACCGAGCCGACTATCAACTCAGCCATTTCCGGTCCGGTACGCAAGCCGTCGCGAGATTGTCCGTGGAAACAGCTCACGAAGTCCGAAACGCTGTGCGGGAATGCTCCCAATCGCCGACCAAGGAGCAAGTCCAGTCCGGCATATCCGCCTACGTCCAGCAGCTCACCGGCGCGCGGCAACCGAGGTAGACCGTCACGGTTGAGGATGGGACATTCGCCGCTCCTCGTTTTACCGCGACCCACCGGGGAGCGTGCTGGCGACGCGCTCCCCGCCGGCAGCGGTTAAACGAGCCAACGCCAACCGTGCGCGGTATAAACCGGTTACGGCTCTCCCAGCCGGCGGATCACGGCGGCGATGTCTCCGGTGAACCGGGGTACTTCGAGTCGCAGACCTTCCCTGTCGGCGTTGGCCTTGGTTTGTTGGAAGACCTCGCCCGTGTACGTGTTCCACCAGTCGATCTGGTACTCGCCCGCCGGCAGGCCCGGCAGCGCGACGCGGAGATCAACCATCTCCTGCAGCGAGATCTTGTCCAGCACAGACTTCCACGTGCTGTGCTTGTCCTGCAGCCAGATCAGGGCCAGTCTGTCGGTCCGCAGCCCGAGCAGCCGCACAAACGGATAGCGGTTGCTGCGATAGCCGGTCACACGGCCGCCGCGGAGGCTCAACCAATCCCCTTCGGCGTTGGAGATCGTCACCGAGTGCTGGCCCGCAGGCACCTGGACGGCGTAGTCGCGGTCGTAGTCCGCTTGCCAGATCTGCCACTGTGGGTAATGCGTCGCCGTTTTCCAGGGGCCTTCCCCCGGCGGACCCGTCGCCAGCGGTTCGTCGACCTGCAACCGGTCATCGACGCGGATCTGCAGGCGAGCCCGGCTTGACACCGTTCCCAAGCGGACGGTGAACTTCCCGTCGGCCGGCATGTCCAACTGGAAGCTGATCCGGTCGAACAATTCCTCCTTGTGCGGACTGCCCACCGCGCCGGCGATCGGACCGCCTTCGATGCGGCCGTCGCGATGCAGGACGTACCGGTTGCCCGCCGTCTTGCCCCACGCGGATTCGATCGAGAAATCGAAGTCGGCGAATTGCTCGGGCGAACCGTCCTGCATCGTGAGCGTCGCATCCGTCAGCGGCGTAAAGCGGGTGCGAGCCCAGTCAACGCTTTGCACGAAATTCGACACGGGGCGAAACACGCCGTACAGGTTCTTGGGATGCACGTAGTGATCCCAGTACCAGAGCATGGGCGTGCCCGCACCGCCGGACATCACGCCCGCCCACAGCCCGTTGTGCAGGCCCTGGCCGCGGCCCTCGGGATCGTATTGGGAATCGCTGGTCCGCCAGTCGATGCCGAACTCGGCGATGAAGTACGGCTTGCCATAGCCGCGGTGGGCGTGCGAGTGCTGTTCGATCAAACTGCCGAAATCGGTGATGCTGCCGCGATCACCGTAGTGATGGGTCATCGTAAAGTCCACTTCGGGCAGCTTCCAGACCTGCTCGTTGCCGTAGGTCGAGCTGACCAGGTGCCGGTTCGGGTCGTGCTGCTTGAGATAGGCAGCCATCTCCTGGACCCAGCCCGCAGGCGCCTCGTACTCGTTCCAGAATTCCCACGCGAATACGTGCGGGCTGTAACCCCAGCGGGCCAGGATGTACCGCAATCGGCGCTGGTACAGTTTCCGGGCCGCCGGGCTGGTGAAGAAATCCTGCGGCGTTGCGCACGGGCCTCCGTTGGCGGAATTGTATGGATTGCTGACCCACAGGTTGGCGTTGAAATAGTCGTCTTCCTGCTTGATCTCGCCGAACGTGCCGATGCAGAACATCAGGCGGATACCGTTCTGTTCCGCCAGGCGAACGACCTGGTCCAGCCGCCACGAGTTGTCGATGGAATAACGTCCCAGGCCCAGGTAGTGACCGCTACCGCCCTTGGCCGTCGGCGGTGCGGTCCACTCGAGGCCCTTCTCCGTCGTGGCCAACCATAACCGGGCCCAGTTGCCGCCTTGGCCGGCCAAACCGCCGAACCAGGCCGCGTAGTCCGCCACGGGCTTGGGACCGCCAGACCAGCAGACATTCTCCCCCACGGGAAAATACGACGCGCCGTCGTCGAACTGGAAGTACAGCGGCGACTCCGGGGCCACGCGGACAAAGCCGGACTGCGCCGACGGGATCGCGGCAAAGCTGACCGGCGGACACTCGGCCTGGCCGCTGCGGTCGCGCACGCGGACCACCGCCTGGTACTTGCCGGCCAGCGTCGGTGTGAACCGGAACCGCCAGCAGGCCGGCCCCGCCGGTCGCACGCGTTCCCGGACGCCCGGCTCCAACTGGCAGGGCACGTCGAAGAACCCGGGCACGGACACGGTGCGACCATCGGGCAGCGTGATCCGGGCATCCAAGGCGACGTCGTCGGGATCGAACGGGTTGTCGAAGGTCGCCGCCACGTCGGCCGTCAATTCGACGCGCTCGTAGACCGGAACCGCCGCCCGGTCCACCGCAACGGAGCCGGCCCGCAACACCGCCCGAGCCGACAAGGGAAAGCCGCTGAGCGTCGTGGCCAGCGCCGCGGCTTGGGCCCGCGCCACCTCGTCCGCCGTACTCGCCGTCAACTCGACCGCCAGCCGTAGCGGCTGGCCCGCCGCCAATTTGCCCCGCACGGGGGCGCAACCCAGCAGTTCGTAGCTGGCGTGGCCGAACTTCCGAGCGTCCTGCAGGCCCAGGGTGATGCCCTCGGCCTGGATCCGCAGGGCCGCCCCGTCCGCCGCGACCAGGGCCAGCCAATCCCAGTTCTGCCCGGGCAGGAAGTGATAGGACGGCGTGGGCAGTTCCGGCGGAAAGACGCCCTGGGTCACCTCCTCGCTGAACGCCACGAAACGCGTCGTGCCGCGGTGGGGCAGCAGGGGAATCGTGGCGCGGAAGACCACGGTCTCGACGGCAATCTCGACCTCCGGCGTCAATTCGTACTCCAGCCGTACCCCGCGGGCGAGCGGACGCACCACCTGGCGCAGGCGTGTTCGCTGGTCGCCGCTTTCCAGCACGCTGGAATAGACCGTCGCGCCAGCCTGTTGGGTCGTTTGGACCGCTTGCGGTTCCAAGCCGCGCTGATCGCCAAGACTGCCCTGCCAGTCGGGAGCAATCACGCCGACGCTGGCGTCGGTCAGGAACGTGGACGACGCCACGTCCAACCGCGCGACGATCCCGCGCGCGTCGAGTTCGTAAACGGGCTCGGCAGAGCCCCCCGAGACAGACGCAGCGAGCAACAACAGCGAAGCGAACATGGCAAGTGACTCCGGATTGAACTCTGTCCTCTACGCCGCCGTCACGGCGGGAAACACCCAGCCGGAGAAGAGGGCAAACAGGCCGGCGATCATGACCACGAACAGCAGCCACCAGGTGACGACGCTGGTGTACCAGGTCGTGCCCAGGTCGCGGAAGATGTTCAGCTTGGCCCAGTTGATCGTGACGTCGTCGCCCACCTGCTCGGGCCGCGGCGGCGAGGTGGCCAGGCTGACGGCCGTGCAGACCAGACAGCACAGCAGCCAACTGAGTGCGGCCTGGTTGGCGTAGGGCTCCAGCCAGGCCGGGTGCGCCAACTTCGCTTCCAGATACAGCTTGACGCCGATCCCGAACGCAAACCCGAACACCACGGCCGCCAGCGCCCCGTGGCGGTTCACCCGCCGCCAGAGGATGCCCAACAAGAACACGGCGGCAAAGGGCGGAGCAAAAAAGGCGTACAGCGACTGGATGTAGATGAACAGCCCGCCGCGCAAATGGCCGATGAACCCGCCCAGCACGATCGCCACGGCCAAGATGACGACGGACGAAACGACACCCACATTGACCAGATGCCGGTCGCTGGCCCCGGGCCGCAGCAGCCGCTGGTAGATGTCCAGCGTGAACACCGTAGCGGTCGAATTCAGCACGGCATTGACGGTCGACTGGATGGCCCCGAACAAGCCGGCCAGGAACAGGCCGCGCAAGCCCACCGGCATCAAGGTCTGGAGCAAGTGGATGTAGCCGCGATCGGCGGCCGGCCGGACATCCTCCCAGGGCTGCAGCAGCAACTCGGGATGCAGGGCGAACAGGATCAGCCCCGGCAGCACGACGATGACGGGCAGGAACACTTTCATGAACCCGGCAAACACGATGCCCATCCGGGCGTGATAGGCGTTCCGCGCGCCTAGCACCCGCTGGATCATGAACTGGTTCAAGACGTTGTACCAGACGCTGATCGAGAAGATGCTCAGCAGCAGGCTGGTCCAGGGCACGATCGGATGGCTGGCCGGCTGAAAGACCGACAGCCGATTGTACGAATCCGTCCCCGCCAAGTGATGAACATGCATGGCGACGGCTTGGGACCACGCCCCGCTGGTCGCCCGATTCCGTTCGAGCAGCACCCGGAAGCCGTCGGCCAGCGAGCCGTCCGGCGCGAGGGCCTGCAATCCCAGGATCGTCACGGCCAATCCGCCGGCGACCATGACGATGACCATGAACAGATCCGCCCAGGCCACGGACGACAGGCCGCCGTAAATCGCCCAGCCGCCGGCCACGACACCCAGGACGACGATCGACCACCACAGGTCGAAGCCGAACAGCTTTTCAATGGCCACGCCGCCGCCGTACAGCACAGCGGCCAGGAATGCGACCACGTTGCTGATCACCGTCACCGCCGCGAACATCTGCCGCAGCGTCAAGCTGAACCGCCGCTCCAGAAACTCGGGGATGGTAAAGACCCGCGAGGCCAACAGGAACGGGATGAAGAACCAGATCAGCAGCGAGAAGGTGAACACGTTCATCCACTCCATCATCGCCACGCAGATGCCGTACACGGCCGCCGCGCCGATCATGCCGATGAAGTGCTCGGAGCTGATGTTCGAGCCGATGAACGAGCCGCCGACGACGTACCACGGCAAGCGTTTGCCGGCCAGGAAGTAGTCCGTCGTACTGCCGCGCTCGTTGCGGCCAAACCAGTAGCTGACGGCGGACAAGCCCACGAAGTAGGCCACGAAGGCCGTGTAGTCCCACAGGCCGAGTGAGAAGGTGGTTGCGTCAGCCACAGGCGTTCCTTGGGGGTTGATTGTCCCTTAGCACCCGTCCAAGAACAACACCGCGGTTCTGTCGCCTTTCGCTCCGCGAAAGGGCGTTCTTTCGCGGAGCGAAAGACGACATTGTTCGTGGACGAGTCCTTA
>CAIYOB010000662.1 GCA_903927685.1 uncultured Planctomycetaceae bacterium
CGGCGGTGGCCAGGGCCTGGTCCTGGGCGGCGATCGCCAAGGCGGCTTGACCGACGGCTTCGGGGATCACGGGGTTGACTTTGCCCGGCATGATCGACGAACCGGCTTGGCGCGCCGGAAGCTCGATCTCGCCCAGGCCGGCGACCGGCCCGGAGGCCAGCAGACGCAGGTCGTTGCTGACCTTCAACAAGCTGGTGGCCAGGGCCCGCAGCATGCCGCTGACTTCGACGAACACGTCGGCGTTCTGGGTGGCGTCGATCAGGTTCTCGGCGCGCGCCACTCCCAGGCCGGTGATCTGCTGCAGGTGATCGACCACGCGGAAGATGAACTGCCGCGGAGCGCCCAGGCCGGTGCCGATGGCCGTGCCGCCCAAGTTGACGACGCGCAGCCGTTCTTCGCACTTGTAGATTCGCCAGCGGTCGCGGGCAAACGCTTCGGCAAAGGCGCCCATGCTGCGGCCCAGCGTGGTGAGCACGGCGTCCTGGAGTTCCGTGCGTCCGACCTTGACAACCTCCGCCAACGCGTGCTCTTGGTGCTGGAACGCGTCGACCAGCGCGATCACGTCCCGCTCGAGCAGCCGCAGTTGCCCAATCGCCGCGACTCGCAACGCCGTGGGGTAGGTGTCGTTGGTCGACTGGTGCAGGTTGACGTCCCGCAAAGGGTGCACCGTGGCGTAATCGCCCAGGGGCCGGCCCAGGATCTGCAGGGCCCGGTTGGCGAGCACCTCGTTGACATTCATGTTGGTCGACGTGCCGGCGCCGCCTTGCAGGGCATCGACGATTACATGCTGGTCCAACCGCCCGTCGCCCAGTTCCTGGCAGGCGGTCTCCAAGGCCGTGAACGTGGCTTCGTCCGGCCAGGCGCCGAGTTCTTGGTTCGTGCGGGCACAGGCCAGCTTGACCCAGCCGTAGGCGTGGATCAGGTGGCGGCTGACCGGCCGGCCGCTGAGCGGAAAGTTGTCCACGGCGCGCAGCGTGTGAATGCCGTACAACGCTTCGGCCGGAACGGGCCGCTGGCCGAGCAGGTCGGATTCGGTGCGGAAGGCGGTGGACATGGAACTTGCTTTCTGCCGCAATCACGAAAACAGATCGCGTTCCGGCGTGGTGACAATCTGGTGCAGCCGCCGTTGCAGTTCTTGCTTGCGGGAGCCGTCCGGGATGCCGGCCAGGCTCTGGTTGATCAGCCGTTCGCCCAGGGTCCGCGTGGCGGGCGAGGCGTAATCGACCAGGTACTCTTGCAGCGTGGTCAGCGCGTTGGGCGTGCACAGCCGCTCGATGAACCCCGGGATCGCAAACTCCATGAACTGCTCGCCCGTGCGGCCCAGCCGATAGCAGGCGGTGCAGAAGCTGGGAATGTAGCCGTCCGCCAGCAATTGGCCGACGACTTCGTCCAGCGAGCGGATATCGCCCAATTCAAACTGCTCGCGCTCGCACACCTGCTGCTGGGCGTCGCCCGCCTCGGTGTACCCGCCCAGTTCGATCCGGCTGCCGGCATCGATCTGCGAGACGCCGAAGCCCAGCAGTTCCTGCCGCACGTGGGCCGGTTCGCGCGCGGTCAGGATCATCCCGGTGTACGGGACGCTCAGCCGCAGGATGGCGACCACGCGTTTGAATTCGTCATCGTCGACCAGCCAGCGTTCGTCGATCTTGACGCCGGACGCGGGCCGCAGCCGCGGGAAGCTGATCGTGTGGGGCCCGCAGTTGAACTTGGCCATCAGGTGCCGCGCGTGACTGACCAGCCCCAACACCTCGAACCGCCAATCGTACAGTCCGAACAGGGCCCCGATCCCCACGTCGTCGCAGCCGCTCTCGTAGGCTCGATCCAGGCCGTCCAGCCGCCACAGGTAGTCGGACTTGCGCGTGCCTCCCGGATGGACTTCGGCGTACGTCGCGTGATGATAGGTCTCCTGGAAAATCTGGTACGTGCCGATACCCGCTTCTTTGACCGTGCGGAAGCCGTCGTGGTCCAGCGGAGCGGCGTTGATGTTCACGCGGCGGATTTCGCCGTGGCCGTTCTTGACTTCGTACACGGCCCGAACGGTGTCGGCGATGAACTCGGGCGAATACCGGGGGTGTTCGCCGAACACCAGGATCAGCCGCTTGTGTCCTTTCTGCTCCAGGGCGGTGACCTGGGCCTGGACTTCCGCCGCGTTCAACGTGCGGCGGATGGCCGCCTGGTTGCCGCGCCGAAAGCCGCAGTACGTACAGTCGTTCACGCACCGGTTGCCGACGTACAGGGGCGCGAACAGGACGATGCGGTTGCCATAGACATCCCGCTTCAGTTGCCGGGCGGCGGCGAAGATCTCCTCGATCAAGTCCGGCGAGTCGGCGTTCAGCAGCACGGCCGTCTCGGCTTCGGTCAGCGGCTCCTTGGCCAGGCTCTTGGCGATGACGTCCCGCACCTCGACCGCGTCGGCCGGTTCGTCCAGCAGGTTTTCCAAGTGGGATTCGTCGATAAAGTCGCAAGCGCAAGCGCTGAGCGGTTGGCTGTCGATCAGCAGGGACATGAGACACTCCTCAAGCAGTCGCCCAGTCTTGGCGCTCGCGGGCGTTGGGCGAATCGCCGCGGCCTTGGCCTACGCTCCGCCCGATGGCTCCGATGCGGACCGCAAGGCATGTGTGACAGGCGTCGCCCGTTTCGCGGACGCACGCCTTGTCCGGATAGATCTCGTACAGCACCCGGTAGTCCACCGGCGTCAGGTTGGGCATGACCACGTTGGCGCCGCGGGCCAGGCCCAGTTCGCGGCCCTGCAGCCGGTTCAGCGTGGCGAGGGCGGTCGTGGCGGGGATGTTCGCCCGGGGGCACACCCGCCGCGCCAGGGCGATCACCTTGTACGTCATCAGTTCGCTGTTCGGCACCTGGTCCGCCACGGACTCCGCCAGTTGCGGATCGCCCAACGGCGTGGCCGGATGCGGCAGGAAGGGCCCCACGCCGATCATGTCCAAATCCAGCTCGGCAAACAGTTGGATGTCCCGCGCGAGGTCCTCGTACGACTGGCCGGGGATCCCGATCATCACGCCGCTGCCCACCTCGTAGCCCATCTCCCGCAACCGCCGCAGCAGGGCCAGGCGATCCGACGGATGGCCCGGTCGGGTCGGATGGATCCGCTCGTACAACTGGCGGTTGGAGGTCTCGAATCGCAGCAGGTAGCGATCGGCGCCGGCCGCGCGCCAGGCAACCAGATCCTGCTCGGAACGTTCGCCCAGGCTCAGGGTCACCGCCAACGGCGTTTCCGTCTTGATCCGGCGCACGAGCCGAGCCACCCACTCCCGGGTCAG
>CAIYOB010000663.1 GCA_903927685.1 uncultured Planctomycetaceae bacterium
ATGTAGGTAATGCACTTCCAGCTCTATCGCTTCCGAAAACGGAAAGCAGGTGCCGTGGCGATCGAGAAACGAATCATGAACCGTTCGAGCCGAACGCAGGCGTGCAAACTCGGCCGGAAGGTATTGAATCCCGTCAAAGAACGCAAATATGAATGCGCGCTGATCATACTCGACCCAGTGTCCGCAGGAAGGACACATGAGACGACAAATCTCTGGTTTGTACGGAGTATCGTGATTTGGGTGCGTGAAGCTTACGTCCGGCAAGCCCCGAGAAGCAATTGATTCGCGCATCAAGGACAGTTCGCGGTCGACGCCCGGTGCAGCGTCATATCCGATGCTGCTGTACGCGATGCCGGAAACGTAAACGATCCCTTCTTCATGCAATGGCTTAATGAGGTACGCCTCGTGGCCGTTCAGATCATCGGGTGAGATGGCGATCGCCCTGGCGTCGGTCACGATGCCCCCAACGAAGTCCCCGTTCTGGTCGACCGCATGGCGTGATGCCTCTGACGCAATTTCAATAGCTTGTGGCGCCCCCGCAGCGTTGACCGCGAACCGGCAGGACACCGTGTCATGCCAGGTTCGTGCAGCGACTGGCGTGGGACCCCGGTCATCAGGAATCGCACGGACAACGGTAACGTCGACGTAGAACAACATACGCATAGCGGATAGCGTTGCAGCTGCCGGCCGGACCAGCCCGGCCACTCGCCGCATTATGCCACCCGGCAAGGGCCACGGCCAAGCGCCCCCGTGCCCCTTCCACTTCAAAACGCCTGGAAGTTGGGGCGGCGGACCTGCATGCGGTGGGGCGGCAGGAACCGCCGGCCGGCTACCCGATTAGGTGGCGGCTTCGGGTGCATTGTCCAAATCGCATGGACTTGGCGTCCCGTGTTCAAATTCTCCCTCGTGGAAGACGCCGCAGGGAAACTGGTGCTCGCTCTTGAACCAACGAATGTCGTGGACGTCCGGGATGTTTCGAATGATGTCATGAGCGTCTCGGACGAATTCCCGGACGCGTTCAGCCGTGGCTTCTTTGGTGGGTTCAACAACGAACATCCATCCGTCGTCAAATTCAACAAGCGCAAGTTCAAACAGGATCGTAGCGTCAATGCCCACGTGGGCCGACAGCCAATGGCCCCGGACGGAAATGCTGATATCGTGAAGGTGCCACGACTGCCCAAGGCGATAGCAAATCGAATTGAACAACGGTCCGCCAGCGGGTATGTCTTCGTCGACCGGTTCCGGTCGGTCATCCACGAACGAGTCGTCGCCGGTACGAAAGAACGCCTGGGTGCGAATTCCCGTAGCCGACAGATCGTTGCCGGGCATCGGACCGGTTCGAGACCGCCAGGGATTGCGAACGGTCTGAGGACGGAGAATTCCAGTCATCACGGCGCCCAACACCACCACAGCAACAATGACAGCGACGACGACCACCGGAGACACTTCGAAGTGGTACCTCAGTGTCGCTAACGTCAACAGAACGATGAGCACTCCGCCCCTCTTGCGGTCGGTAAGCGTATCCATCGGCTTCCGTCAGCACGAGTCCGTGACTATGTAATTCTCCAGCCGGCCCTGCCCGGCCCCTCGCCGCATTGTACCACCCGGCAAGGGCGACGACACCGGTGGCCCCTGCCCATTCCACTTCAAAATGGCCGAAAGTCGTGGCGGCCGCAGGTTTCGAAGTCCGCAGGATCGGCCACAGCCGGTCGGCCTATCCAGCCGCCAATAGGGCATTATCCAGGTCGGCCTATCCCGGTGACCGGCAACCCTTTGATCGGGCTTCAAACGCTTGACAGGCAGGGGCTTTAGTCGATAATTCAAAGTCAGTTCCAGGCGGGATAGCCCGCCGCGCCAGTCGGCCTACTGCCAGCCAGCGGTGCCTGGGATAGGCCGTTCTGGACAATCATAAGTTCGCCGGTCGGCCTCGCGGTGGTGGCAACGTCGCTGGTGTTGGGCCTGAGGGCAAAATGGGCGCTAATCCGTACGAGTCACCCACAACGGCCAGCGAGCCAAAGCCCCGCGGACCAGTTCGCCGCGAATCCATTGCCTCACTCGTGTGGGAGATGCTCGGCGCTTGGGCTGTCCTCGTTATTCTCCTTGCACTGCAATTGCCCGGCCTTTCCGCACACGACAAGGCACCGCCCAGTCTTGCTGGACGAGCCGTTCAGACGCTGCTCTTTGGCTGCACGCGTGCTGTTGCTTTGTACTTTACGGGGAGGCTGATCGGTCGAGTTGCCGGCCTCTGCGGGCGCAGACCGACCGACAACGATCAAACGTGACCGTATGCCAGGAGATGCGATTCACCGAATGCGGTACTGGTTCGGAGTTAGATCCGGTGGTAACTTGGTGTGCTGCATCGGCGAACCATCGGGTGGACCGAAGCGGCGTTTGCGTCCAGCGGGATGGTTGGTCTGTCCTGTCGCCGCTCGGTCACCCCGGTCGTTACGCCGCTAGCCGCCATCGCAATCGTGTCTCAGGACGAAGACCTACGGACCATGCTCGACCACCTTGAGAACCCATACCGAAGTCCGACAGCCGATTGCGGCCCGGTTCTGACTCAACACGCGGGAACCTTGATCGACAGCGGTTGGCTATATCGCAAAGTCCAACTTCCCCACCCATTCAATACAACGATTGAGTACAATGGTCGCGGTTTCGGATTCGAAAGCGTACTCGTAGACGGTCAGATTGTCGCTCGTCAAACAAGTCTGCTTTGGTATGTTCCGCATTTCGATTTTGTTGTGCCAACGAAATCCGGCGATTTGGCTGGCTCAATTGATGTCCGTGTGGCGCCTTGGTTAACGCTGTCACACATCGTGGTAAGGATCGAAGGCAAGGAGGTGTATGCTGAGCCGTGAGCAATGGCACCGATGGTTGCCACGAAACACAAGGACTGCGGCGTAATCAAGGCATGCACCGGAGCCGCGATCCGGTCCTGGAAAAATGGATGCGTCATCCGGCGCGGCCCGGTGACGCCTTTCGTTGA
>CAIYOB010000664.1 GCA_903927685.1 uncultured Planctomycetaceae bacterium
GGCAAACTTCGCGTCCGTTCTGACATTGACCCCCCTGGGACATTTCCTAGAATGTCGCCTCTGCGGACCCGAGCCGCACCTTGCGCGCAGAAAAAGCCACTAACCACATATCCAGTATTGAGTTGCGATGGCAAGCCAGGAACCCCGTCAAACGGATCGAGACTCTCCGGGAATCCACGAAGCCGCTCGGCGCGATAAAATGCGCAAGATTGCGGAGATGGGAATCGACCCCTGGGGCGGTAGATTCGACGACCGCGCCTACATTGGCGACATTCGGGCGCGAGCTGCGGAGATCAAGTTCCAGAAGGAGAGCGGCGAGACGATCGAATTGCCCAACCTCGCGGCCTCCGAGCCCGTGGACTTCCGGGCCTGGATGCAGCAGCAGGGGCCCGGCGAGTTGACGGGGCCCCGCGTTCGTGCGGCGGGGCGGATCGTCCTGCAGCGCGACGCCGGTAAACTCCGTTTCGTGGACATCCAGGACTGGACGGGCAAGATCCAGTTGTTCATCGGCAAGCAGCAGGTGGGCGACGAGGGATTTGCCTTGGCTGGCAATTTTGATCTGGGGGACATCGTCGGTGTCGACGGCCAGCTGCGCCGCACCAAGACGGGCGAGCTGACGATTTTTGCCGAGAAGCTGCACTTCCTGTGCAAGGCGATCGAGCCGCCGCCGGAAAAGCATCACGGGCTGCAGGATGCCGAACTGCGGCAGCGGATGCGGTACCTGGACTTGACCTACACCGAAGGCGTCCTGCCGCGGTTCCTGAACCGCACCAAGATCGTCCACTCGATCCGCCAGACGCTGGCCCGGGAAGGGTTCTGCGAGATCGAGGGCCCGACGCTGCACACGATCGCCGGCGGAGCGGCTGCGCGGCCGTTCATCACGCATCACAATACGCTCGACATTCAGCTGTACCTGCGGATTGCCTTGGAACTGCACCTGAAGCGTCTGTTGGTCGGCGGCATGGAGCGGGTGTACGAACTGGGCCGGGTGTACCGCAACGAAGGGATCAGCCCCAAGCACAACCCCGAGTTCACGATGCTGGAGGTCTACCAGGCCTTCGGCAACTACGAAGCCATGATGGACTTGACCGAGAAGCTGATCCTCGGCGCGATCCAGGCGATCGGGGCGCCCTACCGGCTGCCATGGGGCGACAAGGAAATCGATTTCACGCCGCCGCTGGCTCGCCGGACGTACAACGACTTGTTCCGCGAACACACGGGCATCGCCCCGGAGGATGCGGCGGCGGTCGCCGAGCTGGCTCGCTCGCTGGGCCTGGAGACCGCGAACCGCCATCCGGATGTGATCAAGAGCGACGTGTTCGAGGCCCGGGTCGAGGATGCCTTGGTCGGTCCCGTGTTCGTGATCGATTACCCGGCCAGCATCTGCCCGCTGACCAAGCGCAAACGCGACAATCCGGAAATCGCCGAGCGGTTCGAGCTGTTCGTGCACGGGATGGAAATCGCCAACGCCTATACCGAGTTGAACGATCCGGACCTGCAGGAACAGCTGTTCAAGACGCAGCTGGAGGGACTGCCCGAAGAGGATTCGATGGCCAAGATGGACCACGATTTCATTCGGGCTCTGCGGCACGGGATGCCGCCGGCGGGCGGACTGGGCGTCGGGATCGACCGGCTGGTGATGCTGCTGACGAATTCGCCTTCGATTCGCGATGTGATCCTGTTTCCGCTGTTGCGGCCCGAGGCCGCAGAAGGGGCGAGCCAAGACGCGGGCGAAGCTGTTACGGAGTAACGGCGGCGACGCGCAGGCACACAAGACGCGCAGGGACGACGCGTAACGAACCGAGCCAAAGGATTGGCCATGTACAAACTGCTGCTCTCCTGGCGATATCTCCGCACCCGTTACATCGCGCTGGCTTCGATCATCAGCGTCACGCTGGGCGTGGCCACGTTGATCGTGGTCAACAGCGTGATGGAGGGCTTTACGCAGGAGATGCACAACCGCCTGCACGGCATTCTGTCGGACCTGGTCTTCGAGAGCCACAGCCTGGGCGGCTTGCCCGATCCGCAATGGCACGAGGAGGAAATCCGCAAGACGTTGGGCGACCAGGTCGTGGGGATGACGTCGACCGTCCAGGTGCCGGCGATGCTCAGCTTCCAGGTTCGCAACCAGTGGATCACGCGGCAGGTGAACCTGATCGGCATCGACGAACGCACGTATGCCCAAGTCGGCGACTTCAGCCAGTACCTGCTGCACCCGGAGAACCAGTCGAAACTGAGCTTCCTGCTCCGCGAGGACGGCTATGACCGGCGCCTGGCGGAAGCGGGCTGGATGTACCGGCGAAACCGCGTGGCGTACGAACGGGCGGTTCAGGAGCAGCTGCAACAGATCGAAGCGGCGCGGCAGCAGCGTGCCGCCGGCAGCGCTGACGGCGCAGCGGCCTCCGAGCCGCCCTCGCCGCCCGGCGATCCGTATGGCGGGGCTCCGGCCGACCCCTATAGCGCCACGTCCGCCAGCGCCGGGGACGCCCAAGTGTTCGACGAGGCGAAGGAGCAGCACGTCGGCGTCATCTTGGGGCTGATGGTTTCCAGCGTCCGGCATCGCGATGCTGACGATGTCGTCCGCGATTACTTCCTGTGCCGGCCCGGTGACGACGTGAACCTGACGTTCCCCACGGCCCCGCCGTCCGGCGAAGCACCGTCGGCGCAGAGCGCCAAGTTCACGGTGGTGGACCTGTATGAAAGCAAAATGAGCGAGTACGACAGCAGTTTTGCCTTTGTGCCGCTGGCCGAGTTGCAGCGGATGCGGGGCATGATCGATCCGCAGACGAAAGTCACCAGCGTCACGTCGATTCAGATTCGGTTGAAGCCGGGCAGCGACTTGCAGGCGGCGCGCGACACCCTGTTGCAGCGGTTTCCGGCCGACCAGTACGCGTATCGGATTCAGACCTGGATGGACTTGCAGGGCCCGCTGCTGGCGGCCGTGCAGATGGAAACCACGATCCTGAACATCCTGCTGTTCCTGATCATTGCCGTCGCCGGCTTCGGCATCCTGGCCACGTTCTTCATGATCGTCGTGGAAAAGACGCGGGATGTGGGGATCCTGAAAGCGCTGGGCGCGCCCAGCGGCGGGGTGATGAGCATCTTTCTGAGCTATGGCTTCTCGCTGGGCTCGGTGGGTTCCGGCGTGGGCATGGTCGGAGGATTGCTGTTCGTGATCTACATCAACGAAATTGCCGCCGGCCTGGAGCGGTTGACCGGGCGGGAGGTCTTCGATCCGACCATTTACTACTTCCAGGAGATCCCGGCCGTCATCGATCCGCTGACCGTCGCCCTGGTGGTGGCGGGCGCGATCGCGATCGCCGTCCTGGCCAGCGTGCTGCCGGCGTTGCGGGCCGCACGACTGCACCCGGTCGAGGCGCTGCGGTACGAATGAGTCGCGGACAGGGCTCAGACGTACAGAATTCCAACTTGTTTCTCACCAGCAGGGACACCATGAACCCCGTCACCTTTGCTCCGACCATTCCCCTGATCCGACGCCCGGCGCCGGGCGCCCTGCTGGACAGCTTTCAGAACCTGGACGTCGCCCCCGAGCCCGAGGCGTTTCCCGGGAGCGTCGGGCCGCAGACCTATGACGCGGGACCGTTGTTGAGCGCCAAGAAGGTGTTCAAGAGCTACCGCAAGAGCAAGCACATTATCCCGGTCCTGCGGGGCGTCGATTTTGCGATCCGGGAAGGCGAGTTCGTGGCGGTGGTCGGCCAGAGCGGGTCGGGCAAGAGCACCCTGCTGCATCTGCTGGGCACCTTGGACGCTCCCGACGCCGGCGAGATCCACTTCGAGGGCAATCGCATCGACAACCTGCCGTCCAAGGCCCGTGATGTGCTGCGGAACCGCTATTTCGGGATGATCTTTCAGTTCTATCACCTGCTGCCGGAGCTGACCACGCTGGAAAACGTGCTGGCCCCGCGGATGATCGGCCAGGGCGTGCTCCGCTACTGGATGAACAAGCGGCAGCATGGGGAGGAAGCCCGGCACCTGCTGGACATGGTCGGTCTGTCGCACCGCCTGACCCACAAGCCCAAGGAACTGTCGGGCGGCGAGATGCAGCGGGCGGCGATCGCCCGCGCGCTGGTCACCAACCCCCAGTTGTTGCTGGCCGACGAGCCGACGGGCAACCTGGACCGGCAGACCGGCCAGGAAATCATGGATTTGCTGCGAACCTTGAACCGTCGGCAAAACCTCACTATAGTCATGGTTACTCACGACAACGCCATCGCCGGGCAGGCCGACCGCACGGTGCGATTGGTCGAAGGCCTGGTGGAACGGGCGTGAGCCCTCAGCTCTCGGAACTGCCATGTCGCTCAAGGTCTACATCAACGGAACACTGTACGACAAAGAGGACGCCAAGATCAGCGTCTACGATCACGGGCTGCTGTACGGGGACGGCGTGTTCGAAGGAATGCGCGTCTATGGCGGCAAAGTGTTCCGGATGCCGGAGCACCTGGAGCGGCTGTGGAATTCGGCCAAAGCCATCTGGCTGGAGATTCCCATGACGCCGGAGACCCTGGGGCAGGCCGTCGACCAGACGGTGCAAGCCAACGGAATCGAAGACGGCTATGTCCGCCTGGTCGTGACCCGCGGCGTGGGCACCCTGGGGTTGGACCCCAACCGCTGCGCCCAGCCCCAGGTGATCATCATCGCCGACTACATCACGCTGTATCCGCGGGAATACTACGAGCAGGGCCTGCACATCGTGACGGTCAGCACGATCCGCAACCATCCGGCGGCCCTCAGCCCGCGGATCAAGTCGCTGAACTACCTGAACAACATCCTGGCCAAGATCGAGGGCCTGCAGGCGGGCTGCGTCGAAGCCCTGATGCTGAACCAGAAGGGCGAAGTCGCTGAATGCACCGGCGACAACATCTTCCTGGTGCGCAAGGGCGAACTGCTGACGCCGTCGGTCGAAGCGGGGATCCTGGAAGGCATCACCCGGGCGGTGGTCATCGAGCTGGCCCGCGAGCTGAAGATCCCGGTCCGCGAAACCCCGCTGACCAAGCACGATGTGTACATCGCCGACGAGTGCTTCCTGACCGGCAGCGCCGCCGAGATCGTGCCCGTGACCAAGGTCGACAGCCGCAAGATCGGCGACGGCGTTCCCGGCCCCATCACGCTCCGCCTGCTGGACCGGTTCCACGAAGTCACTCGGCAGTAACGCCGATCCCTGCCCGCTTCGCCAAACGGGGCAAGGGAATGCTTGGCACAGAAATCCACGATCCGAGAAAACGCCGAGGAACGAACGAGTCCATTGGTGGGTTATAAATTGGTGGGTTATAGATGAAATCCGCCGTGGCATTTGCTTTTTTGCATTTATAACCCCCAATTTATAACCAGCTTCTTCCGCCTCTCCGTTTCCACCCTGCGGTCTTGTTGACTAATTTGGCGCGAGACTGAATGTCCTCACGAAGTACTTCCCTGCCGCACCTTCCCCCCGCCCGTTGATGTCATGCCGAACCGCAAATTCATTATCCTGACCGAGGGCTACGCGAACCCGATCACCGCCAAGACGGCGGTCTGCGTGCTCCGCTATTGCCCCGATGAAGTCGTCGCGTTGCTGGACAGCACCCAGGCGGGCAAGACCAGCCGCGAGGTGTTCGGCGTCGGCGACGTGCCGTTCGTCGCGGATCTGGCGGCAGCGCCGGACGCCAAGACGTTGTTGTTCGGCATCGCCAACCCGGGCGGCAAGATCCCGCCCGCCTGGCGCTCGCTGATGCTGCAGGCGATCGACCGCGGACTGGACATTGTCTCGGGAATGCACGAATTCCTGGCGGCGGATGCGGAGTTCGCCGCGGCCGCCGCCAGGCGTGGCGTGCGGCTGGTCGACGTCCGCAAGAGCCCGCTGAAACGCGTCTCCGCCGCCGTTCAATTCCGGCCGGGATGCCTGCGGATCCACACCATGGGCCACGATTGCAGCGTGGGCAAGATGGTGGCGTCCGTCGAG
This sequence comes from uncultured Planctomycetaceae bacterium, assembly GCA_903927685.1. The sequence goes on from CAIYOB010000664.1 coordinate 5,957, forward strand.
GTGACCAACGAGTTGAAACGCCGCGGTTACGACGCCAAGTTTGCTGCGACAGGGCAGACGGGGATCATCGTCGAGGGCGACGGCTATCCCATCGATTGCATGGTCGCCGATTTCATCAGCGGCGCGGCCGAACAACTGGTCCTCGACAACCAGCACCACGAGATCGTCCTGGTCGAGGGGCAAGGCAGCTTGGTCCACCCATTCTACTCGGGCGTGACCCTGGGGCTGCTGCACGGCTGCCAGCCGCAGGGCCTGATCTTCTGCTATGAGCCCGGCCGGACGACGCCGCTGGGCGCTCCCCATGTCACCCTGCCGCCCCTGGCCAAGATCATGCAGTTGACCGAACTCGCAGCCAGCGTGTACCAGCCCTGCCGCGTGATCGGCTTGGCGATGAACAGCCGCCGGCTGACCGCCGCCGAGGCCGAGATCGAACGCGACCGCGTCCGCGGCGAATTTGGCTTGCCCGTGTGCGATGTGTTCCGGCACGGTCCCGGGGAACTGGTCGATGCCGTCTTGCGCCTGAAACAAGAGGTCGCGTCATGAAACTGAACCTGTACGAATTCGACCTGCCGCTGCGGCATGTGTTCACCATCTCCCGTGGTTCGGTCGCAGTCCAGAAGACGCTGATTGTCGACCTGGAACATGAAGGTCTCCACGGGTACGGCGAAGCGACGACCAATCCGTATTACGGCGCGACGATCGAGAACATGGTCGCGGCGCTGACTCGCGTGCGGCCGGAAATCGAGCGTTGGTCCGGCGACGATCCGGTACGGTTGTGGGATGCGCTCCGGCCGCAACTGCGCGAGCAGCCTTTCGCGCACTGCGCCCTGGACGAGGCGGCCCACGACCTGTGGGGCAAGCGAGCCGGCGCGCCGGTCTACCGGCTGTGGGGGCTGAGCCTCGGCAAACTGCCGGTCAGCAACTATACGATCGGCATCGACACGATCGACAAGATGGTCGCCAAGCTGCAGGAGTTCCCTGGCTGGCCGATCTACAAGATCAAGTTGGGCACACCGCAGGACATCGAGATCGTCCGGCAGCTGCGCCGGCAGACGGACGCGGTCTTTCGCGTCGATGCGAATTGCGGCTGGACGGCGGACCAGACGCTCAAGAACGCTCCCCTGCTGCGGGATTTGAACGTCGAGTTCATCGAGCAGCCGCTGCCGGCGGACGCCAACGAGCAGATGCGGCGCGTCTGGGCCGAGAGCGTCCTGCCGGTCATTGCGGACGAGAGCTGTGCCGTCCCGGAGGACGTCGACCGCTGTCACGGTTGCTTCCACGGGGTGAACATCAAGTTGGTCAAGTGCGGCGGCCTGACGCCCGCGCGACGGATGATCGCCCGGGCGCGCCAGCTGGGCCTCAAGGTGATGGTCGGCTGCATGACGGAATCCACGGTGGGCATCTCGGCCATCGCCCAATTGCTGCCGCAGTTGGACTATGTGGACATGGACGGGGCCGTGCTGCTGGCGCAGGATATCGCGACGGGCGCCAAGCTGGAGCGCGGCGTGTGCCGCTACCCGAGCGAGAATGGGAACGGCGTCCAGCTGACGGCCAAGCCGCTGCGGATACTGGCGTAGGCGGCGAGCGTCGGCTACGATTTTGCCCGGGGCTCAGACGTACGTCTCAGCCTACGCATTCCCCCCAACCCACGAGGCTTCGTTGCCATGCGCATTGCTACCGGCTGTCTGCTTTGCATCCTCGGTCTGCAGTCCCTCTTCTCCGCCGCCCCGGCGTCCGCCCAAGAATGGACGCGGTTCCGCGGTCCCAACGGCACGGGCTTGAGTCCCGCGGCGAACTTGCCCGCAAAGTGGACCGAGGCGGATTACAATTGGAAGGTGGCGCTGCCCGGCCAGGGCCATTCGTCGCCGGTCCTGTGGGGCGACAAGGTCTTCGTGATGAGCGCGGATCCGGCGACGGCGACGCGTTACGTGCTGTGCCTGTCGGCCGCCGACGGAAGCGAACTCTGGCGGCGCGAGTACCCATCGGAAACGCATCGGATCCACACGCGGAATACGCTGGGCAGCTGCACGCCGGCCGTCGATGCCGAGCGGGTCTACGTGGCCTGGTCGACGCCCGCGAAACTGACTTTACTGGCCCTGGACCACGCCGGCCACGACGTCTGGGACCTGGACCTGGGGCCCGTCGTCAGCGAACACGGTTTCGGCATGTCGCCGATGCTGTACCAGGACCTGGTCATCCTGTCGAACAGCCAGCAGGCGGAAGAGTTGGAACCCGGTCAGCAGGCCGGCCAAAGTTCGATGTTGGCCTTTGAGGCCAAGACAGGCAAGCTGCGTTGGAATCAGCCGCGGGTCTCCAGCCGCGTCTGCTTCTCGACGCCGTGCATCCACCAGCCGACCGGCAGCCCGGCGGAACTGATTTGCACCAGCACCAGCGACGGCTTTTTCAGCCTGGACCCGCTGACAGGGCGCGAAAACTGGAAGACGCCCGGCACGCTGACGATGCGCGTCGTCAGTTCGCCGCTGTTGGCTGGCGGACTGGTCCTCGGCAGCGTCGGCTCCGGCGGGGGCGGCAATACGATCACGGCCCTACGGCTTGGCGGAAAGCCGGAGGTGGCCTACACAATCAAAGCGAACGCGTCCTATGTGCCCACGCTGGTCGCCCAGGACGGATTGCTGTTCATCTTCAACGACAAGGGAGTCGTCTCCTGCGCCGACGTGGCGACGGGGGAAATCCTCTGGCGAGAGCGGTTGGGGCGAGGCTTTTCCGGCTCACCGGTGATCGGCGACGGCAAGGTATACATCATCGACGACGACGGCAACGTGGACGTCATCGCGGTGGCGAAAGGGTACCAACTGCTGGCCAGTAACCCCTTGGGCGAACCCTCCCGCAGCACGCCGGCCATCGCCGGCGGGCGTCTGTACTTCCGCACGCTGTCGCACCTGATCTCGGTCGGAGGCAAGTGACGCCGTTTCCGGCGGGGTGGCTGGGGTCGAGCCACGAGGGACGCAAGAAAAAATCGTTCACGGCGTTGCCTTTCAGGGCTGAAATCCCGGCTGTTGTCGTAACTCCGGGGCGGCGTTTCGCGGCTGACGCCGCTCCGTTGTGCGCTGGGCTGCCGTGGCGCGCCCCTGCGGGGCAAAAGACGGAACCGACTCTCGCCTTGCCCACCATGCCGATATCCCATGTCAACCCCGACTTTGCATCCCCCGAGCCCCTACCCCAGGCGCCCGGCGTAGGCCCACAGTCCCAACGCCGGATTCCGGATGAAGAAGACCCGCTCGCCATCGGGCAGCGTGTTCCAGCCGTCGCTCAACCGGCCGGGATCGTACCGCTGCTGGACGACGGCGAGTTCGTCGTAGGCGTAGCCGACCCCTTCGATTTCCGCGCGCGACAGACGCCCCGGACAGTACGTCACGCGGAAGCGGTTCTCCGATGAACCGTGGATCAGATGGGCCGCCGCGGACAGGTTGTTCCGCAGGTCCTCGTTCTCACGCATGAACCGCATGATCTCGGGGGTGGTTCGGTAACCGTACTTGCGGATCAGGCGATCGATCTCCGGGTCTTCGCCAAAGGTCCCGACGCCGGGCGCCAAGACCACCAATTCGCCCCCGTCGGCGATCGCCATCCGCGTCCGGTAAATCGCCTTGTTCCCCAGCCACGTGCTGTGGAACTCTTCGGGATCCAGGAACACGACGACCTTCGACAATTCCTCCTGCAGCACGGTGAAATTCACCTGGATCGCCAACTCGGCCGCCCGTTCGTAACACTCGTGGTCGTCTCCGATGAACAGCCCCCTCGTCACCAACTCGCCCGCGGCGTTGGTCCCCACGACGGTCAACACGAACACCAGCGGCAGGTGCCGGCAGAAGTGCTCCTGGGCGTAATTCAAGATCCGCCGCAATGGCGTATCGGCCCGGCCCATCATCCGTTCCATGCCGTATGCGGCGCCGATGAAATGACTCTCGTTGATGCCTCGCGAGCCGCCCGTGCCGACGAAGATATTCTTGTTGTAATTCGCCATTCCGACCACTTCGTGCGGCACGACCTGGCCGATGGACAAGATCAAGTCGTGCCCGCCCTCCCAGACCAGTTTGTTCAACTGGGCAGGCCAGGGTTGCGTCCAAATGCCGTCCGTCGCCGCAGCGACGAACTCGGCCGGCACTTCGCCGATCGTCAGCACATCCTCGCGCCAGCGATGCACGCGGATCAAGGACTTGGGTAACCCGGGAAACATCTTGTCCAATTGCCAATCGGGCATGGCGACATGGGTCCCCAAGGCGGGCATGACGTCGGTCAGAGCGTCGCCGAAGTGCTGGTGTACCAGGCAGGTCAGAAGCCCGCCGCGGCTGTTAAACCGGGTAAAATCAGGCGGCAACGCCAGGACTCGCCGGCGCGGGCCCAGCTGGCGAAAGCAGCTTTCCAGGCCCTCACGCAGCTGCTGGTCGCTCAATTCGGTCGTCGGTGAGCCTGCGGCAAAATA
>CAIYOB010000665.1 GCA_903927685.1 uncultured Planctomycetaceae bacterium
CCCAGGAACATGAGCGAACATCCGTTGTTTGGCCGAAGGCCATATTCACCGTCCTGCATCGGACAATGTGAATATGGCCTTCGGCCAAGAAAGTCGGACGACACCGCGGTCCTGGGGCGTTGCCCCAGGCTACGGTGGGAGCAGGCCTTCGGCCAAGCTTGGGCGGACTGACAAAATCGCAACTTCGAAGACCGGGGAGAGGGAGCTATTTCGTGAGTGTTGCCAGCCCGGCGGGCCATGCCCGCGCCAAAGACACGCTCAAGCGTGAACTCCAACGGGCGGCTCCTTCGCGGAAGTGGCCACTCCGCCCAAGTCAATTCTCCGGCCAGCCGCGGTCCACTCCAGCGTCTTCAGGCACCGCGCCCGCGGGCAACCCGCTGGCGATCAGTTCCAGGCCGCACACCAGCGGTTCGCCCGCTTGGGCCTGGAATTCGAAGCGTAGCTGGCCGTCCGGGGCGGCGGCCCGGAACTCGCGCACCACGCCGCGCAGCGGACCGCCTGCAGCCGACACGATGTCCAGCGACTCGACAACGCGCTGGCCCTGCAGTACGACATCGAACACGCGCTGCCCTGGCTCGATCGGCGCGGGTTCGGCAAAGTACATCCGCACGACATAGTCGCCGGGCTGCAAGCCCTGGACGGCCAGCGAGGACAGGCCCGTCGCCCCGGAGGCGAGCACCCACGGCCAGCCCTGGCCGCCCTCGATCCGCAGCGAATGCTGGTAAAACAGGCGGGGCGACGGCGGTTCCAATGTAACCGCGACCGCGGGCGAAGGGCCGCCGACGCTGGGGACGTCCAGCCACAACGTTCCCACAGCGGTCATGCGGTCGCCCGGCGCTCCCAGATTCAAGCCGACCCGCCGGATCGGCCCGCCCGAGCCGAGGCCCCACACGCTCCATTGCTCGTACGCTTCGGGCATGCTGACCATGGCCAGGCCGACGGGCAAGGGATAGCTGCATGTACAGCCTTGATAGAAGTACGGCACGTTCAATAGCCCGTTGGAGGGGATGATGCTGTTGGTACAGCCGGACCGCGGTCCGCTGATGTGCACCGTGCCGCTTTCGTTCCGCTTGTCGTAGAACGCCGCGGTTCCGGACCGCACTGTGTACAAGAAGCCGTAGTCGTTGCCGCCGTCGCAGCCGTAGCTCTTGGGAAACGCCCGCGGCTCGGCGCGGCCCGTCAACGGATTGGTCCGCTGACCGATCACCGGTGGCGGAGGACTCCAAGCATTCGTTTGCGTTGGCGGCCGATACTGGTCGGGTTGCTTGGCCGTCAAGTCCTCCTGAGGCAGCGTGCCCAGCCGTGACTGGGCTTCTGCAGCCGTCAGCACGCGGCCCGTGTAGACGTCCATATAGTTCGTGCCGGCCAAGCGGTACGGCGGGCGATCTCCGTCGGGCCAGCCCAGCCAGGCCTTGTCGTGCGAGATCATGACCCCGTCGATGTACTTGGGCTGCGGAGCCCGCTTGAAATGTCCGACCGAATCGTCGAACCACAGCACACCCAGCGGCGCGCGGACTCGCTCGTCCGGACTGGACCAGCCGCCCGTATAGTTCACGGCGCCGGGCAACGCCCCCTGACGGCGCAGCAAGGTCAACTCGCCGGCCGCCACGCACTCCGCCTGCGGCCCGCCATTCTCACGGACCGCCGCGGCCAGTTTCTCCCGCTCGGCAGCCGGCAGCCGCAGGCACGCGGTCCCGCCGTAGGGCCGCAACGTGGGAAAGACCTTGCGGACGGCGTCTGGCCAATCCGCCGCGGCGTCCGACGGCGTTTCACTGACCACCAGGCTGGCCAGATAGGGCGGGAAAGCGAAACGGCCGGGCGGGCTCACCCAGGCGGCAATCCGCGTTCCATACCATCCGGCATCATCCCAGCGCCGCCGCAGCCGCTGGATGCGTGCCGCGTCGGCATCGACGGCAATCACCGTCAGCCGGGATTGACGGACCAGTTCCTCAACCAGCCGCCCGTCCTGCAGACCGCAGACCAAGGCATACCCGTCGGATTGCTGCGTCGCCTGCAGGATCTGCGCTGCGGTCGCCGTCGCCGTGTCCGCCTGCGGTTCGAGTTTTGTCGTCGCCAGGGCGTGCGATTTCGGCTCGACGCGGTTGGCCCCGAAGGCGTACAGTTCGCCCTCGCGAGTGACCACGAACAGCTTGCCGTCGGCCGCCAACAGGCTGTGCACCGTCCCGCGGACGCCGGGGACTCCGTCGGCGAACTTCCAGGTCTGTTCGCCCAGCGTAACCATCGAGCGTTCCCCTGCCGTGCCAGGCCCCGTGTGCCAGCCGTTTTCGTGGCGATCGCGATTCACCTGGTTGTCCAGGACCAGCGTCGGCGGAACCGCGTCCGTAGCATCGCTGCCGCCCGCTTCGCCCCGCCGCTGCGCCTTGCCGGCCGCCGCAAACCAGCCGCCCGGACTGCGTCCGTCCTTGGGTAAGCGGAACGATTTCAACTGGCCGGTTTTCAGGTCCACCCGGGCCGGCAACGCCGTTCCGCAGGGCACGATCAGTTCATCTTGAGCGACGGCCAAGTATCCCTGGGGCGTCAAGCCGCCCAACGCTTCGGCGGCGTGCGGGTGCGTGCCATACAGGTAGCCCGTGCGATCGTTCTGCCAGATCACCTGGCCCGAATCCGCGTCCAAAGCCGCCAGAAAAATGCCCTCGGCCGGCAACACGCCGGCCGCGAAATAGATCTTGCCATCGGCCAGCACCGGCCCGCCTCGAACCGGCCACACGGAAACCAGCCGCCCGTTTCCCAGCAGTCGGCGGTCCGCGGGAGCCGCGCGGAACTTCCACACCAAGTTCCCCTGTGCTGCGCTGACGCAGTACAAGTGCCCGTCGTCGGAGCCGAAGTACACGCGATCCCGCCAGGCGACGGGCGCCACTCGCACCGGCCCACCGGTATAGAACCGCCACCGCTCGCTGCCGGTATCCGTATCGAACGCCATGACGCTGTCGTTGGCCGACGAGCCGACGAACAGGGTCTTGCCTAGCACCACCGGCTCGTAGCCCGCATCAAACTGCAGCCGGGGATTCTGATAGGCCGGCTTCAGCGGCGGCAATTGCCGCACCCACTGCAAGTGCAGTTCCGCCGGCAACGCGAGCGGCGCCGCCGCCGTGCGGCCCGCGTCGTACCGCCACATCGGCCAGTCGTCGGCGGCGACAGCGGCGACGGCGGGCAGAAGCAAAATCGTTAGACAGAAAAAACGTCGGTGCTGGCGGGCGGCACGGAACATGGAACGGACTCCAGTGGTTCTGGGGCGGATGATCGGAGGTAAGTCTAGCAGTCTAAGCGGCCAGTGGCCAGCTCGTGGGAGTGCCTGATCCCGGCTGAGCCTGATCTGAATGGTACGAGGTTAAGAGAAGAACCCAGGGAATGGTGGCCGGGGTCGAGTGCAGCGAGCCCCCGGAATCGGCGCGGACTGTGGGCTCGCTGCACTCGACCACAGCCACCCAGGCAATCATCAGTCCTTAACCCCGTGCCATTCGGGCCTGATCCCGGCTGGATTGTCGGTAGCGCTCCGCCGGAGTAGACTCGGTGCATTCGTCGGCGCCGTGGGATGCGTGAGTTATCCTTTCCTTGGGAGTCAACCATGAAAAACGTAACGTTCAAGATGTCATGCATCTTGGTCATGACGGTGCTCGCCGGAGCGATGCCCCAACTATCGGCGGCCGACGCTGCCGACTCGCCCGCGCCGTCCGCCGCAGGCGTCGAAACGCCGCAATTCGTCGAGCTGTTCAACGGCCGCGATCTGTCGGGCTGGAAGAACGTCAACACCGGGTCGGATACCTGGTCGGTCAAGGACGGCCTGCTGGTCTGCACCGGCCAACCGATTGGCGTGATGCGGTCGGAGCAGCAATACGAGAACTTCGTGCTGCACATCGAGTGGCGGCACATGCAGGCGGGGGGCAACTCGGGTGTGTTCGTCTGGAGCGAGGGCTCCGTGCCGGAGGGCAAGCGTCTGCCCAAGGGCATGGAGGTGCAGATGCTGGAGCTGGACTGGGTCAACTTGAACCGGACCAAGGACGGCCAGCCCCAGCACATCGGCTACATTTCCGGCGAGCTGTTCGGCGCCGGGGGACTGGTCGCCACGCCGGACAATCCCCGCGGCAGCCGCAGCATGTCCCGGGAGCTGCGCTGCAAGGGCAAGGGCGAGTGGAACGTGTACGACGTGGTCTGCGTCGACGGCACGGTCAAACTGGCGATCAACGGCAAGTTCGTGAACTCCATCCGCGATTCGTCCGTGCGCAAAGGCTATCTGTGCCTGGAATCCGAGGGCGCGGAAATCCACTTCCGGAACATCCGGATCCTGGAACTGCCCCCGGGGATCACCACGCCCGAACAGATCGCGGAGGTGATCGAGTAGCGACTGACAATCGCAACGCCGTGCGTCGTGGAGGCACTGATGAAAGCCGTCAAGAAGGCCACCCTGTGGTTGGCGCTGCTGGTATTGCTGTACGTCGCCGCTGTTCGGATCTTCGAGTCGCACGACGGTGCCTTCACCGAGCAGGGCCTGCTGGAGGCGGATGCTTCCGACCTCAAGGAGACGATCGTTTCTCCGCATCTGGAAGCGCCCATAGCGAGCGGGAAAAACGTCCTGTGGTGCGGGACCTTTCAATTGGCCTGGAACGAGGCGTGTGCTCTTCTCGGGGAGAACGTGCGACTTGCCAACGAGCCCCCGATGGTGTCGATCCTCAACAAGAGGTCCTTCAAGAAGCGAGACATCGACGCGAAATCCTGCGTTGCCGTAGCCGGTTTCGTGAAAGATGACGTCTTTGGGCAGATTGCGCGGCAACTCCAGGACACGTTCCACGGGCAGGCCACGCCACGATATGTCCCGAGCGGCGAGCTGACACCACGTCCACAAGACATCGTTGTCTACTCGTATCTGTTCAAGAACCTGGAATTTCGAGTTCCATTTGAACGCATTCCAACGCCGGTTGTGTTTGGGACGAAACGGGTTCCCTGCTTTGGGATTGGAGAAGAGTACAAACACAAGCACTACGAGATGCTTGAGCAGTTGCTCATATTGGATTATCAGAGCAAAGACGACTTCGTCATCGAGTTGAAGACCAAGAGTGAACGCGACCGGGTGATTCTGGCGAAGATGTCGCCGAAACCAACGCTCAAGGCAACGATCGACGCGGTTCGGGAACGAGCGAATTCCGCTCCCACGCAACCTCGGACCGGCGATGTCTTGAAGGTTCCGAAGCTCAACTTCGACGTGACACGGAGATTCACAGAACTCGAAGGCAAAGAGCTGCTGCACAAGAACCCCCAGGTTGCCAACGACCTGGTGGTTCTCAGTGCCCTGCAGAATATCCGATACCAGTTCGACGAGCAGGGTGCTCGTCTGCGCTCCGAGTCGCACATTGCCTTTGGCTGCGGGTCAACACCGTCGCCGCCGCCGACAAGGCACCTCATGGTTTTCGACAAGCCATTTCTGATCATGCTCCAGACTACGGGAGCCAACGTGCCCTATTTCGCGCTCTGGGTTGGGAATCCTGAACTGCTGGTCCCGCCCGATCCCGGCCACGCGAAGACACCATCATGACAGGCTCGCGATCCGGCCGGTCGCATGCGGCCCGCGCCGAAGAACCCGACGTCGCCGTCCATTCGTCAAGGTATTCGTCGCCATGTCGCCTGGTGGTCCTTCGGTTTCCATTGGTCAACACTTGCTGCACCGCCCAATCCTGCGGCCCGTGGATTGTGCCCGACGCCGAGACCCGACGCCGAGACACTTTCGATACCGTATTCACTTTGTTACAAAGAGCCTTTCCGGGCGTGGCAGCAATGAAAGCGGAACTGCGATGGACACCAAGAACGTGGGCATGATCGGACTGGGCCTGATGGGCACGGCGCTGACCGAGCGGTTGCTGGCGGCCGGGTACGTGGTCTGGGTCCACAATCGGACGCGGGAAAAGGCCGCTCCGCTGGTCGCCCGCGGGGCGCGGTGGGCGGACAACCCGCTGGCGGTCTGCGAGCGGGTGTTGATCAGTCTGTACACGACCGACACCGTCGAGGAAGTGCTCGGCGAATTGGATGGCGGACTACGTTCCGGCCAGATCCTGATCGACACAACGACCGGCGAGCCGGAGCAGACGGCTCGGCTGGGAGCCAGGTTGGCCGCCCGTGGCGTCCAGTACCTGGACGCTCCTTTATCCGGTTCCAGCGAGCAGACCCGCCGCGGCGAGGCGACGGCCATCGTGGGCGGGTCCCCGGAAGCGTTTGCGGCGTGCCGCGACCTGTTCGACTGTTGCGCGCGGCAGACGATCTATGCCGGAGCCTGCGGCAGCGGATCGCGGATGAAGCTGGTCAGCAACCTGGTCCTGGGACTGAACCGGGCGGCGCTCGCGGAGGGGCTGGTGTTCGCCCGGGCTCTGGGGATCGACGCGGAGGCCGCTTTGCAGGTGCTGGTCGGCAGCATGGCCTATTCCCGGATCATGGACACCAAAGGCCGCAAGATGATCGAAGGCGACTTCCGCGCCCAGGCCCGCCTGTCGCAACACCTGAAGGATATCCGGCTGATCCTGCAGACGGCAGCCGCTGCCGGGCAGGACCTGCCGCTCACCCAGACCCACCGCCAGTTGCTCGAAGCCGCCGAGGCGGCCGGCTATGGCGAGGCCGACAACAGCGCCATCATCCTGGCTTTTCGCTCACCAGACGGCAGATCTTTCGCCTAATCTCCGCCTTGCTGCTCTGGACCGGGGAGAATCAGGTGACAGATCAGGGGCTCCTCCGGGCCTTACGCGGCCAGGCGCCGGCGGGGTTTCGCTTCGGTTTCCAGGACTACCAGCGGTCGGATATCTTGCCGGGTCGCCATCGGCGTGCCGGGCAGCGCATGCGCTGCCTGCCCGCCGTCGGGGCTCCGCATCGGAATCCGGCTGGCAGGCACGCTGTCATGATGGCGGATGCCGCCCCGCAGCAACCGAGCCGACCAGCCCAGCATGCGGCGGGACGTGTGCACCAGGCCGTACATCCCGAACAACTGCATCCCGGCATCAATCAAATGCGCCCGGGCTTTCAAATACAGCCGGCGCCGGACCCGTTGCCACAGCGAATACCGAGCCACTTCGTCAGGAGGCCGCGTTTCGAGATCGGCCAGAGGGATGGCCGATTTCGACCGCACGAGGGCCAGGATCAGCCGCAAGGGGTTGAAAAAGTAGGAATACGCCGCCAGCAAGTTCAATTGTTTGAGCCAGGGCTGCGGATGCGTCGAGGCCACGACGTAATTCCCGTCGACGACATGCGGCTCGATGGCGGCCCCGTTCACTTCGGCAATCGCCAGTCCGGACGTGTACGTGTCCTCGTACCACTTGGAACCAGGTGAAGGAGTCAGCATCAGTACTTGGGTGTACAGCGCCCCTGCTTCGCGCAGGACATCCAGTTGATTGAGCAGCCCCCGGTTGCCCTTCCAGGTGACCAACGGCTGTGCGTCGTAGTGCATCAGCATGGGCACGGGGTAAATCCCGTGCTGGCGCAACACGCGGAACGCCTGCAGCGTCTTGTTCTCGTCCTGGCCCTTCTTGACCAGCGTGCCGGTCAAGTCCTCGACGCCCAGCCATAACGCCGTCAGTCCCGCCTGACGAATGAGCGGCAAATGCTCCTGGATTCGCAAGGTGTCGTGGATGGTCGCTTCGGTCGCCCAGCGGATCTTGCAGTACGGCCGCTGCCGGGTATTCACGCGGCGAGCCAAGGCTTCAGCGATGTCCAACGTCCGCTTGGTGTCGTTGAAGAAATTGTCGTCCGTCCCGAAGAAGTTGGCGATCCCATACGTCTCGGCAATCTGCTGCATCTCGTCCGCCACGCGCTCGCCGCTCTTCGTCCGGTGCTGCCGCTGGTTATAGGCCGGGATGGGACAGTAGGAACAGCGGAACTTGCAGCCGGAAGTGAGCACCAGGGACGCGACCTTGCAGTGCTTCCGGACCCGGTTGGCCGGCAGGGCCTGCGGTCCCAGCGTGGCGGCCGCGCTGGGCGGTTCCAACAACTGGTACCCCAACACCGGATACGGCAGTTCATCCAGGTCGCCCACCAGACGCTGAATGCCGGTATCCACCAGTTCCTCGCAAGGCCCGTCGAGAGATGCGGAACGGCCGTAGACCAGTCCCGGGATCTCGTCCAGCAGTTCCGCTTGGCGCGCCCGCAAGAATGCCTCTCGCAGGGTCTCGTTCCGGCCACGCAGGGACAACAGGATTTCCAGCAGGTGCAGCAGCACGTACTCTTCCCCGGTGACGGCCACATCGGCGCCCCACGGGTTGTCCGCGTCCGGACTGAACACCTGCCACGGCTCGTAGATGATCCGGGGCCCACCGGCGATGATCAGCGGCCGCTGGGCCGGCTCAATCCGGTTGGCGTCCTGGATCAGCCGATCGCATTCGGCCGAATGCAGATGCATGCTGGAGACCAGGAACAGGTCGGGAATCCGGCCGTCCAGCCGCATCTGCGAGGCATCGAAATTCCGGTTCCACTGCTGGAGCACGATCCGCGTCTTGTCGAATCCGGAATCCACCAATGCCGAGCCGAGCGCTCGTACGCCGGCGGGCACCATCCGCTGATCGGCATACAGGAAGGGCAGGATCCGCGTGCGATGGTCAAACGCACAGGCGATCACGGTAGTCAGATCGTGCCGGGCCGCCAACCCGCGCAGACGCTGCCGGATGGCATACATCTCACCAGGCGCCAGCAGGACATCTCCAGCAGGACGACGAGGTAGTTCCATGACAATTCTGCCAACCGAGAAGAGGACTCGAGACGGACTGTTCGGGCCCTTGACAGCGGCACGCTCATCTGGCCGTGACCGCTGCTAGCATGCAGTCCTTGGGTTCAAGGCAGACTGTCGCAGAAATGGCGTCGCGAGTCTAGGTCGAAATCGCGGCTACACGTTGCCCTCCAGTTTCAGCCGGTACATCCGGGCAAAGGCTTTGAACCGCCGGGCGTCGCCTTCGTCGGCGCAGAACAGGATCGGGTGCGGGCCGGCATAGATGTCGCAGACGTCCTGGACGCCGTCGATGGTCGTCAGCACACGGGTCGCACAGCCGCCGGTCGGCGGCGAGGCTGGCGACCGGATGACGCGGCCCTTCCAGCAGGACAGCGTGTCTTTGCCCGTCAGGTACTTGGCCACCAGGATCGGCTCGTCGGGCGTCCATTGAACGTCCAGCGCCGCTGTTTTGGGAAGCTGGTGGAAGAAGGGCCGCACGGCAAATGGCTGGCTGGGCCCCTGCGGACCGTGCAGCTTCAGGGCGCAGGTACAGTGAGCGCCGAAATAGTGGTTCTCGCTCGTATCAAATTCCGGATTGTGCTGGAAGCCCGCCCGGTCCAACAGCCAGCGGCCCAACATCAGGGTCAAGGTCGCGTCCAGGTGGTTCTCGCAACCGCTGGGCAGCAGTTCCCCGTTGTTGATCGAAAAGCTGATGCACGGCTTGCGGTGCTTAAGCATCAGGCACTCGATGGTGATCGCGTCGGCTCCGTACCGCTGGACGATCTGCCGCACGGCGCGGTGGGCTCGAAAAGCCTTGCTCACATACTCGTCCGTCACGTCGGTCACGGACAGCGCCTGGCTCTTGAACGCCATGGCCTCCTGCCGCAGGGCGTCGTCGGGCGTGAGGGCGTCGAACATGGCGTTCAGCTCCTCCGCCGGCACGCTGACGATCTCGACGCCCAGTAGCGGTTCTTGGGTGGTTGTCACCGCAGCCACATTGCCCGCGACGCGCAGCAAGCGGCTGTGGGCCAGCATCTTCTTGGCTCGCACGGCGCGCAGGCCGCGTTCGATCTCCGCAAAGTTCTCGATCGAATGGATGTAATACAGACCTTCGGCCTTGCGGAGCGATTCGGGCGGCAGCTGGTGGTTCGCACCGACGGAATGATAGACGATCGCCGTGGGGGCGGATTCCGTCGCCATCTGAAACGCCCACTTGGACAGCGTGTTCCAGAAATTGACGATCAGGACCGCGTCGGGCGCCGCTTGCTTCGCCTGGGCGATGAACTCCTCGACCTTGGCCTGCTGGTAGATCGCCTGCGGAACGAACTCGAGGTCGATCCCCAGCGACTCGCCCATCTCGCGGATCTTGCCGGTGAATGTCTGTTGTTGGGCCTCAGGCTGGAACTGGTTTCCCGGCCAGGTGAACCATTGGTGCGGCGCCCACGAGTCCTCCATCTGGCCCGCGATCACCACGTCGGCCGGAGGATACAGAAAAGCGACCAGCACCCGCGGACGCTGCTTGGCCAGCGGCGGCATGGCGGCCTCGGCGGCCGCGGCCTGCCCGCTCAGCAGATTCGACAGGACGACCGACGCGCCCAGCGCGCCGTTCAGAGCCAGAAAGTCACGGCGCCGCAAACCGCTGCCAGTACAGCTATCACACATGGTCGATTCTCCTCATTGAAAGATGAAGTCAGGTTACAATCGGGGGCGAATATCTGTTGGACATTGTACACGGCGATGGCGGATGATGCACGACAGGGCGGCCGACACAGCGCGGCCGTGATCGGGAGTGTTGGGAAGGATGCTGGCAGCAGACCTGCCGGGCCTTGCCCCTGTCGGGCCACCTGTCGGGCCTTGCCTGTCGGGCCTTGCCCCTCTTGCTTCGCCTGTTCTCCCCGACTACGCTCATGCTTTCCCTGAATTGAGTTTCGGACAGGACAGCCAATTGCGTCTCTGCGTTCCCAGACATCCCTCTCCCATAGCGTCCAGCCATGACCTTTCCAACCGTTCGCGCCTCCGAGCACCTCCACGACGTCAAGTACGAGATCCGGGGAGCGCTGGCCCGTCGCGCCGAGCAACTGGAGCGTGAGGGGCACGAGATCATCAAGCTCAACATCGGCAACCCCGGCGCGTTCGGGTTTCGCATGCCGGACACCATGCGGGTGGCGATTGTCGAGAACCTGCACCAAGCGGATCCCTATTCGCACCAGAAGGGGATCTTCCCGGCCCGCGAGGCCGTGGTGATGCAGGCCCAGAGCCGCGACGTGATGGACGTCACCGCGGATGACGTGTTCATCGGCAACGGCGTCTCCGAACTGATCATGCTGGCGATGCGGGCCCTGCTGAACCCGCAGGACGAAGTGCTGGTGCCCAGCCCCGACTATCCGCTCTGGACGGCGTCGGTGGTGATCCACGGGGCCCAGGCAGTGCATTATCCCTGTCGTCAGGAACGCGGGTTCGTGCCCGACCCGGCCGAGGTCGAAGCCCTGGTTACCGACCGCACGCGGGCGATCGTGGTGATCAACCCGAACAATCCCACGGGCGCCGTGTATCCGCGCGAGGTGCTTGCGGCACTGGCCGACCTCGCCGAGCGGCGGCATCTCGTGTTCTGTGCCGACGAAATCTACGATGAGATGCTGTACGAGGGCACCCAGTTCGTGCCGTCCGCCACACTCGCCAAGCGAACCCTGTGCCTGACGTTCGGCGGCTTGAGCAAAGTCTACCGGGCCTGCGGACTGCGGGTGGGCTGGCTCACGTTCTCCGGCGAGCGGGAACATGCGCGCGACTATATCCAGGCGGTGGAGCTGCTCGCCTCGCTCCGGCTCTGTTCGAACGTGCCCGGCCAATATGCCGTGCAGACGGCGCTTGGCGGTTACCAGTCGATCTTTGACCTGACGCGCCCCGGCGGCCGCCTGTACGCGACTCGGGCGGCGATGCTGGACGCGGTGCGGCGCAGCCGCTGGCTGTCGGTGATGCCGCCGCAGGGGGCGATGTACGCCTTCGTCCACGTGCACGCCGAGCGATTGCCGGGCGGCACCGAGGCGTTCAACGACCGGACATTTGCGCTCGATCTGCTGGAACGAAAGCACGTCCTGGTGGCGCCGGGATCAAGTTTCAACGTGCCCTACCGCGACCATTTCCGCGTCACGCTGTTGCCGGACGCCGAGCAGATGGCCGACGTGTTTGCGCGGATCGAAGCGCTGTTGGATGAATACGCCGCCGCGTGACCGGGCGGTGTGGATCGTTCCGCTGCAGCAGAACCCCTCCCCGGCCGCTCGATTGAGCGTTCGCAGCGCATTTGCACTGCTGGAAGTACTTCCTGGGCAGCCATCCGATGTTTCAGCCTGCCGAAGAGGATTCGCGGACCTTCCGCATGTTCACCGCCCCGTTGATTGGCCAGGGCAGTTGTCTGGGAAAGAAAATCCCGCGAGAATCTGGGCGAACGGCTCTCTTCATGCACCATCAATTGTGATTTCCAGACACTCGGCAACTGCACGGTTGTCACCAAGGACAGCGACTTCCGGGAAGTTCCGGGACTTACCGTCGAAGGCTGGTCGCCCCAGTGAGATCGATGGGGCGCGAGCTACTTACCGTCTGGGAGACCCGACGAATGACAGACTGGCAGCTTTGCAACCCGCAGCGAATATCCGCGTCGTCCCGGGGTGTCAGGATTCAGGCCTTGGGCTTTCTGGTCAGCGTGGCCCTGACCATAGCCGCGCACGCGGCGGATGACCAATCAGCCCGGACCGCTCCGAATCACTCCGGCGGAGTCCAGCGACTGATCGAGCCGCACGGGCAGGCGGATCTGGAGGGCATGGACCAGCGAATCTACCTGGCTGTACAGAAGCTTGCCCGCTATCTGCGGACGCTGGTTCATCCCTGGGAGGAAGATGCGACGCTGGCCCTGCTGACGGACAGCCGATCCGACGAGCACCACATCCGGCCCAACACCGGGGCGATTCAAGGCTTCTGCTTCTTGTGCCGTTTCGGCCCCTACGACGAGTCCGTGGTGGGCGTCTCGCGCGAGCGGCTGCTCACCGAGACGGTCATCCCGATGATTCGCTACTTGACCGCGACGCACGTCACCGGGACGCGGCCCACGAGCGACCAGCGCCGCTGGGGCGACGCCTGGCAGTCGGCCCATTGGACACAGGCGTTGGGCCTCGGGGCTTGGTACGTCTGGGACCAGTTGCCGGAGGACGTCCAGGCGGGCGTCCGCCGCGTGGTCGCTCACGAGGCCGAGCGGATCGCCGTCGGCACGCCGCCGCACCAGATCGAGTTGGACACCAAGGCGGAGGAAAACGCCTGGAACAGCCGCGTCCTCTCGGTGGCCCAACTCCTGCTGCCGGACGATCCGCGGCGGCCGGGTTGGGAGACCGCGTTTCAGAAGTGGGCGTTGTCCTCGTTCCTACGGCCCGCCGACGAACGCTCGCAGACGCTGGTCGACGGCCGCCCGGTGGCCGAGCAGTTCACGGGCGCCAACATCCACGACGACTTTACGCTGGAAAACCACCGCATCGTCCACCCGGATTACATGACGTGCATCTCGCTGAGCCTGGGCGCCGAAGTGGATTACGCTCTGACGGGCCGCCGACCTCCGGAGGCGGTGCGTTACAACGTGGCGGAAATCAACGAGAACCTGAAGTGGTTCTTGCTGCCCGATGGCGGCTTCGTATACCCCAACGGCCAGGACTGGCAGTTGTTCCGCAACGCGGATTGGACGGTGAAGAGCATCATGACGGCGGTCTTGCTGCGCGACCCGGACGCCTGGGCGCTGGTTCAGCCCAGCGTGGCAACGCTGGAGAAGATGCAGGCCCGCTCGACGTCCGGCACGGTGTACGCCCCCGGCGAAACGTTCTTTGCATCGACGCAGACCGATTTGCTCAGTTCGCTGGGCACCAGCTGGCTGCTGCTCAAGCTGGCGGACGGCATCGAGCGGGCGCCGCGCGAGCGGGTGGGGGTCCGCCGCCTGGACTCGGGCAAGCTGATCCTTCGCCGCACGGGCTCGGCGGTGCACACGGTCAGCTGGGGGCCGGCGGTCATGGCCCAGTGCGTGCCGTACCGCCTGGACCGGATCGTCTCGCCGGACCAGCGGAACGGGCTGGGGGAGATCGTCCTGGTTGGACAGCAGAAACCGCTCCCCGTCCGGCTGCGGGACGTGCAGGTGGCCAGCGGCGACGATTCGTTTCAGGTCGAGCTGGTGGTCGAGCATGGGGACGCGGTCCGCGCCGAACTGCGGTTCGCCTCGAACCCGGACGGCAGTTTCGCGGTCCGGGAGAAACTGGTCGCGCTGACCGACGTCGCCACCTCGCTGGTGGCCACAGGCCAGATCGGGATTCTCAACAATCCCGGCTGGGTGTACGAGCGCGGACGGCGGACGATCGCGATCGAGGGGCGGCAGGAGGATGTCCCTGCGTTGAGCGGCAAGCGGCTCGCAGCCGACGGCGTTCGCGAGATCGAGGTCGACGGCGTGCTGCGCATCCGCGGGACACAGCCGTTGCGAGTCCGGTATGCCGGCGCCGCTCGCCCCGAGCGGTCACGAGCCACCGACTTGCTGTACATGAACTGCGTGGCTGGCGAGCGGACCTGGCGGGCGGGCGAGATAGTCTCCGAGTACGAGGCCGTGATCGACGTGGCTCCAAGCCGCTGAGACCGAACAACCGCGTCTCGGAGAGACAAAGCTACGTGACAAGTCCCTCGCCTTCCTTTGCGTCTCTCACCCCCCCCTCTCCACGGAGCACCGGGGCGAGGGACTCAATCCGTGAGCGTCGCTGACGATCGCGCCACAGCTCGTGAACCGCAATCAATGGTTGGCGCTCTCGTTCATCTCCTCCTGAAACAGCACGGCCATGCCGCGGAGTTTGCGGATCAGGTTCGCGTTTTGCACAGGTTGGCTTTCCGCCGGATCATTCTGCAGGTCGTACAGCTGCAATGCGGGACTCAGCGCAAGCTTCCAGCGGCCGGACCTGACAGCAGCCAGCTGACCCTCGGCTCCGTGGTAGAAGAAGGCGTTGAGATACTCGTCGCGAGTGACGATGTTGGCCCACTCCCCAGGCGGATCCCAGGGACGGCGCAGCGGCACGGCCGCATTGATCGACAACCCTGGCTGTGCGGCGGGAATACCGTCCGTCTGGCCGGACAGCAGCGGCGTCAGATCGCGCCCGTCAACGACACGGCCTTCGGGAACTCGCAATCCGGCGACGGTCGCCAGAGTCGGGAACCAGTCCATGGCATGGACCAGGA
>CAIYOB010000666.1 GCA_903927685.1 uncultured Planctomycetaceae bacterium
AGGGCTTTGATGCCGCGTTGGTGATCGAGTACGCGGTCCGGGACAATCCGTATTACCACCGGCCCGAGGACGCGGTCGAGACAGCCGGCTTTATCGATTACGCGTACGCCACCAAGGTCACGCGCGGCGCACTGGGCTACTTGGCCACCGCTGCCGGCCTGGTCTCGCCTGCGACGCTGTTGACCGCCGCGGTCAATGGCTCGAATCTGACTCTGGACTACGCCGCGGACGTCCACGGGATCGCCGACGTCCGCGTCCGCGCGGCGGATCGACAGGGCCTGTTCGCCGAGGACACGTTCCGCGTCACGGTGACTCCGGTGAACGATGCGCCCCTGCTGGACAACGCCGGCGCGATGACGCTGGCCGCGATCGACGAGGACGACGTCGCCAACGCCGGAACGCGGGTGCGGGACATCCTGGCCAGCGCCGGTGGAGACCGGATCGCCGACGCTGATTTCGGCACGCTGGAGGGCGTCGCCGTGACCGCCGTCGACAGTACTTACGGCACGTGGCAATACACGCTTAACAACGGCCGCACGTGGAACGCGTTCAGCGCCCCGACGGCGGCGACCGCCCGACTGCTGGGCTCCGACGCCGGCACGCGAGTTCGCTTCGTGCCCGCGGCCAACTGGAACGGGCTGGTCGAAGCCGGGCTCACGTTCCGGGCCTGGGACCACACGCAGGGATTCAACGGCCAGACCGCGGATGCGTCTGTCGGCGGCGGTGCGACGGCGTTCAGCGTTGCCTTCGAGGCGGTCGCGATCACCGTCCGGCCGCTGAACGATCCGCCGGCCCTCGCCCTGGCCAATATTGTCGCGTCGCTGCCGGAAAGCACCAGCACAAGCCAGCGGGTCAAAGTTGCCGACGTGGTCGTGACGGACGACGGGCAGGGCGTCAACGTCTTGAGCCTGTCGGGCCCGGACGCCGGCCTGTTTGCAGTCGACGGCGCGGGGCTGTGGCTGCAAGCGGGGGCGGCGTTGGATTTCGAGACCAACCCCGTGCTGGACGTCACGCTCGCAATCAACGACGCCAGTGTGGGCAGCGATCCTGACGGCACGGCCTCCCACTCGATGCTGGTCACGGATGTCGCCGAAACGCTGGTCGTCTCCCGGTTCACTTCCTCGAATACGGGTTTCGCCCTTGAATTCAGCCGGTCCCTGGACTCGGGCGCGGTGAACCTGTACGACGACGCGGTCGCCAGTCTGGGACCCGCGGACGTCATCCTGCAAGACGGCGCCGGAGCGACGGTGGCGGGATCGCTGGTCGTGGGCGCCGATCTCCGGACGGTTCGCTTCGTCAACACGGGGAATCCGCTTGCGCCCGGCGACTACACCGTCGTGTTGAAAGGCGGCGTCACTGCGTTTCGCGACAGCAGCGGCAGCCCGCTGGACGGCGACGCCGACTGGACGCCGGGCGGCGACTTTGCCGCGGAGTTCACCGTCCAGCCGTTGACCGCCCGCGTGGTCAGTCTCCCCGACATTGCCCGCGGAGCCGGTCAGGCGGTCCATGTGCCGGCCGGCGCAACGGGCTGGCCCATTCGCCTCGATGACGCGGCGGGCGTGACGTCGCTGGCCGTCGACGTCGCCTATGACGGCACGCTGTTGGCCATTAGCGGCGCCGCGCTGGCGGCGGGCCTGCCGGGCGATTGGGCGGTCACGCTGGACACCTCCACGCCCGGCGTGGCCAAGCTCAGCGCCGCGGGCACCACGCCGCTGGCCGGGACGAACGTCGAAATCCTGCGGCTGACGGCGGCCGTGCCCGGCGGCGCGCCGTACGGGGCATCGCAGGCGATCCGCTTGGAGAGCGTCTTGGTCAACGGCGGAGCGATTGCGGCGATCGGCGACGTGGCGGTGCACAAGGCGGTTTACTTGGGCGATGCGGACGGCAGCGGAGTGCACAGCGCGGCGGACTCGTTCCTGGTGGTGCAAGCGGGGGTGGGGCTGGCCAGCGGGTTTGCGGCGCACGCCTGGACCGATCCGCGGATTATCGGCGACGCCGACGGCTCGGGGCTGCTGTCGGCGGCCGACGCGTTTTTGATCGTGCGCGAAGGGCTGGGACTGAGCGAGCCGTTCGTGCCCGACAATCCCGGCATCCAGGTCACGGCGGCGAGCGGCGTCGTCGATCCGCAGTTCCAGATCGACACGGACATTCCGGCAACGGCGGGCGGTTGGGTGACGGTGCCGGTCAGGTTGGCCATCGAGCCCGCGGCGACGAACGTGGGCGGGATCGAGTTCGATTTGTTCTTCGATCCGGCGCTGCTGGCGATCGACGTGCCGGCGGGCGTGTCCCCGGGAACCGACACGAGCAGCGGCTGGGGCGTGTCCGCGACGCTGGTTGCCGCGGGGCAGCTGCGCGTCGGGCTGGCTGGCCAGCCGCTGACGCCGGGGCTGCGGGAGATCGCGCAGCTGCAGTTCCGCGTCGCCGAGCACGTAGCCGTGTCTGTCCTGAATGGTACGAGGTTAAGCGAAGAAGCCAGGGAAGGGTGGCCGGGGTCGAGTGCAGCGAGCTCCCGGAATCCTCGCGGACTGGGGGCTCGCTGCACTCGACCACAGCCACCCAGGCAATCATCCGTCCTTAACCTCGAGGGATCCGTGTCTGTCCCCGACGCGAATCCGCTCGCGGAGCGAGCGGACTACGGTGTGCTTGACATCGAACCGGTCGATCCGCGGGCGGGCGGCTACGTGTGGACGGCCGTGGACGGCAGCTTGGCGATCACCTCGATGAATGCCTGGGAGTCACCGTGGGACGAAGGCGAGGATGGCGGTGTCGAGTCACCCTGCTCGGTCGCGAGCCGGTCGCAGGAACGCCGGAATCGGCCGCCGAGGCTGATTCCGGCCACCGAGGTTCTGCCCGAACTCGAGGCCGTGCTGCAGGAGGTGGTCGACGACGTGGCTTGGGTTTGGCGTCGCGGTGCGCGCTGAACCGAAGGCGCGTGTCGCCCCGCTGGGGCTTCGGTCGCCTCGAAACCGATTCAGGGGCTCGCGCCCCTGGACGCAACGAAAACCCCGGTTGCATACGGAGTGCCATGACCCGCCCCAAATGCGGCCAACGCCACGGACGAATTGCACGCGGCGCGGCCGGGTCGCGCTGCCAACGAATTCCTCGTGTCCGGCGAGCTGGCTAGCATCGCTCACGAAATAGGGTCCTCGTTTAACGCCAAGCCGGCAGGCGACGGCCTGGGTGGCCGCATCCGGCTGATCCGCCGTCGCCTGCCGGCTCGGCGTTCAACGAACTGAGCCGAAATGGGGAAGTTATTTCGTGAGCGTTGCTAGGGACAGTCTGAATACCGACCGGGGGAATCCAAGCGACGCGGGAACCGATGCCCATCGGGCATCCTGTTTCGCCGAATCGTCAGAGAAGTCGAGTGTCCCATTTCCTCCGCCCGCCGGCGATCCAACCCGTCCCGACCTCAATCGCGGTTCCAGGCGGGCCCCGGATGCATCTCCTCCAGGAGGTTCAGTTCCGCCGCTTCGTGCTCCTGCAGCAGTTCGGTGAGACCCTCGAATTCTCCCCGCATTTGCTGCCACCAGGACACCGGGCCGTCGCTGGAATCGCACAGCCGGCGAATCGCGTGCAGCGCCTCGATCAACTGTGCGTGTTGCTGTCGCAGTTCCTGGGCCCGCGGGGTCAGCCACGGCGCACTGCACAGGACATCCTCGTATCGGCCGCTTTGCTCTTCTGCGGCGAAACGCGCCGCAATCTGATCCGTCAATCTCGCCACCCGGTCGCGCAGCCGCGCCACCGCGTCCGCCGAATCGTACAGCAACTCGGTGATCTCTTCCAGGACGTCTTGCGGATGCTCCCGCTGGACCTGATCAGCGCTGATCCGCTCATCCAGTACCTGTTCGTTTGCCATCGGAACCTCCTGGGTCGGTCCCCTCCACGCCACGTCCAGGGAGATACGGCGCTTCGAGGACAGCTTGACCGTTTCACTCGGGCCGTCCGTGGCAGTCAGGTTGCAGCGATCCTTCCAATTGAACACCCGCTCGCGATCACTGGGACGAGATTCGCACGCAGGGTTGCTGCGTCAGAATAGTTTCCGGGGCAGAGGCGCACGCAGGGCGGTGATGGAACGCCTGTACCTGCCACCGCTGAATTGTAGACCGGGCCAGTCCTCGCGGTCAACCCGCGGCTTCAGAACCCGCGGCTTCCGGAACTCCCATGTGGGGCGGGGTGTCCGATTCATCCGCCGGGCGTACAATTTCTAGAGGGGACCAGCAGAACTTGCCGTCGCCGGGACCCGGCGGGAGGCTCGACGAATCCTGGGAACGATGTTAATTGCGATTGTTCACTATCACTTGAACCGTGGCGGCGTGACGCAGGTGATCGCGAGTCACCTGGGTGCGTTGCAGCGACTCGCGGCGGACGACGGACCGGTCCGTGTGGTTGTGCTCCATGGAGGACGCTCCGTCGGTTGGCCGGAGCGAGTACCGAACGCAGCTACCTTGGACTACACGGTTCGCGTGGTGCCGGGCTTGGATTACGACGACGGCTCGGGCTGCGGACCTCGCGAATTGGCCGAGCGACTGCGGCGGGCGTTGATCGAGTCGGGCGGGACGCCCGATTCCTCGCTCGTCCACGTGCACAATCACTCGCTGGGCAAGAACGTTGCGCTGCCGCGAGCACTGGCCGAACTGGCCGAAGCGGGCTGGCCACTGGTGCTGCAAATCCACGATTTCGCCGAGGATTTTCGTCCTCAGAACTATCAGCGGATTCGCGCCGAAACCCAGGGCCGGGACGCGGCCCACTGGGCGGCCACCTTGTATCCACAGGCCGGCCATGTCCACTACGCCGTGTTGAACCAGCGCGATGCGAGGATCTTGACCGCGGCGGGCGCCGACTCGGCGCGGGTCCATTTCCTGCCCAATCCCGTCGGCGATCTGGGGCCGTTGCCGCCGCGCGAACCGGCGCGACGCGAGTTGTTGCGCCGGTTCGGCGTGCCGACAGAGCGTCCCCTGCTGTTGTATCCGGTCCGCGGCATTCGGCGGAAGAACCTGGGCGAAGCTCTGCTGTGGTCGGCCGTGGCGGGCGGAGCCTGGCATCTGGGGATAACCCTGGCGCCGCTGAATCCCGTCGAATGTCCCTCCTACGACCGCTGGAAGACGCTGGCCGCGTCGCTGGGGCTGCCGGTCGCCTTCGAGACGGGAGGCGAGGCCGGTTTGGCGTATCTCGACAACTTGGCCGCGGCGGACCGCATGCTGACGACCAGCGTGGCCGAAGGCTTCGGACTGGTCTTTCTGGAGGCGTGGCTCGCGGGCCGGATGCTGGTCGGCCGGGACCTGCCGGAAATCACCGCCGACTTCCGCGCCTCCGGTGTGCAGTTGGAAGGCCTCCGCCCGCGGCTCGACGTTCCCCTGGAGTGGATCGGAGCCGACGCCTGGCGGCACGACATCGAACAACGGTACGCGGCAACCCTGGCTCAGTTCGGCCGCTCCTTGCCGCCGGCCGCTCGGTTCCGCCGCGAACTGGATGGCCTGGTGGTTGACGGCTTGGTCGATTTCGGGTCCCTGACTTGGCTGCATCAACAGCAAGTCGTCGGGCAGGTGGCCGACAGCGACCTGCGGCGCCGGCGGCTGCGCAGCCTGAATCCGTGGCTGGAGGACGCCTTGCGGACGGATGGCGGGCACGGTCCCGAGGTCGAACAGAACGCGGCGACGGTTCGGCGGGGATATTCGCTCGAAGCCTGCGGACAGCGGTTGGCCCGACTGTATCGCGCTGTCGTCGCCTCGGATCGTACGGCCCGTTCGCAGCCGCTGGACGGCGAACGGATCTTGGACCAGTTTCTCAGCCTCGCCAGGTTTCAACCGATACGCGTCGAACCATGACAGAGCAATGCCGCGAGATCATCCGCCGCCACAGTCGCCCCTTGGCTCCGTTGCCGACCGGCCAGCGTCCGCTGCTCCGCCGTGTGGCGCCGCTGAACGCCGTTCTGTTCGACGTGTACGGCACGCTGCTGATCAGCGGCAGTGGCGAGATCGGCGTGAATGGGCCCGCCGCCGGCGGCGTGACGATCGTCGAGGCGTTGGCTGCCGTCGGGCTCCGACTGGCTGGCCCGGGCGCCGAGGCGTCGGCGGTGTTCTTCGGTCAGATTGCCGACGAGCATGCCCGCGCGCGGCGCGTGGGCGTCGAGTTTCCCGAGGTGGACATCATCCAGGTCTGGCGGAGCGTGCTGGCCGAGTTCGCCGCCCGCGGCTGGATCGCCGGCAACGCCGGCGTGGATCCGGCGGCCCTGGCGGTCGAATTCGAGGTCCGCGCGAACCCCCTGTGGACCATGCCCAACCTGGTGCCCACGCTGACAGGCTTGCGTTCTGCCGGCCTGACGCTGGGAGTGGTCAGCAACGCCCAGTTTTACACGCCGGAGGCATTTCCGGCGCTGGTAGGACAAAGCCTGACCGAGTTGGGGTTCGCAGATGACTTGCTGTTCTATTCCTACCGGCATGGCCAGGCCAAGCCTGGCGTCGCCCTGTATCGGCTGGCCGTCCAGGCCCTGCAGCTGCGGGGGATTCCTCCGCAGCGGGCGCTGTACGTCGGCAACGATCTGCGGAACGATATTGGCCCCGCCGCTCGGCTCGGCTTCCGCACGGCGCTCTTCGCGGGCGATGCGCGCAGCCTGCGGCTCCGCCCAGGAGATCCGCGGTGCGCCGGGGTCGTGCCGGACCTGGTGGTTACGGACCTGCGGGAATTGTTGGACTGTCTTTGAGCTGCCATTGTGCAACGGAAGGAGTGTGGGGTCATGGGCCGACGGCTGGGCTTCGTGTCGACCCGGTTTGCGGGCACGGACGGCGTTTCGCTGGAGAGCGCCAAGTGGGCGCAGGTGCTCTGGCACTACCAACATCTCAGTTTCTGGTACGCCGGCCGGCTGGAGCGTGATCCGAACGCCAGCATGCTGGTGCCGGAAGCGTGCTTTGCCCACCCCGACAACGTCTGGATCAACGAACGCGTGTTCGGGCGATTCACCCGGACGCCCGAAGTGACGCGGCGGATCTTCGAGCAGAGCGAGTACCTGAAGGGGACGCTGTACGAGTTCGTCAAGCGGTTCGAGATCGACATCCTGATCGTCGAAAACGCTTTGTGCATCCCGATGCACGTGCCGTTGGGAGTCGCCCTGACGCATTTCATCGCCGAAACGGGGATCCCGACGATCGCGCACCATCACGACTTTTACTGGGAACGGACGCGGTTCTCGGTGAATGCGATCGGCGACGTCTTGGACATGGCCTTTCCGCCCACGTCGACCGCCATTCAGCACGTGACGATCAATACGCTGGCGCAAGAACAGCTGGCGATGCGAAAAGGCGATTCCTCGATTCTGATCCCCAACGTGCTGGATTTTGAGCAGCCGCCGCCCGAGCCCGACAGCTATGCAGCCGAATTCCGCACAGACGTCGGCTTGGCGCCGGACGACATCATGTTCTTGCAGCCCACGCGCGTCGTGCCGCGGAAAGGAATCGAGCATGCCATCGACCTGGTGGCCCGCCTGAACGATCCCCGCTGCAAGCTGATCGTGTCCCATGAATCGGGCGACGAAGGCGACGAGTACATGCGGGCGCTGAAGGAAATGGCCGAACAGGAAGGTGTGGATCTGCGGTTCGTGCACACGCACGTCAGCGAGGTCCGCTCGGTGGATCCCGAAGGCCACCGCCGCTACACCTTGGCCGACGCCTATTCCCAGGCCGATTTCATCACCTACCCCAGCCTGTACGAGGGCTTCGGAAACGCGCTGCTGGAAGCCTTCTACTACCGCAAGCCGGTCCTGGTCAACCGCTACGCGATCTTCATCAGTGATATCGAGCCGCGGGGTCTCCGGACCGTGACCATGGACGGGTTCTTGACGCGCGATCTTGTCCAGCAAGTGCGGCGGGTGATCAACGATCCGGACTACCGCCAGGAGATGGTGAATCACAACTATGAATTGTGTAAAGCCTTCTTCAGCTACACGGTTTTGCGGCGGCGGCTGCGCGTCCTGATTACGAACATCACGGGAATGGAGAATCTGTAGGCGACGAATGATGGATACCCATGCACCACCCGCCACCGCCTGGCTGCGGCCGCGGCTGAGCGAGATCTACGGGCCGGCTGGCGAAGCCTGGGCGCCCCGGTTTGCCGAGTTGCTCGCGGCAGCGCCGGCGCGAACAGGGACCACGCCCCGGTGGGACGAGCAGGACGTCGTGTTGATCACCTACGGCGATCACGTCCGGGCGGCGGGCCAACCCCCGCTGCGCACCCTGCACGAATTCCTGGTTCGTCACCATTTCGACCAGCTATTCAACGTCGTGCACGTGCTGCCTTTCTTCCCTTCGTCGTCGGACGACGGTTTTTCGGTGATCGATTACCGGACCGTGGAGCCGGCCCTGGGCGACTGGGACGACGTGCACCGGCTGGGGCAGTCCTTCGGCCTCATGTTCGACCTGGTGCTGAATCATGTTTCCCAGCACAGCCGCTGGTTTCAGGAATACCTGCGGGGGGCGGAGCCGTACGTGCGGTACTTTCACGAAGTCGCTCCCGGGACCGACCTGTCCGCCGTCACGCGGCCGCGGAGCCTGCCGCTGCTGACCGAGTTCGAAACCAGCCGCGGCAGGAAGCTTGTCTGGACCACCTTCAGCGCGGACCAGGTCGACCTGAATTTTGCCGAGCCAGCCGTCTTGTGGGAACTGGCCGAGGTGCTGCTGCAATACGTCCGCCGCGGTGCGCGGATCATCCGGCTGGATGCGATCGCCTATCTCTGGAAACAGATCGGGACCGCGTGTATCCACCTGCCGCAGACGCATGCGGTTGTCAGGTTCCTGCGCGAGTGGCTTGCCCGGGCGGCGCCGGAAGTCCTCGTGCTGACCGAGACGAACGTGCCGCACGCCGAGAACATCAGCTACTTTGGTGACGGCGATGAAGCTCATCTGGTGTACCAGTTCAGCCTGCCTCCGCTCGTGCTGGACGCGTGGCTGAACGAAGACGCCGGGCCCTTGGTGCGCTGGCTGGCCGCGCTCGCCCCGGCCCCGTCCGGAGCTGCCTTTCTGAACTTCACGGCGTCCCATGACGGGATCGGAGTGCGGCCCTTGGAGGGCCTGGTTCCCGGCGCGCGGATCCGGCACTTGGCGGACACGATCCAGGCTCGCGGCGGCAGGATCAGTACCCGGCGAGCGCCCGACGGCCGGGACGAGCCTTACGAACTGAACGCGACCTTTTTCGATGCGGTGACCGAGCCGGGCCTCCGCGACACCGATTTGCAGGTGCAGCGGTACCTGGGAACTCAAGCCCTGATGTTGGTCCTGCGCGGGATCCCCGCCGTCTACTTTTCCAGCCTGTTGGGGGCCGGCAACGACGTGGCCGGGGTCCAGCAATCCGGTCAGGCACGCCGCATCAACCGCCGCAAGTTCTCCCGCGACGAGCTGCATGCGGCCCTGGCGCGGGCGGACAGCCGGGAAGCGCGCGTGCTGGCCGGCTATCGGCGACTGCTCGAACAGCGGGTCCTGCAGCCGGCCTTTCATCCGGATGCCCCGCAGCGCGTCTGGGCCGAGGTTCCGGCCTGGCTGATCGCCGTCCAGCGGACGAGTCTGGACGGGTGCCAGCGAATCCTGGCGCTGGTGAATGTCAGCGGCCGGGAGCAGCACTGGCAGATCCCCGCGGAGCTCGACTTTCAGCCGGAGCGCGAGTTGCTCCGGAGACGTGCTTGGCCGCACGCGACGCACGTCCCGTTCGGCCCCTACGAGACGGTGTGGTTGGAATCGACGAGTTAGAGACGAGTTGAACAGGAGGACGAGCGATGGCAGACTTCTTCCAACACGGCATGATTGCGACGATCCACGACCTGGGAACAATCGAGCGGGAACGCTTGGAGCGGATGCTGGAACGCTTCTCCGTGAATTGCCAGGTCGGGCTCGTCCTGCCCGTGACCGCAGGGGACATGCGGGCAGACCCGTTCGGCAAGATCATGGAGGAACTGGCGACGGTCCGTTACGTCCAGCAGATCGTGGTCGCCTTGGGGGTGGCGCCGGCCGCGGACGACTACCGCGAAGCCGTCGGCAAAGTCCGCGGGCTCGGGGACCGCGTCCGTGTGCTCTGGACGGACGGTCCCCGCGTGCAGGGCTTGTACCAGCAGCTGAACGAAGCCGGCTTGACGGTGACCACACCGGGCAAAGGCCGTTCGGTGTGGACGGCATTTGGGTACCTGCTGGCCGACCCACGGCTGGAGGTATTTGCCCTGCACGACTGCGACATCGTGAATTACGACCGCGAAATGCTGGCCCGCCTGTGCCTGCCGCTGGTGCACCCCAGCATGGACTTCGAATTCTGCAAGGCGTACTACGCCCGGGTCACCGACCGCATGCATGGCCGCGTCGTCCGGTTGCTCGTGTCGCCCTTGCTGCGCGCCTTGATCTCGCTGCTGGGCTACGATCGGTTCCTGGTGTACCTGGATTCCTTCCGCTATCCGCTGTCAGGCGAGTTTGCGGTGACATCCAACCTGGCCCGCTCGAACCGGACGCCGAGCGACTGGGGGCTGGAGGTGGGAACGTTGGCCGAGGTCTTTCGCAACACGTCGGTCAAGCGCGTCTGCCAGGTGGACATCTGCCGCCAATACGAGCACAAGCATCAGGCCCTGTCGCTGGACGACCCGAGCAAGGGCCTGATGAAAATGGCGGGGGACATTCTGACGAGCATCTTCCGCACGCTGGCCAGCATGGGAACCGTGTTGCAGCCGGGCCATTTCATCACGCTGCGTTCCGCGTACTTGCGGGCCGCCCAGGACGCGATCCGCCACTACCATGCCGACGCCCTGGTGAACGGCTTGCACTTTGACCGTCACGAGGAAGAGCAGGCGGTGGAGGGGTTCGCGCGGCAGATCGTCGTGGCGGGCGAGATCTTCCAGCGCGAACCGGCGGGCGGCGAAGCGATCCCCAACTGGGTCCGCGTCGTTTCCGCCTTTCCGGATTTCCCCCAGCAGCTCCGCCAGGCGGCGGTGGAAGACCTGCAAGAGTTCGCCGTGTGACGCGCTCCGTTACCGCACGGCCACGTTCGCCTTGGAGTAGACCTTGCCGTTGTCGCGGAGGACGACCCAGCCGGCGACGCTGGATACCTCGGCGCCGCGGTCCTTGGCGTTGTGCCGCTGCATGTCGTAGCGGTCGCCGACTTGGACGACTTCGATCCGGTTGTTGATCCCAGCCCGGTCCAGCGTGGCGTGCACCCACTGGATCAGTGGCTCCAGCAGCCGGGGGTTGCCATCCGGCTTCCAAAGATAAAACGCTTCGCCGAGTTCCTTGAGCAGTTTCGGTTTGCGCTCCTGGTCGGCCGAACGGAAGGCGAGCAAGTACCCCAGCATCCCGATCGCATCGGGCTCGGTGGCGTAGACCTCCGCCAGCAAACTGCCGCTCAATGCGCCAATGCCCGGATCGGCGTTCAGCTGCTCGCCAAAGATGATCTGACTCCAGTTTCCGCCGGCCCCGCCGCTCGCGGGAATCGAGCCGGCACGGGCGGGTGGAGGAGCCGCGGCTGCGGGGCGCGCGGCGGGAGCGGCCACCGGCGTAGCGGCCACGGGGACCGCGGCGACGGGCACCGCCGGCGGCGTCGTGGCGGCCGACTGGACGGGCACGGCGACAGCCGCCAGCGGAGCAGCGCTGGGAGTCGCGACAGGCGGCTCGCGCGGCGGACCCGCGGCCGACCGCGGGTCCGCGACGGGGGACGACTCGCGCGAGGCGGGAGGCGGCCCCTGCAGCGACGGGACGGACGCCGCCGGGACGCCCGCCAAGTGCTCGGCCAGCGCGTCCAGCGTGATGCGGAGTCCCTTGAAGCCGTCTTCGATCTTCTCGACCTGCGGCCGGATCACCTCGATGATCTCGACCAGGCTGGGCGCATTCGCCTGGCCCGTGGGGGCTGTGTTCACTGGATTCATGCCGTCCTCGCTGCCTTACCGGCCGATCTCGATATTATCCAGGCCGCCGGTGTCCAGGAAATAGCTTTCGTCCGCCAGCGTCCGCCAGTTGAAGAACACGTTCTGATCCAGTACCGCCGGCTGGCCGGCTACGGTGCCGGTGACGGAGTCGAGCTCCAGGTGTTCTTCGGTCTCCTCGTTGGCTGGAACCCGGCGGATCCGGACGGTGACCTCGGTCGGGCCGATGCGGTCTCCGGTCTCCATCTTCAGCACGTAGATCGGCGTCGCCTGGGCGTACTCGTCGCTGGTCATCTTGCGGCCGATCAGCGTGCGGAGCGCGATCGTGGTGAACTCCGTCCACTCGTCCTTGGTATTGACGTCCTCGATGGGCTGGAACAGCACCCGCTCTTCACGGATCGTGGCCGTCGACTCGGTCATCACGCCCCACAGGTACGTGTTGTCCTTGTCCTTGCCCTGCATCGAGAACTTGAACTGGGACAGCATCCCGTTGCGGGCCATGAATTCGATGGCCGCGCCCACGACCACGGCGCTCTTGGGATCGACGATCAAGCCGGGCTTGTTGCCCTTGACGTCCTGGTACGGGTACCAGTTCCCGGCGTAGTGGTGATACATGGGGATGATCCGCGTCGGCGGCAGCGGGAGGTACTTGCGGACCAGTTCTTGCAGGTATCCCAGCTTGGTCGGCTGGCCGGCCAACAGCAGCACGTCCGCCTGGTACTCGGCCATGCGCGTGCAGAAGTCGAACAGCAGATCATCAAACACCTCGTGGACGACTTCCTCGAACACGGCCTTTTCGTAGCGCAAGCCGAGTTCCTGGTTGAAGTCGTAGTACCCCGGTCCGCGGAGCTTGGTGCAGATCTGGTCGAGCGATTCGAGGACGGCCGGATCGACGATTTCCGGATTGGTGTGGCTGATCTCGTCCAGCGGTTCGCCCTCCTGCTCGGCCTGGCCGTCCTCGACGGCGCACTGCAGGTAGGCTTCGGCCAGCGGCACGAACATCCGGTTGATCCAGTCGATGCGCTGCGAACTGAAGCCGCGGTTCTTGGGGACGCGCGGGCCGAACAGCAGTTGCACGTCCTCTTCTTCCATCCCGATGGTCCGCGCGAAATGCGGTACGATGATCTTTTCCAGCAGGCGTTTGACCAGTTGGTCGCCGGCGATCGAGACGCCGTCCTGGTGCAGGATCTTGCCGTGGATATAGTCGTCGATGCCCGGTTGATAGACGTAGCTGGCGATCATCAAATCGGTGGTGCCGCCGCCGACGTCGATGCACGCGATCCGCAACTCCTTCCGCTTGCTTTCTTCCTGGGCTTCCTCCTCGACCGGCTTGCCAGCCCGGCCGGGCCGCGCTGGTCGGGTGGGGCGGGCGGCCGCCCGCCGGCGGCCGGCGGGCATGGCCCCCAGCGCCGCTTCCTGGTCCGCCTCGCCTTGGCCCGCGGGACCGGCGCCCTTCGAGCCGGAATGATCGCGGGCCAGCGCGGAGAACCACAGCCGCGGATCCTGGCCCAACATCCGCAACTCGGCCCAGATGTACGTCAAGTGCACGGCGCTGGCTTCGTCGATGCTGAACGTCAGCGTCGGCTTGACGCGCTGGTACTTGCCCAGTGTGCGGGCAAAGATGTTGATCGCCTTCTGGCACTGCTTGACGTAGCGTTCCTTCTCGGGCTGGAACATCCCGCTGGGGAAAGTCATCGTCAAGCTGTGGATTTCGCGGGTTCGCGCCGGGTCCTCGGTGCGGCTGCGGTAGCCGATCGAGTTCACATAGGTGTGAGCCTGGCACAGCATCTCGTAGATGGCCGTCGTCATCAGGCACCGCGGCGCGTGAATCGGCTTGACGGGCACCATCTGGGCGAACAGATCTTCCGGCGGATCGTCTTTCTCGATCAGGAAGTCGCGGTCGTTCTCGTGGATGAACTTGAGCAGCGGCCCGTGCAGCTTGGCGGCAAACTCGTTCGTACCGTCCCGGTCGTGGGGGTCGGCCATGTACCAGAACGCGCCTTCCAGCCAGCTGTCGTCGTCGGCCCACAGGTAGCGTTTGGGCGAGCTGACCCCCATCCGGAAATCGCCCTTGGCCCGCATGATCTGGCAGATCTCGTCGACTTCGCGGCCCAGCCGGACCATCGACCAGTCGTCGAACAGGTTCGCCTTGACGTACGTCTCCCGCTCGCGGGCCACCTGTTTCTTGCCGAAGATGCCTTTCTTGGTCTCGCGATAGAACTCCTTCTTGGCCATCGGCGGCGGTTCCAGGTACGGGACGTTCGCCCAGCGGGTCTTGGACGAGAACCAGCGGGTCGCCGGCCGGCTGACTTGTTCGCCTTCGTCGTTGAAATAGTCCAGGCTATAGCGGTTGGACAACTCGAACGGCATCATCTCGGCCGATTGCGAGACCTCGCCGGCCATCTCGATCAGCAGCGCGCCCGTGCGACTGTTGCCGAAGTCGACGACCATGTGCACCGGCTTGGCTTCGCCCGCGGTGGCCGAGGCCGCCCGCAAGCACAGTTCGATTGACGGCAGCCCCTGCAGCGGCTGGCCCGAGCGGTCCAGCAAGTTCTTCAGCATGACGTGGAAATCGCCTGCCAGCGTCGTCGGGTCGGCAAAGTACCCGATCTCCGGATCGCCCAAGCTGGTGTCGACCGCCAGGAACAACTTGCTGACGTTCGACTGGATGATCTGCCATTGGACGTACGGGTAGACGAGCGGTTCGAGCGCTTCCTCGTCATCGTCGCGCCGGCCGTCTTCGTCCGCCTCGGCTTCCGGCTGACAGCGGCAGGACTGCCAGCCGTAGCCGATCTGGGCGGTCGTGTAGCGGCGTCCCGACTGGAGCGGAATGCAGACGATCTGGACTCCCGTATTGGCAAACAAAATGTGCATAGATCTTCCGTTAACTCGTTACAGACTTCGGATCCAAGCGCGGAATTCTCTGGTCCACTGCCGTTCACTGACGGCCTGATGCAGTGCCAGGAACTGCGCCAAGCCAGACACGGGAACGGTGGGAAAACTCAAGCTGACTTCGGCGGCAGCGTAGACGCCGGGGGCGGCCAGTTGCAGGACGGCCAGCCTGCGGCCGTCGTAACGCCACACTTCCGGAACCCCGAGACTGGCGTAAATCGGTTGCTTGTTCAGCGAGTTGCTGGTGAGATCGACCTCGATGGCCAGATCCGGCGGCGGGTCGGTGGCCAAATCGATCTGGGTGTGCTGGGCGATTTGCAGCGCCTGGGCCAGCCAGTAGCATTCGTCCGGTTCCAGGCCGCGCCGGGCATCCTCGCGGCGGAAGGTGGTGGAACCGCCGCCCACAATCTCCAAGTCCAATTCCTCGGCCAGGATTTCGATCATCCTGCCCAGTTGCCGTTTGCGAACCTCGTGCAGAAATGACGGTGACATGATCTCCAGGCGTCCTTGATCGTAGGCCAAGCGAGTGCCACCACGCTCCAATTCGACCACCAGCCGGCCGTAGGTGCCCCAGGATACGCCCTCCAGCACGAGACGCTGCTCGGCCGGCGAGCCGTGGATCAAGCGAGATCGCTCGCGGGTTGTGGGTGCTGGAGAGGCGATGCTCATTGTGAATACCGCTCGATGAGTTT
The DNA here is from genome assembly GCA_903927685.1 of uncultured Planctomycetaceae bacterium. The sequence continues at coordinate 15,463 of CAIYOB010000666.1, forward strand.
GGCCAATTCCGGGTTGCCGGCCGGGACGCGGATTTCCGCGCCGGCGCCGGCCGCGAGGAACTCGGGCAGGCGGCTGGCCCAGCGGTTGACGAACTGGGCCATCAGCCCAAATTCCTCGACGCCGACCTCGCTCTCGACCGCCTCGATCCGTTCATCGCTGGGGCCGGGGTTCATGACGTAGTCGTTCAGCATGATGCCGACATACTTGCGCCGCGCACGCCGCTTGGCCGACTCGTCCCGCAGCTTCAGGTTTACGACTTTCAGCAGTTGATCGTTGATCTGGTCGAAGTTCTGGCCGGCGCACAACGCGTCGCGGACAAACCGCGTGAACTGTCCAAAATCCTCGGTGCCCAGCCAGGGCCCTCCGAGCGGGCTTTTCTTGGTGTTCTCTTCCCATTTCTGTACCGTCGAGACGGTGGCCCATTCGTGCCAGAACTCCTGCAACTTGCGTGTGAAACGCTTTTCCAACGCCTCGGGCCGGCCGACGGCCGATCGGGCGGGAATGTCGGCAAAGTCCGACAGCAGGAACTGGTCCCCGTCGTCGAAGCCCAGCGTCTTCTGCAGGGTCTGCACACGTTCGTACACCGCCTGGGGGTTGGAACGGAGCCAGTCGATGACCCGTTCGGCGCACATCTTCCGCTGTTCACGGTCCACGTTCGAGTCGGCGTTGACGTACCAACTCTGGGCCAATTGCATCAGGCGACCGCGGACTTCCTTGATGCTGGTTTCCAACTGCTCCTGTTTTTTGTGAGCGGTGGTGATCTCCCGCCAGCCCTCGCTGATCAGCGACAAACCGCCATCGTTGTCGATGATGGCCCGTTCCCATTTCGTGTCCGGATTGGCGACGTACTTCTGCACCGCCGCGGACTTGAGGAACGCTTCCCCGGCCCTGACCCACTTCTCCGCCCCCTCTTCCTCCTGCGCTTTCCGATTGGCATCCCAGGTGCCGGGATAGCGGAGCGGATAGACATTCATGAAGGGCTGGTTGTCGCCGCCAAAGTCCGACATCACCTCGCCCAAGGCGTCGGCCAACTGGTTCAGCCGCGTGTTGTACAGCATCGGGTTGGCGAACTCGTCGCGATTGCGGAACTCTTCGTCGATCCCGGTAATTCCCAGGAACAAGGCCGGCAGTTTGTCGCGGACCTTCTTCGGCCAGACTTCATCGCCGTACCGCGCCCGGCCCCACTTGTCGATGTGGTACTTCATCTGCGAGGTGACTTCCAGGTTGCCGCCGCGGGCCAGCAGCAGCAGGGTCTGGATCAGCATTTCCTCGGTGTACCGCTCGAACAGATAGGCCACCTTGCCGCGTTTGACGATCTCCATCTGCTCTTCGATCGTGTCCGCCGTCTGGCGTTTGCCCTGCTCAGCCCCCTGGCGGCCGGCCCGCATTCCGGGGATGTCCAGGATGTCGATCGACTCGATGACCTTCCGCCAGCTTTCGTTCAAGCGGTGCGGCAGGACGGGCATGACCATTTCCAGCATCGAGGCCTGGATCGTCTCCAGTTGCTCGTTGCCGCCGCCGCGGCCTTCGTCGTACTCCAACACGTGCCAGCCGTTGCGTTCCTGCAGGCGGATGTCGGACCATTTCACGAACTTGAAACACCGCGAGTTCCGCCGTTCGTGCTGCTTGGCCCGCTGGCTGTCGAGCAGGAACCGCACCCCGGCCCAGTGGGTCAGGATCGCCGGGTCGTGATCGTCGCTGGAAATGCTGGTCAGGAAGTTGTTGATCCGCATGAACAAACTGGTCAGCGACGGCCAGTTGTTCCAGAACATATTCGCGGCCAGGGCGATGTAACCGTCCTCGGTCAGCGGATAGCGGTTCAGCAGCCCGTTCAGCACGGACTCTTTGGACTGGAAGCCGCGGCGGTCGACGATCCGCATGTAGGCGTAGGCGTCGATCAAGTCCAGCCGCCAGCGGCGATCGACCTCGGTCGACGAGTACCGCGTGGCGACCTCGTCGAACATGTCCTCCAACTGCTCCTGCGTCCAGTTCTTGTCGGGCGTGACGCATTCGACTTGAAAGCCGCGCGCCAGCACGCGCAGCCATTGAGCCCGCGTCAGCGCGCGGACCATCACCGGATACTCCGGCGACATGTTCGCCGCGATGCGATCCTTGGTGGTGAACCGGGTGACCAGGGCCGTGGCTTCGTTCGAGCCGCTCTGCGGGTTCAAGTCGGTATCGAACGACAGGTACTGAAAATAGGCGGGCGGCCCGTGCTGCTCGTCGCGGCCCAGCGGGCTATAGTCGTCGCTGCTGGCCTGCAACACGCGGCCCACAAACAGGCTCTTGCCGACCTGCGACGGCCCGTAGACGGCGGCGGAAACCGGCACCTTGGCGGAACTGTACAAATTGGCCGCCATCCGGCGCAATCGCGTCAATTCGAATTCGTCGCTGGGTGAAACGGCCAACAGTTCCTGCTGGATCCGCCGCTGGTTGAATTCGTTGACCCAGTTCGCCATGTCGGTGGCCAGGTTCTCGGTTTCCTCCGCCAGGCGGATGATACGGCGATCACGATCGTCTGGAAAACCCACGTTTCGTCAGGCTCCCTAAAAGAGGTGGAGAAAGTTGCCTACGCGTCAGTGTTTCCGACTGCCGGGCACCATTCTAAGCTATGTCGTCTCAGCCGAGTACAGGCCCACAGCGAAAAACCCGCACGAAGCGCCTGAACGGAAACGGCGGAGGCTCGCTCACCCGCACGCTCCGCGCAACCTGTCCGGCCCCACCCGCGCTGTCCCGAATGACGCGAGGTGAAGGACTGAAGACTGCGTGGGTGGCTGTGGTCGAGTGCAGCGAGCCCACAGGCCGCGGGGATTCCGGGGGCTCGCTGCGCTCAACCCCGGCCACCCCACCCTGGCTGCTGCTCTTAATCTCGAACCATTCCGCGCTGCCCAGGTCTGCTATTCCTCGCGCCGCTTGTTGTAGTCCTTCAAGGCATCGAGAAAGCCCGATTTCTTCTCTTCGTCGTCGCTGTCCGAGACCTGACTCTTGACCGGAATCCTGACGGGGCCGGCTTTGCTGCGCGTCGCCGATCCGACGGGCCCGCCGACGCTGCCGGCCCGCGTTGCGGAACCCGCCACAGGCTGGGCTGGAGCGCGAGTATCGGAGCCGACGGGCAGGGCCGGAGTCGCGGCGGGGGCTCGAGTATCCGAACCGCCTGGAGCCGGCTTGGCCGGCGCCGGAGTGCCGGGTGCGGGCTTGGCTGGCGCTGGGGCGGGCGAAGCCGGCGCGGGCGCCGGTTTGGCATCTGCCGGAGCCGGTGCGGGCGAACCCGGTGGCGCGGGCGCCGGCTTGGTATCTGCTGGAGCCGGTGCGGGCGAACCCGGTGGCGCTGGCGCCGGTGCGGGAGAATCAGAGGCTGGCGAGCCTGGGGCTCGCGTACCCGATCCCGGGGCGCCGACGCCCGCGGCGTCGGGATCGACTCCAGCTTCCCGCAGGGCCCGCTGCACCTCGGCCGGATCCGCGCCCGCCGGGATCCGAATCCGGACTCGCTCGCGGACTCGCGGGCCGTCCGGAGCGTCGACCGCCGGCGCGACAACGGTGGGAGCCGCGACGGTCCGCCGCGCCGCCGACGCCAGGCTGAACTGAACCTGGAACTTGCGGACTTTGTCGTCCACTCGCCGCTCGACATAAAAGTCGTATTCGTCGTCGGACGTGCGGGGAATGCCCGTCGCCACAAACAAGGGCGTGGCGTCCGAAGTGAAGGGCGCCCAATCGCACAACACCGTCCCGGCCGCGTCGGTCAGACGATAGTCGCCGGGCTGCCGCAGGTAGACGCGCAGTTCGGTGTCAAAGTTCTGTGCGGACACATTCTGGACGGCGACTTCCAACTGCTTGAAATCCGGCACCGCGCCGACATCGACGCCGGGCAGAATGGCTCCAATCACGCCATCGGTCCCCTGATAGCGGAGCACATCACCCGGGACGACGGGATGCTCGCGGAAGTAGGCCGCCAGTTGGTCCGGGGTCATGCCTGCGAGCGAGATGCCGTTGATCTCCGTGATCAGGTCGCCTTGATGCGCGGCCAGGGGAGCGAACGGGTCGTTGATGTCGCCGACGATCAGGCCGCCTCGTTCGGGATCGAAAACGAACGATTCGCCCAAGTAGCTTCCGGCGTTGATGTACTTGCCGCGGGCCGGGACTGGCGGATGGACGGACCAGGCATCCGCGTCCAGTTCGGCGACGCTCGTCGCCAGCACCCCGCCCCGCACCTCGACGGTCGCGTTGGCGACCAAGCCGGTCTGGGCCAGACGCACCTGCAGATCCTGCGGGATCTCGGTCGCCTCCAACGGCCGCATCAGCAGCGTCTGCTTGTTCAGATCCACGTTCTCGATCCGCGGCTGCTTTTCCCAGCCCAGGGCACCGGGCCAGACCTTCACGATCCGGCCGTCGTCGGTGACGCCGACCAGGTTCGCCGGCTCCGGCTGGCCGACTCGCAGCGTGTAGACCGGGGGCGCAAAGTCCAGCGACTCGATCTGGCCTTCGGTGACGGTGACCTTGACCGTCTGCGATTTGGGGCCCTTGGCCGTGTTTTGCGAAACGGTGACCTCGGTCTGGCCGGTCTTCTTGGCGGCCAGCCAGACCTCGTAGCCGGCATTCTCGCCCTCCGTTTGGAACACGCTCACCACCGACTCGTCCGCCGACTTCGCTTCGATGGGCCCGTCGCTGCCCGTCGTGACGTTCAACGGAATCAACTCGTAGACGACCGAGTTGCTGACCTCGCTGGGCGAGACGAAGAAGACATCGTCGGGCAACGCGCGGCCCGCCACGGTGAAGGCCTGGGAGGACTCCAAGTTGGCATAGCTGACCTTGACCGTGCCGGCCCCTTCCGCCTGACCCAGCAGATACTCGTTGTCGACGCGCGCGGCTGTCGGCGGATCGACCGCCAGTTTGACCAGCGACGACCCGACCAGCGAATGCGCCTGCCCCGTGGCGTCAATGCCGCGCACGTTCACCCGGCTGCTCTGGCCCACGGCGAATTGGGCCGGTTCCAGGCTGACCACGAGCGATTTGAAATCCGCCACCACCACTTCCACAGCGACCGCCGCCTCGGCCTGCGAGCCATCCTCCTTGACCCCCGGGAAGACCGCGACAACCTTGGTCGTACCGGCGCTATCGCCCTGGATCAGCCCCTTCTGGCTGTCCGGCAGCAGCAGCATCCGCTTATCCGACGACTCGACCCAGTCGACCGCGTTGGTCAGATCGGCCGTGTTGCCGCCGGCATAATGGCCGATGGCCTTGAGCTGCGACGTCGAACCGATCGCGACGCGGACGTTCGTCCCCGGCTCGATGGTCAGCGAGTCCGGCGGTTCCGGCGGCCCGACCTCGACCGTGGCGCGGATCTCGCGGCTGCCCAGCAGGAACGAGACCACGGCCTTGCCGACGCTCTTGGCCTGGGCCGCGCCGCCCGGATCGAACTCCACGACACTGGGATTGTCGGACCGTGGGACCGCACTGGCCGTGACATCGTTCTGAAAGAAGAACCAGCGCTGATCCTGGACCTGGTATTCAATTCGGCTGCCCAAGGGCACCTTCGCTTCGGCGGGCGTCACCGTCAGCGTCGGGCGGTTGAAGTACAGGAAACAGCCGATCAGCAGCAACATCGCGATGGCAAACCACGGCGACGTCAGGATATCCAGCGGCCCGGTCCGCTTCCGCTTGCGGGCTTTGCCGCCTACCGGCGGCCGGACGCCCAGAAAGTCGCCTTCCGGGGTTCGCCACAGCCGAGCCCGCAACGGCTCCAAGTCCGCCCGCTGATAGCCGACGCACCAGCGCAGCCGCCATTCCTCTTTGCCGGCGCGGCACTTGAAGAAGTACGAGTCGTAATCGCTGCTTTCCAAGTCGTTGGTCTGTTCGGCAAAGTGCTTGCGCACGGTCCGCAGCACCATTTCCTCGGTCGACGATTCCGGGCGAATCTTCTTGATCTTGGCCCGCAGGGTGTCCAAGTCCGGGGCAAACAGCTTCTGGAGCTCGCCCTTGGTGGCGGGCTGGCAATCGACATCCTCCAAACGCCCCCGATCGACGTCGGTCATGTAGAAACCGACGACGTTTTCGTTCCGCCATTCGGGCTCGGCGATGTACTCGCCCAACCACTTGCGGAGAATGCCAAAATTCATGCCTTGCCGGTCCAACAGCGGCAGGCCGGGCTCCAAGGCGGTATGCCGGTAATCCCGGGCATCCTCGGAGAGATCGATATAAAAGAGGGGTTCGGCCATCCCGTTCACCGACCTTTCATCAAGCCGTGATCCGTAAGTAAACGTGCGGAGGCAATTTAGGCTGCCACCGAGCTTGTCTTCCGCAGGACAGTGGTCCTGTCGATTTCACACCAACCAATCCAATAACGCGGAGCGGCCGGGCATGTACTCACTTCTTGCCCGACTCCTTCAGCCACTTGCTTTCTGCCAATTCTCGCAAGCCCTTGCGCAGTGAGCCTTTAAGCCACTTTCCCGCCTCGCGCAGCTTGTCTTCCGCGGCGTCCAGCAGGTTGTCCTCCTGCTGCCTGGCAACGGGCTGGATGCGTGGCAATTCGCCGGCGACGCGCAACAGCAACGCGGTCGAATCATCATACCGGATCTGGTTCTGCTGCCGCAGTCCGATCAGCCACTGCTGCCACTGCTCCAGCGGAGCGTTCCAGTAAGCGTCCCAATCGATCGTCGCCCCCGCCTCCAGTTGACGCATCGTCCAACTGGCCACCGCGTCGGTCGCCAGCACGATCAGATCGCCCGGATTGCACAGTGTTTCCATGGCCTCGAATGCCGCCCGTTCGCCGCGTTTGGCGACACTGCGGATCACCTGCGGATTGTCCTCGAACCGCGCACTGTCCTGGATGGGAAAAGTCTGCAGCAGACCGCCGTTGCGGATCTGGAACAAGCAGCAGTCGCCGATGGAATAGGCCCGCAGCCGGTAAGGCTTGGGCATGCCACCGGCGGCATCCAGTTGGGCCAGTTCGATCCACAGCAACGTGGTTCCAGCCCCGTCCAGCAGCTTGGGTTTCTGGTGCCAGGCCAGCGCGCTCTCGTCGATGGCTTGGGACCATGCGTCACGGGTGCGTTTCAGCCACGCCTCGAGCGCACTGGGGTCGTGGATGTCCGGCGACTCGGCCACCACGGACTTGGCCAGGATCGCCGCCCAGCGTCCGGCAAAGATGGTCGACGAGACGCCGTCGCAGACCGCGGCCAAACCGCGCACCGCATCCACGTCAAAGGCGTCTTCGTACGCCTGGGCGTTCTGCACGTCTTTGGGCAGCCAGAAGGCGCGATGTTCGAACAACATGGGGCTCAACGCAGCTGAACGGCTGCCCGGGTTCCCATATCCAGGAATTTGACCAAGACCACCAAGTCGGCATTGAACGCCATCCCGCGCGCCCCCGGCGACAGCGGAATCCCCTCGGTCAACGCGTTGCGATAGAACGGTTCCGGCAGCACGCTGGACATATTGAACAGCACGCGCGCCAGATCGTCCGGCAGTCCGGCGGGCGTGGACGGAAACGCAATCTGCTGGGCCTGGCTCATCGACACATGACAGTTGAAGACCAGCACGTTTCCGTCCGACGTGGCCAGCCCCTTGATCGCCTCGGCATACGGCACGGGATCGCCGTCCTGCGATTCACCGTCCGAAATGTGAATCACGATGGGGGGAAAACTGTCCGGATGCTGCTGGATCCACTGGCTGAGGATCTGGTACGCGTGGTACAGCACATGGCACATGGGCGTGCTGCCCTCCGCCACCGGGTCAATCCAGACGGGGCTCTCCGAAGGAAACTCCATCCACTCGCCCGTTTCTTCATCCTGGATCCGCTGGACCACGCTATCGATCCGAGCCGGGTAATTGCCGATCTCCGTGATCGAGACCAGTTCCCGTCCGGCGAGCGGCCCGACGAGCGCCGGGCCGATGATCGGATTGGCCTGCTGGTCGGTTCGATACCCGATCACTCCGACATCCATATAGTCCCGAACGCCCTCGTTCCCGGACGCTCGAATGGACATGTTGTACAGCCACGCGTTGACCGCCTTGGCCAACTCGTCGCACTTGCGGTGCGCGGTCCCACCCAGCGGTTCGACCATCGAATACGACTGGTCCAAGAGAAACAGGATACAAGCCTTGTGGTCGCGGCTGATCTCTCGTTGGTACGGCAAGTCGAACCCTTTCCTGAATCCGGTTGGCCTGGTGGCGGCCGACTTCCGTCCGGCGGACCCGCCGGACCGCGGCCCGGACGGTAATTATCGATCCAACCCAGTCGCTCGGCAAGACGGGTATCGAGGATGACACGGGTACCGTCCCACCCGGATCACTGTGCCCGCATATTTGGCCCGCCGCGCCCCCGGCACTTTGCTGTGCCGCGGCGCACCCGTCGACTGTGCCGTCGCCCCAGGTGCCGGTCTCGCCCCCGAGCGGTCGTGCGTCGCTGCTCCGAGGGCACTGACCGCGGAGCGGTCCCAGAGGGTACCGGTGGTCAATCGCAGTGCCGACCACCGGTACGCAGGGAGGACTAGTCCGTGCCTCCCAGAGGGATGCCAGAGGCCGCGCGCACGCTGGCTGCCGTTCCTCGGGCACGCCTCCGGCGTGCGGAAACCGTGCTGGGCCGCCATGTCCCGGTGGTGTCCGGTGTACGGCGACAACCGGGATGCGGTGGACTCGCCGTTCGACGGCTACAGCCTGGCCCTGCCGATCTACAAGCGGCGGCTGTTCAGCGGGCAGATGCGGGTGCTGGTCACCTCGCGCAGTTCGTCGGGACGGCGGTCGGCTTGGGAATTGGGGCTGGCCGAGGACGACGTGATCCGGGAGATCAAGCGGTACGCGACGATTTTCATCTGACCGCCGCGCTCGGGACAGGCCAGCGGGGCGATCTCGTCCAGTCGCTTGATGAGCATGGCCCAGGTCTGGCTGGCGAGGAATCAGGTGTTCGCCCTGCGGCGGAACGTGCTGAGCGAACTCGGCCAGGAAGTCCAGCGGGTCGAGGATCTGCAGCCGCTCCAGGTCCAACTCGGGCCGTTCCAGGAACTCACCCTGCGGGAGTGGTCATTGGTCACTGGTCATGGGGCAGTTGCAGGGGACAGCGAACAACGGACCAAGGACCAGTGACCACAGACCAACAGGTGATGGCAGTGAATGATCACGAAATGGAGGTCAAGCACGCACCCGTCTCTTGGGCTACTTACCTGCGGTGACGCCAAACCGAATCGACGGGCGACCACCACCGCCGGCCTCCGGGCGACTTGAAGTGGAAGGGGCAGCGGTTGTGGTGTCGTGGCCTGTCGTGGCCCCTGCCGGGTGATACCATGCGGCGAGTGGCTGGCCGGAACAAGATTGGGCTTTTGGGAGTGTAGGGGAGAACTTCGGTCGGTCGTTTCGCCACGCTGCCACTCGCTCGGCGGCAAGTGGGCTCGGACTACGAAGACCATCGGCCCCGGTTGGCCGGCGCACGTTCTGGCGGGCCAAGGGGAGGGCGTGGGCTTGCGGCTCATCCGGGGCGCGGTCCAAAGCCTGCCCGCTGGACGGCTGCAGATTTTCAATGACGGCGGAGCTGTGACCTCGGTTGAATTCAAGTTAGCCCAGCCAGAACCGCCGGACCTGTCAAACATGGGCCAATCGCGATCGGCTTTATTTGGGCCGAGTCTCATCCGTGATTGCCGGTACGATAGGACAGGTGTATACAGAATCCAGGCCCGTCGACATTTCCATTTCCGACGCTCCGTGCGGAGGAGTTTTTCCTTGCCAAGCATCACGGCGGGAGCAAGGACCGGGTGGTGAGTAGTTCGTATGGCGGACTCGCAACCATGATCGCAATTGACCTTCGAACCGTGTTCGTAATGAATTTTGTGATCAGTTGCTTGTGCTCCATGATCATGCTGGAGTTGTGGCGGCAAAACCACGCCAGATATCGCGGTCTGACACACTGGGTCTGCTTCGGCGTTTTGCAGTTGGGAGGCTCAGGGGCCATTGCCCTGCGGGGCCTGATACCGGACTGGGCGTCGATCGTGCTGGGCAACGGCATGATCATAGGCAGTCTCCTGCTTTTCACGCTGGGGTTGTGCAGCTTTGTCGAGAAGAGACGCCCAGGGCTATTGAATTTTGCGCTCCTGGCGTGCTTTGTTGTCTACCTTGCCGTTCACGGCTATTTCACCTTCGTCCAAGACCAACTGCTGGTTCGCCTCTACAACTCCGCGGTTGCCCTATCTCTTACCTCTTTCGCGGGTGCGTTGATCGCATTTTTGGGTGTACGCCCGGAGATTCGTTCCATCTGCCGAGGTACCGGCGTTTCCTTGGCTCTGTACGGTTGGGTGAACCTCGCCAGAATGGTTGACCTCTACTTGTGGCCTGTCGAGAGCAATGACTTGTTCAAGTCCAGTGCGCTGGACTCGTTCCTGATACTGCTGTTGGTCGGCTTGAATGCGCTGCTCACGTCCAGCGTGACCCTGATGGTCAATCGGCGGCTATTCGCGGAGGCGAAGCAGTCGGAAGGCGAGCGGCAGAGGCTGGCTGCCATGCTCGAAGCCACCCCCGACTTCGCTGGCTATGGTGACGCCCGGACTGGCCAGGTCCTTTTTATCAACACGGCCGGTCGGAAGATGTGCGGCTTGGGGGAAACCGAGGACGTCACGCAGTTCAGAATCTCAGATGTCCATCCGCCTTCGATCAACCAGCTGCTCCGCGACCAATGCATGCCGACGGCGGTGCGCGAAGGCTTCTGGGTAGGTGAGTCTGCATTCTTGCATCGGAACGGCCGCGAGATACCCGTGCAGATGGTCTTGCAGGCGCACAGGTCAGCCAGCGGCGAGGTGGACGTGTTTTCGACCATTTCCCGGGACATCACCGAGGCCAAGCGTTCGGCGGCGGAACGGGAACGCCTGCTGGCGGAGTTGGCGCGGAAGAACGAACTGGCACAAGCGGATGCACGGATCAAAGCCGAATTGCTGGACGAAGTCAATCACCGCGTCAAGAATAGCTTGACCCGCATCCGCAGCATCCTGCAGTTGAAACGCCAGCAATTCGTCGGCGGCGCGGAACTCGCGGTGCTACTGGACATGCAAGCCCGCCTGGATGCGATGTTGACGGTCCACACGTTGCTGTCTACCTCGCTCTGGGGGCCATTGCGACTGGACAAACTGTGCCGGGAAGTCGTCCAGGGCGAGTTGACGGCGGCGCACATCCGTGAGAACATGGCGCTCGAACTGTCCTTCCAACCCGACGCGTGTTGTCAGCAAATGATCGTCCCGGGGCAAGCCACGACCTTAAGCTTGATCCTCAACGAATTGACGATGAACGCCGTCAAATATGCCTTGGGCGATCGCTCCGACAGCCGCATCGGACTGCAAGCGACGTTGGCCCCGGACAGCGGCGTGCTCACGCTCACCTTCCGCGACAATGGCCCCGGTTGGCCGGCGCACGTGCTGGCGGGCCAAGGGGCGGGCGTAGGCTTGCGGCTCATCCGGGGCGCGGTCCAAAGCCTGCCCGCTGGACGGCTGCAGATTTTCAATGACGGCGGGGCGGCGGCTGTCGTGACCTTCAGACTAGCCGTGCCATGACCTCCATACGAGGGGGGGTAGTGACAATGGGTGACTCAAGTTCGCTGCGCGTGCTGATTGCCGAGGATGACGCCGCGATTCACGAAGAGGTCAGGACCATGATTGCCAGTCTGGGGCATACGGTTGTGGGCAGCGTCTACAACGGCCCCGATGCGGTCGCCCTGGCCGACCAACTCAAGCCCGATGTCGTACTGATCGACCTGGTCATGCCCGATCCGGTTACAGGGCACGAGGATCGGCAGGCGGGGCTGCGCGCGACCGAGTCCATTCTCAGCCAATCCCCTGCGCCCGTCATCTGGCTGACCGCGCATGAGAGCCCCGCGTTGATCGCCCAGGCGAGCCGACTGGGCGTCAGCGCCTACCTGGTCAAGCCGCCTCGCTCCAGCGAGATGGCTCGAGCCCTGGTTATCGCTCACGCCCGCTTCACAGACCTGCAGGAACTACGCCGCCTGAATGCGGCCCTGCAATCGGAGATCGCCCAGCGCCAACGGGCCGAGGAAGGCTTGCGCGAAAGGAATATCGAACTGGAGGCGGCCCTGACGCACGTGAAAACGCTGACCGGCCTGTTGCCCATCTGCTGCAACTGCAAGAAGATTCGGGATGACCGAGGCTATTGGAATCAAGTGGAGGTATACCTTTCTCAGCACGCCGACGTCCGCTTCTCGCACGGCATCTGCCCGGCGTGCATCGAGAAGTTGTACCCCGGACTGATGGATGATCCGCCGCAAGAGCCTCACTCGTAATCGTTGCGATCCCGAAGTGGTTTGGATCAAGAGCATCACAGCCCACAGGCAAACACAAGTTTCTTTCTTCATGAGCATTGGGAATCCGAGGTCCCAATCTGCTGGCCGCCCTGAATCTGCTGGAAATCCCAATCACGAACCACCCCGCTGAAGAACCGTCTACCGGCTCTGCTGAATCTGTGAGAGATCCGAGCACCGCCAGAATTCGCGTCAACGCCGTCGCCCCCGGCTTCTTTCTGAACCCGCGCAACCGTAAAATCCTGCTGACCGAGAACGGCGGCCTGGCCGCCCGCGGCCAGAACGTCATGGGCCATACGCCGTTGAAGCGGTTTGGCGAAGCCCGGGAGTTGCTGGGCACCGTGTGCTGGCTGCTGGATGATGCGCGTGCCGGCTTTGTCACGGGTATTGCCGTCCCCGTGGATGGAGGCTTCCCGGCCTCGTCCGGCGTGTAGCAGCTGCCGGAACCATCGAGAGAAAGGGTACGTCATGAGTCTTCAGCTTCCCCTCCCGCGTTGTAGTGGCCGACGATCCTCGCCGAGTCGGCGGTTCCTGACGCTCTGCCTGTTGGCCGTCGTCGTGGGCGGTGCCGCGTGGGACGCGGCCACGGCAGGGCCGCCGATCGACGCGTCGCCCCAGCGGGCCGAAACGCCCTTGAATCCGGGGTTGGTGCAGATCGGGACGATTCGCCCCCGCAGCGCGAACGAGATCGCCGGCTCGAACTGGACGCTGGGTTGCGAGACCCTCGATCGCGACTTTGCGGATTATCAGCAGTACAAGGAGTACCTGGTGCCGTTGGGCATCAAGACGATCCGCTTGCAGGGCGGCTGGGCCAAGACGGAAAAGGTGCCGGGGACGTATGACTTTACCTGGCTGGACACGATCATCGACGATGCCCGCGGGCGTGGCCTGAACATCCTGCTGGAAACCGACTATGGCAATCCGGCCTATGAAGGCGGCGGCGGCTGGGATCTGGCGGGCGGCTTCCCCACGTCCGACCAGGCATTGGCGGCCTGGGACCGCTGGGTCGAGGCGATGGCGACCCGGTATAAAGGCCGAGTCCGCGACTGGGCGATGTGGAACGAGCCGGACATCAACAAGCAGCACAAGCCCCACGACATCGCCGCGTTCAATATCCGCACGGCGGAGATCATCAAGCGCGTGATCCCCGACGCGCGAATTGCCGGGTTGTCGCTGGCCAGTTCCAGCCCCAAGCTGTTGGAGGATTGCCTGAAAGCCCTGGCGGAGAAGGGCAAGGTGGATCTCTTCGACTGGTTCATCTACCACGGCTACTCGTTCAATCCGGACAGTTCCTACAAGAACGTCGAGGCCCTGAAGGCGACGCTGGCGCGGTATTCACACAAGGTGAGGATGCGGCAGGGGGAGAACGGCTGCCCGTCGGAGAAAGCGACGAAGTTCGCCCTGTCCAACCATCCCTGGACGGAATTCAGCCAGGCCAAGTGGGACTTGCGGCGGATGCTGGGCGACTTGGGGCACGACGTCGAATCGGCGGTCTTCACGATCTGCGATTTCAACCACACGGGCCGCGAGATCAACCGCAAGGGCTTGCTGCGGGCGACGGCCGACAAGAAGGTCGAGAGGATCAAGCTGGCCTACTATTCCGTGCAGAACGCCGTGGCCGTGTTCGACGACTCGCTGCAGCGGATCCCGGATCCCGCCATCACGGTGACGTATGACAAACCCACGGCGTGTTTCGCGTACCGAAATAAGCAGACCAGCCAGCACCTGGTCGTCCTGTGGGACAACTCGGGGACGCCGGACGATGCCTTTGTAACTCGGCCCGCACAGGTCGAGGTCAAGGGGCTGGCGATCAAGGAACCGGTGTGGGTGGACTTGGTCTCCGGTCGGATCTACATTATTCCCGCCGATCGCATCACGACGTCGGGCGAGTCCACCATTTACCGGGACATTCCGTTGTACGACGCGCCGGTGTTGATCGGGGAGAGAGCGGCGTTTTAGTCAGGCACAACACGACATCGACGAGTACCATCCATGACGCAGACCACCGTGGCAATCACCGGTTTCGGCCTGGTCAGCCCCTTGGGCAGGGGCCCCCAGGCGAACTCGACCGCCCTGCAGGCCGGCACCTCGGGCATCGTCTCCCGGCGGCCCCACTGGGCGGATTGCGGACTCCGCTCGCAGGTTTCGGGGCGGGTGGATCCGGAACCGCTCCGCCAACTGTTCGATCGCAAGCAGGAGCGATTCCTGTGCGACGCTGCGCTGCTGGGCTGCACCGCGATGCGGGACGCCATCGAGTTATCGGGGCTGACCGACCAGCAGGTGCAGGATCCGCGAACCGGCGTTATCCTCGGGACGGGCTCGGGGTCCAGCGTGATGGATGCGGTCGCGTTGAGCGACCGCATGAAGAAGCGCGGCGGAGCCAAGGTGGGCGCCTACCAGGTGCCGCTGATCATGGGTTCGTCGGTCACGGCAAACGCCGGAGTGATCTTCCGTATTCACGGACATTCCTACGGCGTCACTTCGGCCTGCTCGACGTCCGCGCACGCCCTGATGCTCGGGCTGGACCTGATCCGCAGCGGCCGCCAGGACCGGATCTTCGCCGGAGGCGCGGAGGACGTGAACATTCTCTCGGCTGCGGCGTTCGATGGAGCGAACGCTTTGTCCAGCGCCTACAACGACCAACCCGAGCGTGCGTCGCGGCCCCTGGACGTGGACCGCGACGGGTTCGTGTTTTCGGGCGGCGCCGGCGTGCTGGTCTTGGAGCGTCTGGATTTCGCCGTCGCGCGGGGAGCGAAGATCTGGGCGATCCTCGAGGGTGCGGCGGCATCCTCGGACGGCGAAGACATGGTCGCGCCCAATGGCGTGGGTGCCGTCGCCGCCATGGAACTGGCGTTGCAGGACGCGGGCGTCGATCGCCAGCGGATCGACTATATCAATCTGCATGGCACGTCCACGCCCGTCGGAGACCTCAAGGAAATCGAAGCCATCCGCACCGTCTTCGGTGCAAGAGTGCCCCCGTTTTCGTCGACCAAATCCATGACCGGCCACGCGTTGGGGGCGGCCGGCGCCTTGGAAGCCATCTTCTGCATCCTGATGCTGAACGATAACTTCCTGGCCCCCAATATCAACTTGGACAACCCAGAGCCCGCCGTGGCCGATTTGCCCGTCGTCCGCCAGACGCGCCCCGCGGAACTGGCTTGGAGCATGAGCAACTCGTTCGGCTTCGGCGGCACCAACTGTAGCCTCATCCTCTCGCACCCCGACCGGCGCGGGTGATGCCGAGGCCAGTCTCGAATGGTACGAGGTTAAGCGAAGAAGCCAGGAAAGGGTGGCCCGGGTCGAGCGCAGCGAGCCCCCGGAATCCCCGCGAACTGTGGGCTCGCTGCACTCGACCACAGCCACCCAGGCAATCATCAGGCCTTAACCTCGTGCCATTCAGGCCAGCCTCCCCGGAGAACCCACACGATGAACACGACTTCCCGCGGGATCCACAGGATCGCCTTGCTGGCGGGAAGCCTCGCCGGCTGGCTGCTGCTCGTGGCGCCCGGTCATGGCGCCGGTTTTTCGCTGGTGTCGGCCGACCAGGTTGCCGCCGTCTTCGTCCCGGACGGCGAGCCGGAATGCGTCCAACTGGCCGCGGCGGATCTCGTCCGCGACGTGCAGAAGATCACCGGCCGCGCTCTGCCGCTGGCCGATGGCGACAGCGCGGTCGTGCTGGCGTCGCTGAACCGCCCGGAGTCCGCGGCGTTGCTGGACAAGATCGCGCCCGGCTTTGGCGACGAACTGAAAGGCAAGTGGGAGGCGTATCGCGTCGAGAGCATCGGTTCCCGCCTGATTGTCGCCGGCAGCGACGAACGGGGCACGATGTTCGGCCTGTACGCGTTCATCGAGCAGTACCTGGGCGTGGACCCGCTGTACTTCTGGGCCTCGCGCCCGCCGCAGCCGCGCCCAACGCTGGAGTGGGACGCGGTGAAACTCGTTTCCGCCGAGCCGACGTTCCGGTTCCGCGGCTGGTTCATCAACGACGAGGACCTGCTGACCGAGTGGCAGGAAAGTGGCGGAGCACGGCATATTGACTACCCCTTTTACGCCCAGGTGGTTAACCGCGACGTGATCCGCGCCGTGGCCGAGGCGCTGGTGCGGAGCCGCTTCAATCTGATCATCCCGGCCAGCTTCGTGGACATCCTGAATCCGCCCGAGGAGGCTTTGCTGGAGGAGTGCGCCCGGCGGGGCGTGTTCTTGTCGCAGCATCATGTCGAGCCGCTGGGCGTCAGCGCGTTCGCCTACTTCAACTATTGGAAACAGCGCGGGCGGGACCTGAAGTACTCGTATTTCAGCCATCCGGCCGAAGTCCGCGAGGTCTGGCGAGTCTACGCCCAGAAGTGGGCGGCCTACCCGAACGTCATCTGGCAGCTTGGCTTGCGCGGCATCGCCGACCGGCCGATGTGGCTGGCCGATCCGCAGACGCCTCAATCGGACGCGGATCGGGGGCGGCTGATCTCCGAGGCGATGGCGGCTCAGGTTCAGATCCTGGACGAAGTATGCCCGCGGCAGCCGCGGTACACGTCCACCACGCTGTGGGCCGAAGGATCCTCGCTCAACCAGCAACGCCTGCTGACCATCCCGGACGGCACGATCATCGTTTTCGCCGACAACTCGCCGGGCTGGAAATGGCAGCCGGATTTCTACTCGACGCCCCGTCATCCGCAGAATTCGTACGGCGTGTACTACCACCACGGGCTGATCGGCTCCGGTCCGCACCTGGCCCAAGTGGCGTCGCCGCACAAGACCTTCGAGTGTCTCCAAGCCGCCGTCCAAAACGGCGCCGGGACCTACGCCATTTTCAACGTCAGCAACCTCCGCGAATTCGTGCTGGGCATCGAAGCGACGGCCAAGATGACGTGGCGGCTGGAGTCGTTCGATCCGGATGCCTGGCTGGCGGACTGGGTGCGGGCCAGGTTCTCGCAGCGCCAGGACGAGATCGCCAACGCCTATCGGATCTACTTCAACGCCTGGCAGATCCACCCGGACCAGCAGGTACCGTTCCTGATGGACGGCCAGATGTTCGCGGCCGGCAATTCGGCCCTCGGCCAGATCGCCAAGAAGTTGAAGGCCAAGACGATGGGCCGCGGCGCCAGCCCCGAACCGGTCCGGCAGGTGACGCGGGAACAGGCCCCGACCGCCGGCGCTCCGGCGGCGAGCGGCGACGCCTTCTGGGCAGGGCTGAACGACATGCACCCGCGGAGCCTGGGGCGACGCGAGACGCTCAAGCACTTGGCGGCTCAGAAAGCCAGCCTGGAACTGGTGCTGCTGCACGCCTGGGCGGCGGAGGCGAAACTGGCGGACCACGAGGCGGCTTTCCTGCGCGACAATCTGATCTACCAAAGCGCCTTCATGGTGGTGACCTGCCATTGGCTGGAGCAGGTACTGGTCGCCCACGAAGCGCTCGACCTGGGAGACCGGGCCGAGTGCGTGGCGCACTTGGAGCAAGCGGCGGCCGTCTTCGCCGGGATCTCCGACCTGGCCCGGGACTACTGCCGCGGTGAATGGGAGAACTGGTATCGAGGCTGCAAAAAGCTGAACATCTCGGCGACCTTGAAGCGAACGGACGAGGTCCTGGAACAGGCGCGACAGGAGTAAACGACGATGAAGTTAGACCGTTTCCCAGGCAATCCGATCCTTTCACCCCACCCGGAGCACCCCTGGGAGGACTTGGCCGTGTTCAATCCGGCCGCCTGGTACGACGAACGGGCGGGCGAAGTCTTGCTGCTGTATCGCGCGGCCGAGTCCGGGCCGGAGTACAAGTGCTACTTCGGCTTGGCGAAGAGCCGGGATGGCTACCATTTCGAGCGGGTGTCCGACCAGCCGGTCTTGAATCCAAGCGTGGAAGGGTTCGACGGAGCCACGATCCAAGATCCGCGGATGGTCAAGATCGGCGATTGGTTCTATATCACCTACGCCTGCCGGCACTACCCCTTCGGCCAGTTCTGGATCCCGAAAGAGCAACAGTATCGGCGGCCCGCGTGCCCGCCCGAGTTTCCTCGCTATCTGCGGAGCAACGCGACGTTGACGGGTTTGCTGTTGACGCAGGATTTCCAGACCTGGATTCGCGCCGGTTGGCTGACCGATCCGCTGCTGGACGACCGCGACGTGATCCTGTTTCCGGAACAGGTGGGCGGCAAGTTCGTGATGCTGCATCGGCCGCTGGAGTGGGTCGGTCCGCGGTACGGCGTCGAGCATGCCAGCGCGTGGATCTCGTTGGCCGACGACCTGCTGGGGTTCCGCGAGAGCCAGTTGCTGATCACGAACAAGTACCCGTGGGAGACGGCCAAGCTGGGGATCAACACGCCGCCGCTCAAGACCGAGCACGGCTGGCTGACGATCTACCATGCCGTCGGGCCGGACAAGTTCTATCGCCTGGGGGCGCTGCTCTTGGACCTGGAGGATCCTCGCCGCGTCTTGCATCGCACGCCTGATTGGCTGATGCAGCCCGAGATGGACTACGAGATCGAGGGCTATTATCGCGGCGTCTGCTTTCCCTGCGGCGCCGTGGTGATCGACGGCACGCTGTTTGTGTACTACGGCGGCGGCGACAAGTACTGTGCCGTCGCGACCTGCGGCCTGGACGACCTCGTCCAGCATTTGCGGCGTTGCCCTGGGTGAGGGCGGCAGCTTGGCGAGCCTGGGAGGAACTTATGCACCCGTTGGACATCGGTATCATCGTAGTCTATCTCGCGGTGATGATCGCCGTGGGCTGGGTAGTCGCCAAGTGGGCGTCGCGCAGCAGCGAATCGTATTTCCTGGCCGGCAAAAGCCTGCCCTGGTGGATTATCGGGATCGCCCACGGCTCCAGCGGCATCGACATCACGGGCACGATGTGGTTCGTGATGATGCTGTACGTGTACGGCGTCAAGGCGGTCTGGCTGTTGTGGGTCTGGCCGCTGTTCAACGTGCTGTTCCGAATGATGTACCTGGGCGTCTGGGTGCGGCGATCCAACGTGCTGACCGGCGCCGAGTGGATGCGGACGCGGTTCGGCTACGGTTGGGGCGCGGAACTGGGCTACCTCAGTGTGGTGCTGTACGCGCTGGTCAGCGTCGTGGGGTTCCTCAGCTATGCTTTTCGCGGCATCGGGCAATTCTGCGTTCCCTATTTGCCGTGGGGCGAGTTGATCGCCTTGCCCGCCTGGCTGGGCGGAGCGATGCTGCCGGCGGCGGACGTTTACGCCACGGTGATCCTGCTGATCACCGGCAGTTACTGCGTGGTGGGCGGCATGTACAGCGTGGTGCTGAACGACCTGATCCAGTTCTCGCTGATCGTCGTGGCCGCCCTGGTGATCGCCGGGGTGGCGATCGCGCAGACGACGCCGGAGCAGATTGCGGCCAACGTGCCGGACGGCTGGGACCAACTGTTCTTCGGGCTGCAGATCGATCATCACTGGGCCGAGCGCGGCCTGCCGGCCTTGGACGCCAAGATCCAGGCTCCCGTGGCCCACGGGGGCGACGGCTACGCGCTGTTCGGCTTCTTCATCAGCATGCTGTTCCTCAAGGGCGTGCTGGTCAGCATGGCCGGCCCGACGCCCAACTACGCCATCCAGCATGTCCTGTCCACCCGCAGTCCGCGCGAGGCCGCACTGGAGAACATGGTCATGTGCGTGGCCTCGCTGCTGCCCCGCTTCCTGTTCATCGGCGGCATCACCGTCATCGCGATCGTGTTCTTCCAGCCGGACCTGCAGCAGGCGCTGAACCGCGTGGAAGCGGAGCAGACCGCAAAGCTGCAGGCCGAGGCGCTGCAGGACGGTGAGCCGCTGGCGGTCAAGCTGCAGAAGGCCCAAGTGAAAACGGCGCGCGCGGAGGTCGAGGCGGTCCTGCCCAAGGTCATCCAGGGCGGCAGCTATGTGCCGGTCGGCTGCAAGGGACTGATCCTGGCCGGCCTGCTGGCTGCGTTCATGAGCACCTTCGTCTCGACGGTCAATTCCGGCGCCGCCTATGTGGTCAACGATATCTACAAACGCTATCTGAACCCCAACGCCACGCCGCGCCGGCTGGTGACCTTGGGCTATGGGACTTCGATCGGCGTAATCATCTTGGGCATCCTGTTCGGCTACGCGACGCAGGGCGTCCACTCCATCACCGAGTGGATCGTCTCCGGCCTGGTCCCGGCATTTGTGGCGCCGAACGTCCTGAAGTGGCACTGGTGGCGGTTCAATGGGTTTGGTTTCTTCGCCGGAATGTTGGCCGGCACGGCCGCCGCGTTGGCCCTGCCGTCGTTGGTGCCGGGCATTCATCCGGTCAGCCTGTTCTGGTCCATCCTGGCGATCAGCACGGCCGCGTCCCTGAGCGGCTGCCTGCTGACGCCGCCCGACCGCGAAGAGACATTGAAGAGCTTCTACCGCACGGTGCGGCCGTGGGGCTGGTGGGGGCCCATCTACCGCAAACTGCGCGAGGAACTGCCGGACTTGGAGCGGAACCGCGATTTCCCCCGCGACGTGTTCAACCTGGCCGTCGGGCTGGTGTGGCAGACGGCGATGGTGGCCTTGCCGATCTACGTGGTGCTCCAGCAATGGGGTCGTGCCGGGACTTGCCTGGCCGTCTTCGGCATTACCTCGGTGGTGCTGAAGTTCAGCTGGTACGACCGCTTGGGTCCCGGCGAAATGTACTTGGCGGAGGATCGCTAGAGACCAGGCCCGGCACCCCGCGGTTCCCGGGGTTGGACACGACCATCCATGAGCGAATTCCTGCATAACGATTTCCTGCTGAAGACCGCGCCGGCCCGGCGGCTGTATCACGAATTCGCCGCCGGGCTGCCGATCATCGACTATCACAATCATCTCGATCCACACGACCTGGCCGACGACCGCCGGTTCGAGAATCTGACGCAATTGTGGATCGCCACGGACCCGTACAAGCATCGGGCGATGCGGATCGCCGGCGTGCCGGAGCGGTTGATCACGGGCGCCGCCACGGACCGCGACAAGTTCGACGCCTGGGCGGCCATCGTGCCGCAGACGTTGGGCAATCCGCTGTTCCACTGGACGGCGCTCGAACTGAAACGCCATTTCGACATCGACGAACTGCTCTCGCCGGAGTCCGCGGCGCGGATCTGGAACGTCTGCCAGGAACGGTTGCAGGCCGCCGACTGTTTCGCGCGGGGCTTGATCGCCCGAGCCAACGTCGCGTACCTTTGCACCTCGGACCGGCTCCAGGACGATCTCGACGCGCATGCGCGACTGGCCGAATCGGGATTCGCGACCCGCGTGCTGCCGTCGCTCCGCGTCGACGACGATCCGGCGCTGGATCACGCCCGCTTGGCCGAACGGCTCGACTTTTTTCAGCAGCGGGGCTGCCGGCTGGCCGACCACGCGGTCACCCGGTTTGACTCGCCAGCGCTGAGCGTGCTCGCTCGCGAATACGCCCAACGCGGCTGGATTCTGCAACTGCACATCGGCGCCCAGCGTCAGACCAGCACCAGGTTGCGGCAACTGGCCGGTCCCGCGGGCGGCTACGCCACCATCGGGCCGAGTTGCGACATCTCCGGGCTGTGCCGGTTCCTGGACGACTTGGAACAGGCCGGCTGCCTGCCGCGGACGATTCTGTATCCCCTGAATCCGGCCGATTACGCCGCCTTGGCGACCGTGACCGGCTCCTTTGCCGAAGACGGCGTGCGCGGCAAGCTCCAACTGGGGCCCGCCTGGTGGTACAACGACCATGCGTTGGGTATCCGCCAGCACCTGGATGCCTTGGCCAGCTACGGTCTGCTGTCCACGTTCATCGGCATGACCACCGACTCGCGGAGCCTGCTGTCGCTGGCTCGCCACGAGTACTTCCGCCGGATCCTGTGCGACTGGCTGGGCGACCAGGTTCAAGCCGGCACGCTGCCCGGCGACGACCGGCTGCTCGCCCCGCTGATCCGCAAAGTGTGCCACGCCAACGCTAGTCAATGGCTGGCGGTCGACAGAGACTGAGCCGCGTTTGAGAATCACCCCACCACGCACCGCAAGGAGCTTCGCCACCATGTCCACAAGTCGCTTGTCCCTGCTCGTTCTGGCCCTCGTTCTCCTCGTTCGCCCCGCCGCCGCCGCGGAGTCTCCCACGCGGTTCAGCGCGGTCCAGCTGGGGGCGGTGGGAGACGGCCAAGTCGATTGCACCGCCCCCATCCAGCAGGCCCTCGACGCCGCAGGCCAGGCCGGCGGCGGAATCGTCGAACTTCCGTCGGGCTCGTTCCTGCTCAAGGGAACGCTGTCCGTTCCGCGCGGCGTCACGCTGCAGGGGACGTACCGCGTTCCGCCGACCAAGGCCAATATGACGGAAGCTCCCGATGGAACCACACTCCTGGCCTATTCCGGGCGCGGCGCGGAACAGGGGCCGCCGCTGATTCGCCTGGCGGGCAGCAATTCGGCCATCGCCGGGCTTGTCGTCATGTATCCGGAGTGGAAGCAGACCGACGTGCCGCCCGTGCCTTATCCGCCCACCGTCTACTCGGAGAACACCGAGAACGTCGGCGTCTGCGAGTGCTGCTTCCTCAATTCCTACGAAGCCATCAAGCTGGTCCGCGCCGCGCGGCACCTGGTCCGGAACGTGACCGGCTATCCCAGCAAACGCGGTCTGTTCGTCGACGAATGCTACGACATCGGCCACATCGAGAACATCCACTTCTGGCCCTTCGGCGTCGCCTATCAACCGGACAATCCCTACTGCAAATGGGTCAACACGGAGGGCGTGGCCTTTGAATTGGCGCGGACCGACTGGCACTACGTCTCGAATACGTTCTGTTTTGGGTACGGCGTCGGATACAAGTTTTCGGAGTCCAAAGCCGGCAGCACGAACGGGAACTTCCTGGGGCTGGGCGCCGACTCGTGCCGCCGTGCGGTGCTGGTCGAACAGGCCCAGGCCCCGGGCTTGCTGATCACCAACGGCGAGTTCGTGGGGCGCTGGGGCAGCCAGGACTCGGTCTGCGTCGAGATCGCCCCGCAGGCCGAGGGCAAGGTGAGTCTCACGAACTGTTCCTTCTGGGGACCGATCGACCGTTGCGTCTGGATGCGGAGTCCCTTCGGCCAGTTCACCGCCACGGCCTGCCACTTCGTCCATTGGGACAACCACCAGAAGGGCTCGCCGGCGATTCAACTGGACGCCGGCAAGGCGATCGTGCAGGGCTGCACTTTCGAGGCCGACGGGACGCAGGTGCAGGTCGCTGAGCAAGTCCGTTCGGCGATCCTGCTGGGGAACCAGGCTCAGGGCGGATTCCGTGCCGAGAACCGCGCGGGCCAGCGCGTCCAGCTGTTGGCTAACGAGACGAATCCCTTGGAGGCGGCGCCGGAGGCTCGCGTGAATTACCGGATTGAAATCGGGTCGCCGGGCGATGGAGCGTACTTGCGCGGCTGGCACGGCCGCGACCGGATCCCTGCCGGCGAGTCGTTCCGCGGCATGCGTTGGTCTGCCCCCAATTCCCAGCTCAGCCTGCCGGTCGTGCCCGGCACGTCCTACGAACTCACACTCGAGATCTCCATGCCCAAGCCGGCCGAAGACGCGGAAGCCGGGCTGTATCTGGCGGACCAGCGGCTGGCGGCCTTTTCGCCGACGGAAAGGCAGGTCGTCGTCCAGTTGCCTCCGTCTCCCACGGACCGAGTCGTGCTGGAACTTCGCTGCCGGGGCTGGATTCCCCGCGAAATCGATCCGAATTCCAAAGATGATCGCACTTTGGGCGTCACCGTGACCGCGGTGCGGATGCGGGCCAAGGACGCGCCGCCGCGGGTCTTCGACGCGAACGTCGGGGATTGGATCGCCGAATCGCCTGAGGACCGCTAAGTCATTCGAAATCATCTCGCGGTTGCGCGTCACGGATCCATCGATTTTCTGGCTTTCTGTCTCCGCGACATCGCTACTTCGGCACTCTTCGATTTACTCCCTATACCCAACTCAGCGGGTCACGCTCCTGCCGGCTGGCCCAGACGGTTAGCGCAGGGAAGCGAGCGGCCAACTGGTCCGCCAGGGTTTCGACCGCAAACCGCTCGCTGGCGAAATGCCCGGGCAGCAGAAGTGCGATCCCGCGGGCTTCCGCTTCGAGGCACGTGTGGAACGTGGTTTCGCCGGTCACCAGGGTGTCGCAGTCCGCTTGCCGGGCCGGTTCGAGAAACTCGCCGGCCGCACCACAGGCGACCGCTACGCGGCGGCACGACTGGTCGGCGCCGCCCACAACGTGCAACCCGCCGAGCCCAAGAAACGCCTTGAGCCGTCCGGCCAATTCGCCCAGCGCCACCGGGTGCGCGAACGTTCCGAAACGCCCCGCCCCGAGGATCGGCGATGCGCTCGGCTTGGCGATCAACGGCGTGAGATCCGCCAGTCCCAGGCCCTCGGCCAGCTGCTGGTTGATCCCGGCGGCCGCAGAATCGAACGCGGTGTGCGGACTGAAGACGGCTACGTCCGCGCGAATCAGACGCAGCAGCAGTCGTCCGGGCGTGCTGTCCGTCGTCAATCGCTTGAGCGGCCGGAAGGGCATGGGATGATGCGTGACGATCAGGTCGGCGGCTTCGGCGACCGCCTCGTCGGCGCTCGCCGGCGTCACCGTCAGGCAGGTCATGATCCGGCGAACGCTCCGTTGCGGATCTCCAACCAAGAATCCCACATTGTCCCAGTCCTCGGCCAACTGGAGCGGCGCGAATTGTTCCAAGAATTCACAGACGGTTTGCAGGGGAATCATGCTCCAGCTCCCGGGAAGGCCCTTTGAAATTGTGCCGCTGGTCGTTTACTGTAGTGGCCTCTGGAAGGAAGGAAAACCCGTGTTGGAATTGAAAATCGGAATCCCGTTGGCCAGTCTGGGGCTGCCGTTCCGCCCGGCCGTGGCGAAAGCGGCCGCCTTGGGCGCCGGCGCCGTCGAGATCGACGCGCGGCGCGAGATCAATCCGGCCGAGTTGACGCAGACAGGCATTCGCGAGATCCGCAAGCTGTTGGATGACTATCAACTGCGGGTCTGCGCAGTCAGCTTCCAGACTCGTTACGGCTACCAGGTGCGGGACGAGTTGAGCCGTCGCGTGGATGCGACCAAGCAAGTCCTGGGTGTCGCGTACAAGCTGGGCTGCTCGGTGGTTGTGAACTACGTGGGCCGCGTGCCGGAAGCCGAGGACGATCCGGATTGGGCGCTGCTGGTCGAGACGCTGGCGGACATCGGTCGGCACGGACAACGGGTGGGAGCCACGCTGTGTGCGCGGACCGGAGCGGAGCGAGGCGAGGACTTGGCTCGGCTGGTCCGATCCCTGCCGGCCGGCTCGTTGGGCGTCGACTTCGATCCGGGGACCTTGATCATGAACGGGCACTCGCCCCGCGAAGCCCTGCAAGCGTTGGGGCCATTCGTCCAGCATGTCCATGCCCGGGATGCCGTTCGGGACGTCTCCCAAGGACGCGGTGTCGAGACGCGACTGGGCGACGGCGTCGCCGACTTCCCGCAATTGCTCGGCATCCTGGAAGAGCAGCGTTATCGGGGCTATTTGACCATTCAACGAGAAGGCACCCGCAACGCCGAAGCGGACATCGCGGCGGCGGTGGCGTATTTGAAACAGTTGTGCGTCTGAAGTGGAAATGCGTTTACGGGGCGGGTGCCCTTTCTTTCCGGCCCGACTTCCGGTAATTTGTCGAGTTCTCATAGCAAGCGGATTCCTGACCATCACAGTGGGATGCTCCCAATGAAAATCCACGAATTCCAGGCCAAGCAGATCCTTCGCGAAGCCGGTGTCCCTGTCTTGCGCAGCGTCGTCGCGACAACGGCCAACGACGCGGCCCGAGCATTTACCGACTTGGGCGGTCCGGTGGCCGTGATCAAGGCCCAGATCCATGCCGGCGGCCGCGGGAAAGGGCAGATTCAAGAGGCTCCCGAACAGCGCGGCGTCCAACTGGTTCGCAGTGCCCAGGAAGCGGCCGCTGCAGCCGGCCGAATGCTCGGCAACCGCTTGGTGACCATCCAGACCGGACCGGCCGGGCAAGTCGTCCGCCAAGTGCTGGTCGAGGAAGGCTGTGATATCGCTCGCGAGTTGTATCTGGGGATCGTCGTCGACCGTGCGGCGGCCAAGCCGGTCCTGATGGTTTCCAGCGAAGGCGGTGTGGAGATCGAGAAGGT
Source organism: uncultured Planctomycetaceae bacterium (assembly GCA_903927685.1). The sequence continues at coordinate 41,812 of CAIYOB010000666.1, forward strand.
GGCCGCCGAGACGCCGGAAAAGATCTTCAAGGAGCATTTTCATCCGCAGGTGGGGCTGCAGGATTACCAGGTTCGCAAGCTCTGTCAGCAACTGCAGATCAAGGGCGGCAGCGTCCGCAGCGCCGCCAAGTTCATGCAGGCTCTGTGCCGAGCCTTTGTCCGCTACGACTGCAGCCTGGCGGAAATCAACCCCCTGGTGATCACCGGACGCGGCGACATGGTCGCGCTGGATGCCAAGATCACCTTTGACGATAACGCCTTGTTCCGGCATCCGGATCTGGCCCAGTTGCGCGACCTGGCCGAAGAAGAACCGGCCGAAATCCGCGCCGGCCAGGCCGGCCTGAGTTACGTCAAGTTGAACGGCAACATCGGCTGTCTGGTCAACGGCGCCGGACTGGCCATGAGCACGATGGACATCATCAAGTTGCATGGCGGCGAGCCGGCGAATTTCCTGGACGTCGGCGGCGGGGCGAACGCCGAGCAGGTCACCGAAGCGTTCCGCATTCTGCTGTCGGACGCCAACGTGAAAGCCGTCCTGGTGAACATTTTCGGCGGCATCATGCAATGCACGACGATCGCCGCCGCGATCCTGGAAGCCTACCAGACCGTGGGCTTCAACGTGCCGCTGGTCGTGCGACTGGAAGGCACCCGCGTGGAAGAAGGCCGGAAGATCTTGGCAGAGAGTGGCGTGGACATCATCACCGCCGACGGACTGACCGACGCGGCTCGGAAAGTTGTTGCGGCAGCAGGTTCGGCGGGGTAAGTCGAGGAGACAAATCGGATGAGTATTCTAGTGAACCGGGACACGCGTGTCCTCTGTCAAGGCATCACCGGCAAGGCGGGCGCGTTCCACACGAGCGGCTGTCTGAAGTATGGGACCAAGGTTGTCGGCGGCGTCACGCCCGGCAAGGCGGGCGAGACCGTCGAAGGCGTGCCCGTGTTCGACACGGTCAGCGAGGCGGTCGCGCAGACCGGCGCCAACGCGACGATGATCTTCGTCCCGGCGGCGTACACGGCCGATGCGATCCTGGAGGCCGTCGATGCCGGCATCCCGGTCGTCGTCGCCATCACCGAAGGCGTCCCGGTGCTGGACATGATCCATGTGTACGATGTCGTCAAGCGGAACAACGTGACGCTGATCGGCCCCAATTGCCCCGGCATCATCACTTCGGAGGAATGCAAGATCGGCATCATGCCCGGCTACATCCACCGCCGCGGTTGCGTGGGGGTGATCAGCCGCAGCGGCACGCTGACATACGAGGCCGTTTGGCAGACGACGAACCTGGGCTTGGGGCAGAGCACCTGCGTGGGTCTGGGCGGGGATCCGATTGTCGGAACCTCGTTCATCGATCTGCTGAAGCTGTACGAAGCGGATCCGCAGACCGAGGCCATCCTGATGATCGGCGAGATCGGCGGTTCGGCGGAGGAAGAGGCCGCGGCCTACATCAAGCGGCACGTCACCAAGCCCGTGGCGGCGTTCATCGCCGGCCGCACGGCGCCGCCGGGGAAACGCATGGGGCACGCCGGGGCGATCATCTCCGGCGGCAAGGGCACCGCCGCGGAAAAGATCGCCGCGTTGCGCGACGCCGGCATCGAGGTGGCGGAGAGCCCTGCCGATATGGGACAAGCCGTCCAACGGGCCATGACTCGGAACGCGAAACGCTGATCTTTCACCTAAGCACCGTTCGAGGAATAAGTGTCGTCTTTCGCTCCGCGAAAGAACGTCCTTTCGCGGAGCGAAAGGCGACAATCGGAATCGGACAGTTACTTCTCGAACGATACTAACCTTCCCCAGGCTGCCGACGCAACCAGGATCCAGCGCGAGTCAGGCACCCCGCTTCCGGTTCGTGCCGACGACTTCGACGCGGACCGGCATGCAATTCGCCCGCCCCAAAGCACTGGGGCGGCTGGCCAAGCGACCGATGTCCTCCGGCGAAAGACGCCCGGGCCGCGGCAATGCGACCTGGCCAACCCCGGAGCATCCTGCAGCCGTTGCCTCCAGCGGCGACGAGAGCCGTCTTCATCATCACGCTTCAGCGTCGTCGCCCGCGCGGTCCAACGCGGCGCAGTGAACCCGAAGGGGGCCGGCTGACCACCAAGTCGCCCCTGCCGCCGGGGAACGGTAGGGACTCGGCGACTCCGACGACGAAGAACAACCGATTCGCCGATTTCCTTACCAGGCGAGCTTGAGTCGCTCGAACATTGCGTCGGCATTCGGTCAGCATCACGACGGGATTGCCGGTGGCTTCGATCAAGGGGATCGCGAACTGACCTTTGCCGGCGCCCAGATCGACCCAGAAGCCAAGGCTTCGGCTGACACAGCTTCAACACGTCTTGGACGCCCTGATCGCCAGCTGTTACCTTCTCAACGCCTGCTTTCGATTACGTTTTTCAGGGTCTCTCCCCGCCAGCGTGCAGGGCCATCACCACATAGGCACTCCCTGCATAGGTGCTCAACACGTCATTGATCTTCGGCGACCGCGTGTACCAGTAGCCGCTCTGCCGCTGGTGCGTATGCTGCGGCGGATGGGCCGTCAAATACGCCCGCATCTTCTGCAGACCGGCCTGAGCCGCCGAGGTCTTCGCATATTCCTCCGGCGCGAGGCCGACGCCGATCGCCACCATCGTCACCCCGTAGTGGTCGTCCGTCGCCGAGGGCGGCTCGGTCGTCTTCAGCCAGTGCCAGCCGCCGTCCGCCCGCTGCAGCTTCCACATCAAGTCCAGCGACTCGCGCGTCACGCCCTGCAGCTTGCCGGTCGTAATTGCGTCATGTTGAGCCAAGACCGTCGCGTTCAGCAGGGCCTCCGTGATCCGCCGCTCGATCTTCCTGACCACCGGCTTGTCCCCGGTCACGTCCGGCGACCACGCCTCTTTCAGCAGGCCCGCTGCCCAGTCTTCCGTCGCCTTCCGTCGTTGGGCGTGAATCGTTCCCGGCGCCGGCAGCCACGGCCGGGCTGGCAGGTACGCGTAGGTCGCGTGGCAATTCAGGCACTTGGTGCCCTCATCCGCGTTGGCCCGGAGGTCCAGGTACTCGGCCGCCTTGGCCGCCGACCACTGCTCGAGCAGCGGTTTGGTCGTCAAATCCACCCGGGTCTTCTTCGGCGGTTCCGCACTACACGCATCCGCCTCCACGAAGACCCACCATGCCACCACCATCGCCAGCCACGAGATCGTTTTGCAGGCAGTCTGTCGCATCATCGTCTCCCACGTCGAACCCCAGATCGCTGTCGTCCCTCGCCGTCCACGATTGTGGGCGGCAGGCTGCCTGCGATG
>CAIYOB010000667.1 GCA_903927685.1 uncultured Planctomycetaceae bacterium
GTTCGGGCCTGCAGCGGCTCAAGGAAAACACCGCCCGGCTGCTCGGCCCGCTGCTGTGACCGGTGGCACGCACCCAGTTCACTTGACGTCGATCTGCCGGAAGATCGGCAGGTGGCGGTAGTAGACTTCGAGCGTACAGACGGCCAGCGAGGTCATGTACAGGCGGCCGCCCGCGGCGGCATGCTCGCCGCGCGGGTCCCAGCTGCCGGCGGCCGCGCCGCGCGTTTCCTGGGTGCTGACCAGCGCGTCACGCATCAGGAAGTTCCAACGCTCCCATTCTGCACCGCCCACGTGATGCAGGGCTTGGGTGCCGTAGTACCAGTAATACACGTTCGGGCGGTCGGCCGCCGGGGGGTGTTCGTCCAGCAGCCAGCGGACGCCTTCCATCAGCGGCGGATCGGACTTGGTCCAGCCCAGGTAGATCCGGCACAGCAGGGCCTCGGCCGTCATGGCGGGCGTGGGCTGGTGCCCGGGCTGGTACCCATACACCGCGCCGTCGCGGCGCTGGACGCTGTCCAGGAAATGGCTGGATAACTCGAAGCTCTCCGCGGGGACGTGCAGCTTGGCCGCCCGGGCACTCTGCATGGCCATCAGCTGCCAGCCGACGACGCTGGTGTCGCCCCGCTGCTCGCGGCCACGCAGCTCCGTGGCGGGCTCATACCGCCAGCCGCCATCGGTATACTGGGCGGCGGCGATGAACTCGATCGCCTTCTGAGCCGGCTGCCGCAGGGCCTCATCGCCGGTCATCAGGAAGGCTTCCCCCAAGACGATCGCCCCCTGGCCGTGGGCGTACATGCCCGTATTGCCCGACGAATCGGCCCGCAGGTCGCCATCCGGCTTCTGCTGGCTGACCAGCCAGCGCAGGCCGCGAGCGACGGTCTCTTTGTGCCGGCCGGTCAGATGCGTTTGGCCGGCGCCCAGGAAGGGCAGCAGGGCCAGTGACGTGGCGGCCGAATCGCTCCGCACGCCGCCGTCCAGCCGCCAGCGCCCGTCGGGCTGCTGCTGCTGGGCCAGCCAGCGGAGCCCGCGCGCCACGGCGGCCTCGGTCAGCGTCGTACCGCCCTCTTGCTGGATCATCTCGACGCGAACCCGCGGATCGCGCGCGGCGATGGCCACGCTGCTGCCGTCGGCGCTGCCGATCTCGAGCTTGAGCCGCTCCATCTCCGGCAAGTTCGGATCGGCCGTGTCGACCAGACGCAATTCGCGGGCTTCTTGATCGGCGCGGATCACCGTCTCGCGCGTCCGGCGGTCCTGCAGATCGACTTTCTCCGGCACCGGCAGTTCGAACCGCACTTCGTCGGCCGGATGGGCGATGTCTTCCTGGCCGGGACGCCGCCAGTTGGCACTGACAATGGCGTTCAACCGAATGTGGTTCGGAACGTCCTCGCGCGGCGGAGTCAGCAACGCGAGGATCATCAGGACGATCAAGTGGATCAGCAGGCTGATCAGCCACGCGGGACTGTCCTTCAGCAACCGGAGCAGCCAAACGCCGGGTGTCCGGTGGCGCGCCAGCCGTCGCCGAGGTTCGTTGTAAGTCGCTTCGAGCCGCCCCGTGGCGGCCGGCGCCGGGCTGTTCAGGGGGGTGGTCGACGGGGAGGATGCGCGAGCCGACGGTACCGCAGACGGAAGCGGCGGCGTTGTGGCCGGTCCCGCCGGCGCTGTGGCCGGTCTCCCGACCGTGCCACTCGGTTGACCTGTCGCCTCCCGATTCCCTGGAGACCTGCGGTCGGGCGTTTCGGTGGGGTCAGAGACCGGCGCCGAACGCTCAGGGTCGGCGACCCGCGCCGAGCGCTCGACCGGCGCCGGGCGCGCGGGGGGGCCACCTGCCGGCCGGGCGGCCGCCTCGCGTTGCTTGAGCAGCCGCAACGCTTCCCGCTCCTGCTCTTCCGTCAACTCGATGCTGGTCCGGCAGCGCCAACAGTCGGCGACCAGCAGCCACAGCCGCACCGACATCGGGGCGCGGCAATCCGGACAGGCGCACAGCAGCGAATCGCCGTCCAGCCAGAACATGCCCGGGGCCGCCGACTCGCCGCGGCTCGTCGGGCCCGTTGCCCACAGCAAGTCGCCGGACGAATCGGGCAGCGGGGCGTCCGACGACCAGACGCTCACCGCCGGGACATCGGCGTTGCTGGATGCGGAATCAATACGGCCGTCCGCCTGCGGCAGCAGGCGGAAGCCGAAGTTCGAGTCCGGGGTGAATTGGGTGGACATGGCGTTCTTGCCGACTCGCGGTTGGGGAGCGTGACGGACCGCTACCCCCTGGCATTTCAGGCGAGCGGCACAATCTGCCCAATTGCGGATGATGCGTTCAGTGTTTAGTCTAACGACTTGCGATTCGATTGTTCAAGCGATTCGAGAGAACTCATGTCCCACGAGCTACAGCAAGCGATTGCAGAACTGCAGCGGAACATGCGCAGCGTGGTGCTGGGCAAACCGGAGGTCGTCCGGAAATGCCTGGTCGCCCTGCTGGCTGGCGAGCACGTCCTGCTCGAAGATGTCCCGGGTGTTGGTAAGACCTTGGTGGGCAAAGCACTTGCGCGCAGCCTGTCCGGTGATTTCTGCCGCCTGCAGTTCACTCCCGACCTGTTGCCGAGCGACATTGTCGGCAGCAGCCTGTTCAACTCGAAGACCTCGGAGTTCGAATACAAACGGGGCCCGGTTTTCGCCAATGTCGTGCTCGCTGACGAGATCAACCGGGCTCCGCCACGGACCCAGAGCGCTTTGCTCGAGGCGATGAGCGACAGCCAAGTCTCCGTCGACGGCGTGACGTATAACCTGCCGCGGCCGTTCATCGTCATCGCCACCCAGAACCCCTTTGAGTTTGAGGGCACGTACGCGTTGCCGGAAAGTCAGCTGGATCGGTTCCTGCTGCGGATTTCCATGGGCTATCCGGATCGCGATGCCGAGCGGCAGGTGCTGGCGTCCCATCGGGAAGGCGAGCCCGTCGAACACCTGAAACCCGTGCTGTCCTGTGCCCAGGTTGTTACGCTGCAGAATGCCGTCCGGCAGGTGGCTGTCGAGTCGTCGATCTACGATTACCTGCTGGATATCGTCGAGATCACCCGAAAATCCGAAGAGCTGCACGTGGGCGTGAGTACTCGCGGCGCTCTGAGCCTGTACCGAGCGGCCCAAGCGGCGGCTTTGATCGACGGCCGGGATTTCGTCGTGCCCGACGACGTCAAGCAACTGACCACATCCGTCTTGGCCCACCGGGTGGTAACCAAGGGTTATATCCAAGGCGACAGCCGAGGAGCCGCCGAGTCGATCATCCAGCGGCTGGTGGACGAAGTGCCGGTGCCGACGTAAACAACGCCGAACGGGTATTTTTCACTTACCCCGTTCGGGAATCCCCTGATCTGTCCCCTAATCTTTCACCTAATCTCTCTTGATCTTCATTTCATTTCTCGGGACGAGAGAGCAGAGTGGGTTGCAGGATGGGGGGGGTATTAGGTGAAAGATTAGGTGAAAGATTAGGTGAA
>CAIYOB010000668.1 GCA_903927685.1 uncultured Planctomycetaceae bacterium
CACCCCGACGGATCGCAAAGCCACAACGGCGAGGTCTACGCCCAAACCCTCGCCGCGCTGCGCGAACTCCCCGGCTGCGTGGGCCTGCATCTCTGCGGCGCCTACCTCCGCAACGAAACCCGCAAACGGGCCATCCGGGCCGCCGACGAAACACCGGACACGGAGGCCATTGAGGCCATCACCCGAGCGAACCGACAATCTGCCCAGAAATAGCCACCGATGAACAGCGTTGAATTTGAAACTGCTCGGCCACGTGCTCCAGCGGCGGAAGTTGGCCGACGCCCTCAGCATCCGCGTCGTCACGGCGGATGTGCATTGGGAGTTCGAACGCGTCCGCAATCCAGCCCGGCCGGAACCACCCTGACCGTGCCCGCGCTCCAGTATTGGAACGTCCTCGAACGCTCCCTCGCCAACGAAAGAGCCACACCATGAACCCCGTCTTCCCGCTTGTCGTTGCGGTTCTTGCGCTCCGTTGCGGCGAAGTCGTCGCGGCTGACCAGCCCAACATCGTGATCATCCTTGCTGATGATCTCGGCTACGGCGATGTGGGCTGCTTTGGAGCGAAAGACATCCGCACGCCGAACCTCGACCGCATGGCGGCGGCTGGGATGCAGTTCACGGATTTGTACGTCGCCGCGCCGCTGTGCAGCCCGTCGCGGGCGGCGTTGCTCACGGGCCGGCAGCCGGCGCGTTGCGGCGTGCCGTATGTGCTATTCCCGGCGGAGCATCAGGGCCTGCCGCCGGAGGAGATCACGCTCGCCGAACTCCTGAAGCCCGTGGGCTACGTCACGGGCATGGTGGGCAAGTGGCACCTTGGCTGGCGGCGCGAGCTGCGGCCGCAGCGGCAGGGTTTCGATGAGTCCTCACCTCGGACAACGGTGCGAATCCGCGCAATCCCGCCAAGGCCAACAGGAACCCGCGATTCCCCGGCCGCGCCTTGGGCGGCAGCAACGGTCCGCTCCGCGCCGGCAAGGCCACGACCTACGAGGGCGGCGTCCGCGTCCCGGGCCTCGCCTGGTGGCCCGGCACCATCGCCGCCGGGCGTCTAGAAACCACGCCCTGCAGCACGCTCGATGTCTTCCCCACGCTGGCCAAACTGGCCGGAGCCACGCTGCCGGAGGGCGTGACGCTCGACGGCGTGGACATCTCGCCTTTGCTCAAAGGCCAGCCCGATCCGGGAGCCGCGCCGCGTCTGCTCACGCACTACTTCGGCGGGCAACTGCAAGCCGTGCGCGAGGGCCGGTGGAAGCTGTTCGTGCCCATTGCCTCCCTGCCGGAGAAACGGTTTCCCAGCCTGTGGTTCGACCACCAAGAGGGCCTCTTCGAGCGCCAGCACCGCCTTTGGCCGCAGCCCGTGCTCTATGACCTCCACGCCGACCCCGGCGAGACTACCGACCTCGCCGCGCACCAGCCCGAAATCGTCCGGCACCTGCTGAACCGTGCCCGAGCCTTCGACACCGCCTTCCAGCCGCACCTCCGCCCGCTGCACCTCCTGCCCGGCCCTGAACCACCCGCGCCCGGCCAGATCCGCACGGCAGATGACAATCTGAGCGAGTGGAAGAAGCTCACTGAATGACGGGCAAAGCGGTCCTCACTTTCCTTCGATCTGCTGCAACGCGTCTGCGGCGGCTGCGCTGAGAGCTTGTCCCGACCGTCACAGCTCACCCGACCGCGTGGCCGCGTGTGGCGGCGAGCTCGCGTATGGCCTGGGCGACGGTGGGGGAGTCCTTGCGCAGGATCCCGGTGTGGTTGCTCGCGACCTTCGCGCTCACCTTGAGGTTCGGGTTGCGAGTGAGGATCGGATCAAGCACGGTTCGCCCCTGCTCCATCTCCCCGTCCGAGGTCCCGAGGCTGTCGCCCGTGGCCATGACGAACCGCACCGGGCGGGTCAGGCGTTCGAGGACCGGCCCGCTGGCGGCGGCAATCTCGTTGAGTTCGATGGCGACCTCGGCGTGCTGGTCAGCCGTCATCCGCGCACCCAGGCCGAACCGGGCAGCGAGCGGAAGCAACAACCGCCACCGGCGGAACATCTTCCGGATCGCCTCACGGCCAGCCTCACCGGTCACGCCGACCGGAAAGGCGTCCACGATCACCGCCCCCTGGACGCGGTTCGGGTTCCGGTCGATCCAGTACCACGCCAAGATGCCTCCGAGGGACCAGCCCACCAGCAGTGGCCGGTCCACACCCCGGGCCTTGAGGACTGCATCGAGACCCTGGATCATCTCTCCGAACGAGTAGCCCGCCGAGCGTTCCGATTTGCCGCGGGCGCGCTCGTCGTAGGTGATGTGCCGGTAGTCGCTGCCGAGGTCGGTGATGACTCGCCGCCAGTGCGACTGGTCGGCGTAGCCGCCGTTGAGGTAGACCACGGGAAGACCGCTGCCACCGCTGTCGCTCACGTACAGCGCGGTGTCATCGACTGGCACCATGCCCGTCCAGGCGGATTGCTTGATGGCCATGCGTTCCCCTTCATGCGTCCATATCGACATGCCGGGAAACAAGTGCGCAGGATCAAGTGCTAGTAGATCATCGCGGAATACCCATCGTGTCCGCCGCTACCAAACCGTGCCCCGCGCCACATCGAGCTCGTGGGCAAAGCAGTCAAAGCGGGATGGCTGGGTCACTGACGTCACCTTTGTTGCCGAACGGCTGCCTTCAGCAGATCGCAGCCAACAGATTCTCAATACCGCAGGACTTCATCGCGATTCTGCTGCAAGGCTTTGTTCTGCCTCCTGACCTGCCGAGTGGCCATAGCCCCCGAATCTCCACGCATACCGCCTTCACGCAGCAACCTCCCCGAGCCATCCCAGAGCCACTGCGGCTGCGGCATGGACTTCCACTCCATCGTCAACCAGAGGCTCAAGAGCGCATGACAGTCGAGCTGCCAATAGTCGATCGAGCGTGCCGCCAATTGCATGCCGGGCACTGAGAAACTTGTTCAGTTCGCAGATCCCTCCGCAGCTCTCGTATCCATCGCGACGAATCAACGCACCGAGGATCGCCTCCACAATCTCATCATCCGGGAGCGGACAACGGATCAGCAGCTTGAGGCCGACGACTCGCATGTCGGCGTCGTCGGAGGCTAGCAACCGTCGCGGTAGTTCCGTAGGGACGGCAAGAGCGTCGGGATTCTTGTGAAGATAGAACGCAGCGGCTCCTCCGAGTTCCCAGAGGGCGTGAAGGTCCTCCGTATGTTGATAGACGCGGTCAAACAGCGTGCGAAATTGATTGGGCGTGAGAGACGCCACGTCTTTCATGTTGTCCACGCGCGCAAGGAGCTCGGCCAGTTCGGCGGGAGAACGATGTTCGTTCCAGTCGACCATCCACATTCCCTCATTTGCTGGCCGAACGTTCCGGGATACGAGGCGGCGGACCTAGCGCGATCCATTGGTAACCGACCCTGGCCGCCGCTCTCGTTCATCCCTTAGTTCGTCGTGTTTCGGTTTCCATATCGGTCGCCCCGAGGCTTCTTGTCGGCGTCGTGCATCGTCGAGCATGGCAACGAAATCGCCACCGAATCGCTCGGACATTTCGCGCCGCACTCGATGGATTTCTTCGAGGATGGGGTCATTCGTTAGTTTCTGAATCATCGGCCATCATCTCTTCCGGTGTACAGATTATGGGAATGGGCATCGAAAGATCGTTCAGCAGCTTGTGGATGCGTGGCAGGATCATGGCATTGGCAATGTGTCGACAGTTCCACGTCAATAGGTATTGTATCCGATGATGTGCCACAATGGCGATATGTAACGCATCGGTGCGAGCCATTGGCGGTAGAATTGCCCGATTCATGATCTCATCGGCAATTTGAGCAATCGCCGGATGCAAAGGCAAGAGCGGGATCCCATCCAATGACTCCAATCTCTCTGCAGCCAACGTAGGGTCCCCGGCGGACGCTTCATCGATCACGTATTGTGACACCACGAGTTCATACTTGAATCGCTCGTTGTTCCACCATTCGTGCGTCAGCAATTGCCGGGCAGCCATGACCACTTGCGAGCTGGGACGTTGTCGCAGATAGCTGACGATCGATGTCTCGATGTAAACCGTGTCCATCGCGTCATCCTTTCACGACGATTAGGATAACCGGCTGGCGTCCTGGACCATTCCATTGTCGACGACGTAACCGCCCGCTCGAGTTCATCCGTTCGTCGGCATCGTTCGTCTGCGGTCTGCGGCCGCATGGGCGACCGCCGCCCGTCACCACGGCGGCTATCCTACCGCGCACAGGACGCGACGGCAAGTATCTTCTTCGTCGCGCGCCGTCGCGCGGATGTATTCGGTTCCGCCCACCCATCGCCGGGATGGCCTGGTTTGGCGCGAGGACTCGCACGTTTCGTCGATTCCGGGAATGCGATAGCGGACAGACGCGACCGAAGCGGACGCCCCCGGGAACCATGCGACTTCGTCAGCAGAGTCTTCGGCGCGCTGGGCGAGCCCGGTTTGCCGACTTGTAATTATCCCGCCGGGGTGTCCTAGCTCCGGCAGTGGTCTCTGGCCAGTTTGGTTGATAATGCCCGGCAGATAATGGACGAAGCGGCGACGGTGACGAGGAATCGCAGTCGTGTTCTCCGGCTGGCACCGTCCAGAGAACACGCAGCAGGCGTGGGGCGCGCCAAGCCCGCAAGCTGCTGATGGGTCCGGGGTTGCAGTCCCGGATGTGCTCAGGAGCCGGGGACAATCCCGGCCAAGTTAGGCGGGAGAACACGGTTCCGGCGAAAAGAACGCAACTCCGGGCGTTTGACAACTGTCGCCGACAGCCAGCGCTGCGGCGTGCGGCACTTGGCGCTGAAGACCGAGCAAGCGTTTCTGTATCGGGAGGTTCGCTGCGGGTTTAACAGGCTCATGAACGGGCCTTGGCCGAGGGCTATGCTGGAGTGGAATTATGCGAAACTTGGGGGCTGCCACACGTTCGCGGCCAGCGGGTGGGCCAACAGCTCCTGCCACTTGCGATCGGCCGACGCCGCTAGCAATTCGGGTCCTCAGTTGCCCCGTGCCGTACGTGACGTGAGCGGCGGCTTGACTCGGCGATCGGTCGCGACGGGGCGGGCCGGGCACCTTCTCCATCCAGACGCGGCTCCGGCCGCGTCCTGGCGAAGGCAGCGGCAATGGTCGGCAGAATTTGCCGACCCGGTTTTGTACGGTCGACGTCGGGAGAATACGATGAACGTAGGGCGAGTTTCCCAACCTGCCGCGTTTCGGGCAGGTTGGGAAACCTGCCCTACGGAGGCGTCGGCGTTCGCGACTCGTGACTACGACCGCGGCGAACCGCAGAAGCGAGTCCGGCTGCCACTAGCGAATTGAAACGGAGGTATCGCATGCAATTTGGTTATCGAATCATCGGGTTTGCGCTCGCCGGCCTGCTGGCGGCGATCGGCATCGCCCGGCTGAACGCCGCCGAATCCGCTGACCGGCCCGGGCGACTGAATGTTCTGTTCCTCGCCGTGGACGACTTGCGGCCGGAGTTGGGCTGCTACGGCGCGAGCCACATCGTCAGTCCGCGGATCGATCGGCTGGCGGCCCGGGGCGTGCGTTTCGACCGGGCTTACTGCCAATACGCCATCTGCGGCCCGTCGCGGGCGAGCTTGCTGACCGGCTTGCGGCCGGACACGCTGAAGATCGAGCACATCGACACGTTTTTCCGCGACACCGTGCCGGACGTCGTCACTCTGCCGCAGCAGTTCCGCACGCACGGCTACACGACGGTGTATGCCGGCAAGGTCTTTCACGCGGGGCAGACGGACGATGCGCGGTCCTGGAGCCGTCCGGCGGTTCGGATCGCCGCACGGCCCGGCGCCGGGGCGGGGGAGTATCAGGTGCCCGACAACCGGGCCGTCGTCCAACGTCGGCGCGACGAGGCGCTCGCCCGTTTCGGCCCCGGAACCGATCTGGTGGGCTTGGCATGCGGCCCGGCGGTCGAGGCGGCCGACGCGCCGGACGACGCCTACGCGGACGGTCGAATCACCGCGTCGGCGCTGGCCACGCTGCGGGAAATCAAGGATCAGCCGTTCTTCCTCGCGGTGGGTTGGCACAAGCCGCATCTGCCTTTCGTGGCGCCGAAGCGATACTTCGATCTCTACGACCCGCAGCGACTGCCGCTGTGTCCGCTGCAGGTCCCGCCGCAAGGAGCACCGGCGATCGCCGTGCATCGTTCGTTCGAACTGCGGACTCGCGCCGGCGTGCCGACCCGCGGACCGATTGACGAAGCCACCTCGCGCCGGCTGCTGCATGGGTATGCGGCTTGCGTCAGTTTCATCGATGCCCAGGTGGGCCGGATCCTGGATGAACTCGACGCGTTGGGCCTGACCGACCGCACTGTCGTCGTGTTCTGGGGCGACCACGGCTGGCACTTGGGCGAGTACGGGATCTGGGGCAAGGCCACGAATTACGAGGTCGCCACGCGAGTGCCTCTGATCGTCGCCGCGCCGGGCGCCGCCGGCAACGGCCACGGCACGCGGGCCTTGGCCGAGTTCGTCGATGTGTACCCGACGTTGTGCGAACTCGCAGGTCTGCCGCGGCCGACGCATCTGGAAGGGGCCAGCTTGGTCTCCGTGTTGGAGAACCCGGCGGCCACGGTCAAGACGGTAGCGCGGAGCCAGTTCCCCGCGCCCGCGTTGCGCGAATGGGCGGCCCGCCCACTCTCGCCAGCCATGCGGCAGACGTTTTTCGGCCCGCTGATGGAGGATACCGAAGCCACACTCGCACGCGAACACGGGGATCGCTGGGACCCGGCCGTTTTCGCCCGGGACGTGATGGGCTACAGTATGCGGACCGACCGGTATCGGTGCACGTTGTGGGTCGATCGTCGGCACCCGAAGTCCGAGCCCTACGCCGTCGAGCTGTACGACCACGATTCCGATCCCCACGAGACCGTCAACCTCGCCAACCGGCCGGAGCATTTTGCGACCATTGCCGAGCTGCGACAGAAACTCGAGCAAGGCGATGGTCGATGAGAATGCACGCGGCGTCCAAGACCTCCCGGAGACCTGACGATGAATTCGCTGAGAAGATCTCTCTTCGCCCTGGGCACGATCGTGGTTCTGGTTGGATTGGCGCGGCCAATTCGGGTATCCGCGGCAGGCCAAGACGGGCATGCGGTTCTGGAGATGGCTGGCGTGCCTGGAGGCTTGGTCGTCCACTTGGGTTGCGGCGACGGGCGTCTGACCGTGGCGTTATGCGGCAATTCCGCGTTTGTCGTGCACGGGCTCGATGCCGATTCCACGAACGTGGATCGGGCTCGGCAGACGATCCGGGAGACGGTCCTGCAGGGACCCGTGTCCGTTGAGCGCTGGACCGATCCCACACGGCTGCCGTATGCCGAGAACCTGGTGAACCTGTTGGTGGCCGAGGACTTGGGCCGGGTGCCCATGTCGGAGGTTTTGCGGGTACTCGCTCCGCGCGGAGTGGCGTGCGTTGGGAAGGACGGCCACTGGACCAAGACCGTCAAGCCTTGGCCGGCGGACATGGATGAGTGGACCCACTGGATGCACGCGCCGGACGGTAACCCGGTATCGCGCGATCGGCTGGTCGGCCCGCCGCGTCAGACCCAGTGGATCGACGGGCTGCCCTATTCCAAGAAGCATTGGGGGCCGCGTACCACGGCGATGGTGACTGCAGGCGGCCGGTTATTCACGATCGAAGACGATACACCCTCGACGCTGTTCAACGTCGCCGATCATTGGGTGCTGGTTGCACGGGATGCATTCAACGGCATCGTCCTGTGGCGGCGCGAGTTGCCCCGCTGGGCCAGCGGCGTGTGGACGGCGACGCGGAAGAAAGATGTGGCCGAACCGCCGCCGACCGGCCTGCTCCTGGGCGCGTATGGCGAGCAGACCGGCGCTCAGGGCGGGCGCGAAGCGATGGAGACGATGGTCGCCACGAGCCGGCATCTGTTCCTGCCGCTGGCCGCGGACGAGCCGCTCTCCATGCTCGATGCGGCGACGGGAGATGTCCTCCAGACGTACGCCGGAACGTCGCCGCCGCAACAGGTCCTCCTGACCGGCAGCCTGTTGCTGATCGGTTCGGGTCAGCAGATCGCGGCCGTCGATCCGGAAACCGGTCGGACGAAGTGGCAGGCTCCGGGCAAGGCCCTGGCGGCAGAAGCCGACCGCGGTTATGTGCTCCGCGCGGGTGGCGACAAGCTGGCTTGTCTGGATCTCCAAGACGGGCAGACGCGCTGGGAAATTGCCTACGAGCAAGCCGCTCAGACGCTGGGGGTGAAAAAGCCTGCCGCGGGCAAGGCCGGATTCACCGGAGCGCTGCAGGTCGGCGTGGG
>CAIYOB010000669.1 GCA_903927685.1 uncultured Planctomycetaceae bacterium
CGCAGCTTGATGTCCGCGGACGGCGTCAGATTGGACGGCGTCACCATCCGAATCTTGTTCTTGCGGGTCCAGAACTGCTCGATCGTCTCGAGGGCCGACTTGGCCGCCGGCCCGGACAACGGGATCGTGCGAATGGTCGTCGCCGAGCCTTCTTCCGCGTCGGGGCCTTCCAGCTTGTCGATCAAGTCTTTGACTTGCTCGATCTGCAACACGGTTCCGCGGACCCACAACTGCATGGTCGCGGGATCGCCATCGACGATCGGGCCCTGCGTCGGAGCCTTGGGGGCACTCTTCGAATCGCCCGAGGTCGTGCCGGTCGTGAGCCCGAAGAACTTGTTGATCGCCGCGACCGCCAACTGCGGATCCGTGCGTTTCAACTGGATGACCTCGAACTGCAGATCCTGGCCCTCCAACAGAGCCAAGGTGTCTTCGATGATCTTGTGCTCCGAGGGCCGGGCCCAAGCGACCATTTTGCCGGATGTCGCGTCCACTTCCAGCCGGACGCCGGGCAGATCGGCCAGCAGTGTCTGGACGACCCGCAACACGAGCTGGGTATCGGCCGACTTGATAAAGTAGCTGGCCAGTTTCAGCTGCTCCGGTTCCTTGGCTGCTTCACCCGTCTCGGCCGGGGCCTTGTCGATCTTGGGCAGCAGTTCCCGCAGCAACTGCAGCTTGTCCGCACTGCCGGTGGCCCAGATCCGCGTGCCCAGCAGGTCGACCGACAAGCTGATGTCCGTGGCCGAATTCTGGCCTTCCGGGATGCCCAACAGCGGTCGGGCAACGGACAGGAACTCTTCGGACGAAGCATGCTGCAGATTGAACTCGGCGACGGTCTCGGCGCCGCCCGACTCGGGGTCTTCGACGCGGCTGATCATCTCGCGAATCGTCCGCAACTTGCCGGCCGTCTCGACCACCAGGATCTGCCGGGCCTTGGGGAACGGCACCACTTTGCCTTGCGGCCCGATGAAGTCCTTGACCATCGCCGCGGCATCCTCGGCCTTCATCCGGGCCAGCGGGAACAGGCATTTGACCAACTCGAACCGCCCCCGCTTGTCCAATTCGTCCGTGGTCACCAGCGTCACCAAATCGTCCGGAATCGGGTTCTCGACGTCCACGACCAGCAAAATGCGCTCGCGGCGGATCAGCGTATAGCCCTTGGTCAACAGATAGCTGTTCAGCAAGTCCAAGGCTTCGTCCAGGGTGTAGGTCCGATCGTCCCGATAGGTGAACGAGCCGACCGGCAGCGTTTCGATCGCCAACGACAGGCCGGACTGCTTGGCGAGCCACTCCAAGACGTCTTTCCAAGGCGTCGCGTCAAACTGGAATTGCAGTCCGCGGTCAGTCGCCACGGCGGACGGTGCGGGAGCGACTGCTGGCGGAGCTGGCGTCACGCCGGGCTGAGCCGCGGTTGCCGGGGGCTGAGTCAGCGACTGCTCGGTCTCGACCGGTGCGGTCGTTGGCGGAGTCGGCGGCATCGCGGGCTGAGCCGCGGTTGCCGGGGGCTGAGTCAGCGACTGCTCGGTCTCGACTGGTGCAGTAGTCGGCGGAGTCGGCGGCATCGCGGGCTGAGCCGCGGCTGCCGGGGGCTGAGTCAGCGACTGCTCGGTCTCGACGGGTGCGGTCGTTGGCGGAGTCGGAGGCATCGCGGGTTGGGGCGACACCGCCGCCGCGGGCGGCTGAGTCGTCGTGGGCGGCGCTGCAGCGGAGGCGGGCGGCTGAGTCACCGCCTGCTCGCCGGCTGCCGGCGCCGCCGCTGACGGAACCATCGCGGGTTGCGCAGGTTCCGGAGCCGCGGCGGGTGGTGGGGTCGCTGCCACCGGAGTCGCGTCCGCGGGCGGCGTCGCAGCGGGCTTCTCGGCTTCGCTCGTCGCAACCTGTGGCGTCGGGCTCGGCGTCGTCGGCACCGCGGCCGGCGCTGGAGCGGACACCGCGGGGTTGCCTACTTCCGTCGCGGCGACAGCCGGCGGAGTCGCTGCGGCTGGGGTTGTTGCCGGCCCCGGGGCTGCGGCTGGCTGGCTGGCAGCAATCGCCGGAGCGTCGGACAGTCCTGCCAAAGTCTCCCAAGTCGCCCGCTGGGTCTCGTTCAGGACCGCCGCCAACTTCCGCTCGTACACCGCGCGGGTAATCCGCCGCTCGTTTTCTCCGCCCTTGGTCAAGTCCAGTGTCCGCTGGCTCACGAGGTTCTGGACCGCGGACTTCTGTTCAGCGGACAGGTTCAACGTCTCGGCCAAGCCGGGCTCCGACAGGGCGCTCATCCCCTCGCGAGACAAGCGGATCTGCCGCAGTTTCTCCCGTTGGGGAACCGTCAGCAGGGCGAAGCCGAGCCGCTCCGATTCTTCGACAAACGGGGTCAGCCGCGCGGTTTGTTCCATCGGCGGCAAGTCTTTGATCGACAGGACGATTTCCAGGGCCGCGTCCTCGCGTTCGTTCACCAGCTGGCGCAGGCGTCCGCGAACCTCGTCCGACAGTGCCAGGCGGTCCGCCACATCCTTATCCACCGCCAAGGCCAGGATCCCGACAAACGACGGGTCCGCCCCGGCGGCAGCTGGCCCGCTGCCGGACCAAATTGGCAGCCCGCAAACCAGACATAGCGCGAACCAGCTCGCTCGTTTCAACCAGTTCGATCGAACCACGGTCTCACCTCCGTTGGCGACAAAAGGCTCGGCGACCCCAGCCTTATCTCTTTCCTAAGCGGAAACGTTTCAACCAATATATCCTGTCCACATTCAACTTGCATCTGGATTCTTGGGTGCCCGAGTGCCCCCAGCATCCAAGCCGACACACCCAGAGCCGCCGGCGCGCAAAGGATCTCCCCTACGTTTTCAACCCCATTGAGCGGGCGGAGTTTCGGCAAGTGCGGAATAAATGGCAACTCCCCCACTGGCTTTTGTGTTGCACTCGCATTTCTTAGTCCATAGCTCAAGCCACGTTTACCGTCGATATCAGCGCGTGGTGGCAAAGCTCGTCGACACGAGTAGCCACCTTCCAGTCATCGGTATTCCCCGCGACGAGAAAGCGCCCGAGCGTCGGAAAAATGGCCGAAAAGCATCACGCAAGCCGGCGAAGAAGCGGGTTATATGCGTCCAGCGAACCCTTCACCCACCCGCGTGCGGGAGGGTCTTTCGTAGGACGGATTGCCAATCCGTCCCACCTCCTTCGCCCACCCGCGTGCGGGAGCGGCGGACGCAGTAGCAACACTCAAGAAATAACTTCCCCAATTTCGGCTCAGTTCGTTTATCGCCGAGCCG
>CAIYOB010000670.1 GCA_903927685.1 uncultured Planctomycetaceae bacterium
GCGTGGGCCCGGGCCGTCGCGTCACGAGCAGCGACGCCGATGATCTCGTCGCCCTCCTTGAACTCGTTGGCCGCCCCGATCACCTGCTGATACAGTCGCCGGTCGAAGCCTCCGCTGCACCGCTGGACGTAGCCCAGCACGTCCTCGCCCGGCTCAGGAGGGGCAAACGCCACACCGCGTGATTCGCCCGCCCGCCCCATGCCGACAACCAGCGACCCGGCCGTCGCTCCCACCAGCCAGGCGTTGAAGTTCCGGCGCGAGAGACTCGCCGTCTGAGCAGCCACGGTCACAGTCATGAAGTTCTGCCCCCGCGAGCGACGAGCGGAATCGTAAAGCTCCCCCAAAACGACAAGGATATTCGTTTCGGGACAGCCGTTCAACGGGGCACGTGCCCGTGCGTGTCACATGGCACCCCTGTAAAGGTGGCAACCTACGGAACAGCTGCCCGCGGACTTTCCGCGTCGGGGGCTTGCCGAATCCGCCGCAGTGGAAACAATGAAAGTACTCTGCAGCCCGCGTTCGCGGGCGGATAGGTTCGTCCGTAATGTCGCGTGAGATGAAAGCGATCCGAGAGGCGGGTTTGTGTCGAGCATTGTCCGGTGTGGATCTTGTGGAATGCAGTTTCAGGCGCAGCCGCACTTGGCGGGCAAGACGGTAGCCTGCCCATCCTGCGGCGGCCGCTTGACCGTCCCCGCGGCCAGTCCTTCCCCAGCCCGATCCGGTCCGGCGCCGAACCGGATGGCCTCTGGTCCTGCTGTCTCCGCCCCGGTCGCCGCGCCCCAGGTCGTGGCGTGCCAGTGCGGGGCGAGGTTTCAAGCCGACACGAATCTGGCGGGCAAGACGGTCCGCTGCCCGACCTGCCAGCGGCCGCTGCGTATCCCCGTCGCCGGACGGGCGGCCCCGCCCGGTCGGGTAGCAGCGCCGGCCCAACCGGCCGACGGCTTCTGGGATGCGTTGCTGCCGGAGAACGCCAAGCCCGTCGTCGAGGAGCCTCCCGAGCCGGAGGTGGAAGAAACGCTGACGGGGCCCCAGGCAACGGCGTTTGCCATCCAGCAGTTGTCGCGCGGCACGTCGCCCGGTGTGGTCCGCAAGGAATTGGTCGAACGGGGCGTGTCTGATGCCGAGGCGTCCCGCGTCATCGAGACCTTGGCCCCCAAGGCCAAGACGGCGTCGCCCGCGTCCGGAGGGAAGGGTGCGGGCTTGCAGAACATGCTGATCGGCGGAGTCGTCTGCTTCATCGGGCTGGCCGTCACCGTCGGATCGTACGTCGCGGCCGAACCGGGAGGTGTCTTCCTGCTGGCGTATGGTCCGATCATCTTCGGCGGCATTCAGTTCATCCGCGGTTTCTTCCAGCTGTGCGTCGGTTCCGACTGACCGGCTGCGACGATGCTCCGGCCCGCCTGCCACGGATCGGCTTCCAGTTGCGCTGGGATCGTGAAGAATCCTGTGCACTCGCGAAATCCTGCCGCTCCCCACGCATCCACGACTGGATATCCGTTGCTCATTGTGCATAATATCGCCGCCAGCCCGTTCGGTTTTCGGGGCGCGCAGCAGCGGAGTCCGAATTCAACCACAAAGGAGCGTCAGCATGTTACGTCGAGTCGTCACAGCCAGCCTGTGGATCAACCTGGTTCTCGTGTCGCCGGCCGTGTTTGCCCAGTTCGCCACCTTGTCCGGCGAATGGCCTCAATTTCACGGCCCGCAGCGGAATGCCGTGTCGTCCGATACGGGCCTGTTGACCGAGTGGCCTGAAAACGGGCCGCCGCTGGTCTGGGAAGCGAAGGGCGCAGGCCGCGGCTATTCCAGCGTGGCGGTCGTCGGCGAGCGGCTGTACACGATGGGCGACGGACTGTCGATCGCCGACGACAAGGACGAATACGTGGTGTGCTTCAACCGAGCCGACGGGGCGTTCGTTTGGAAAGCGAAAATCGGCCCGGCGTGGAACAGCGGCCAGGCGGATTGGCAGAGTTCGCGCTCGACGCCGACGGTCGATGGCGACCTGCTGTACACCTTGTCGCCGCACGGCGTTCTGGTGTGCCTGGAATCGGCTGCCGGCAAGGAAGTCTGGCGCAAGGACCTGAAAGAAGACCTGGGCGGCAAGAAGGGCGACGGCTGGGGCTACAGCGAGTCGGTGCTGATCGACGGCGACAAGCTGGTGTGCACGCCGGGCGGCGAATCGGCGACGATGGTGGCGCTGAACAAGAAGACGGGCGAAGTGATCTGGAAAGCGGCCTCGGCCGGCGACCGCGGCGCCGGGCACGCTTCGGTGGTGATCAGCGAAGTCGGCGGCACGCGGGTGTATGTCAACACGACCGCGAGTGGCCCGCTGGGCGTGCGGGTCGAGGACGGCCAAGTGCTGTGGACCTATCCCATCGAAAAGACCACCGCCGTGATCCCGACGCCGATCGTCCGCGGCGACCTGGTGTTCTTTACGGCTGGCTACGACCGGGGCGGGGCGCTGCTGCGGCAGGTTCCCGGCGGCAACGGCGAAGTGAAGGTCGAGGAAATCTATCCGCTGAATAAGGACCTGAACAACAAGCATGGCGGCGTGATCCTGGTTGGCGACTACCTGTACGGCGACTCGAACGATCAAGGCATCCCGTTCTGTGCCGAGTTGATGACGGGCAAGATCGTCTGGAAGGAGCGCGGGCCGGGCAAGAAGTCGGCCGCCGTCCTGGCCGCCGACGGGCACCTGTACATCCGCTGGGCCGACGGCACGCTGGCCCTGGCCCAAGCCTCGCCCGACGGCTTCACCACCAGTGGTTCGTTCAAGATCCCCGGCAGCGGCGGCCGCCCCAGTTGGTCGCATCCGGTCGTCGTCGGCGGCAAGCTGTACGTCCGCGAAGGCGACTCGATCCTGTGCTACAACGTCGCCAAGGGATAACGGGAATCCTTAACCTCGTGCCATTCGGCCCGGTGCCGGTGGACGGAGATCCGCATGACTGCAGAACTGACTTGGCTTGGGCACGGCACTTGGCTGATTGAAACGGCTGGCAAGCGGATTGTGCTGGATCCGTTCTTGGACGACAACCCGGCGGCCCCGCTGCGGGCGGCCGACGTGCAGGCGGATTATCTGCTGGTCTCCCACGGCCATTTCGACCATGTGGGGGATGCGGCCGCGATCGCCCAGCGGACGGGCGCGACGGTCGTGGCCAATTACGAAATCACGGCTTGGCTGCAGGCCCGGCACGCGGTGCCGAACGTGTTGGGGATGAACCTGGGCGGTGGGGTCCAACTGCCGTTCGGGCACGTCAAGATGACCCTGGCGTTCCACAGCTCGATGCTGCCCGACGGCTCGAACGGCGGCAGTCCCGGCGGGTTCTTGCTGACGCTCGCAGGCGGCCAACGCATCTACTTTGCCTGCGACACCGGTGTCTTCGAGGACATGCGGCGGATCGGGGCGGCGGGAATCGATCTGGCCGTGCTGCCGATCGGCGACCTGTTCACGATGGGGCCGGAAGACTCGCTCGAAGCGATCCGCTTGTTGCAGCCCAAGCGGGTCGCGCCGGCGCATTTCAATACCTGGCCGCCGATCGCCCAAGACGTCCAGGCGTGGGCCGCCCGTGTGCGCCAGACAACCGCCGCCGAACCGGTCGTCGTCCAGCCGGGCGGCAAGATCGTGGTGTGAGGCGCCGGACGCCTACGGTTCGACCGTGGCTTTCGGGAAGCCGGCAGCCGCGATGGCTTCGATCGCCCCATCGGTGTCAAAGCTGCCGCCCAGCTTGACCGTGACCAGCGGGTTGTCGATCGGCACCTCTTCCTTCTGAGGTGCCAGCGTGACTTCGGTCACCCCGGGCTGCTTCTGCAGCGCCTCGCGGACGGCGGGCCAGCAATTGTGCTGACAGACCATCGTCGGCACGCGGAACGTCACCTGCTGGACCGCCGCCGTCGAACGGGCCGCGGGGGCGGCGCCCGCCACGGGAGACGGAACGTTGCGAGAGGTATCGGAACAGCCGGCCAGCAAGGCGGCCACGACGACGGGTACAAGCAAGGCGAAACGGCTCATGGGCGAGTCTCCGACTTGAGTTGTGGGTAACCGCACTTGCGACCAAGTCGGCTCCTAAACGCGTAAACTGCTCTTGGCAAGAATGGCTCTCGGCGGCGGTCAACACCAGCATTCGACCCAGCGAGAGAGCCACGAAGGGACTAGCCTAAGCGTTCTTCGCGCCGGCCGCAAGCCAAGGCCGAAGAAAGCGCTGATGTGCTGGACCATCATGAGGCCGCTCGGAGGCCGGTCGAACGCGAACTCCAGCCCCGAGAAGCCGACGACGTTGAGCGGTTCGTCCGCATGGTTGCTCTCGACCCGAGCGGAGATCAGCACGTCTTTCCCAGCGAACGTGTAGTCCGTCAGGCAGGTGACATCGCCCCGGACGTGGCGAACTCGGGCCTGCTGTGGCCCTAACACGGTGAGCGACTTTTCACGCCATGGTTGGGTGTCCACTCGCCCTGAACCGGAGTCCTTGAACCACGGCTCCGCATTGAACACCGTCCAACCGCCGTGAGCCAACTCTCGCTCCCCGACCTGGATCCGAGTCAAGCCTTCCGCCGTGACCTGAAACCGGAGATGTTGGGGACCTATTCCGGAAACGCACCCAATTCTCCCGGGAAACAGGCGCCACCGCAACGAGCCCAGTGCCTGCAGCGACCTGCGCTTCCGCCATGTCTGGCTGTGCCAGCCAGCCGCTCGCCCGCGAACCGGCAGATGTGGGTTTGCCAGCCCTGGCACTTCCCGTGCTCCGTGGCGGGCGGTACCAAGGGAACTGGGAAACAGGTTGGGTACCAGAGACGCCTCCCAAGAGAGGAGACCCACGCTGCCTCGGGCGCCCATGTGGACGCTGGCCGCCACCGCCTTGCAGGGACGCCCCGGATGGCAGACGTTGGGCCGGCAACTGGCGCCCCTTGACGGACACCATCGTAGCCCGCTACCTGGCCTTCTTGCCCCAGCAGACCTATCCCATCCGCACCGGCGTCCATCCGAACATCGCTTTTGGGCTGGCGTTCGCCTGCGACGAGGCGAGAAGACTGGAGCATCCGCGGGACGCGGTCAGCCGCACGCCGGCGTCTTCCGCCCCCGCGTCCCGCCGTTCGCCCGTGCTGCGTTTACGGCTGTTGTGGCCTGTGATCCCGCGTTGCGACGTGGGCAGGGGGCGACATCCGGCTGGCCGCGAGCTATAATCCCTAATGAATCATGGCGGCGTCGGACCGCGTCGAATCTCCCTCACGTCACGAGGAGCCCGGCATGTTGGGAATCCGCTACCTGAAAGTCCAACCCACCACTTACGTGCTGCACTACGTCGGCGGCAGAGTCCGACATGAAGGGGCTGGGCTGGCCTTCTTCTACTTCGCTCCGACCGCCGAAATCGCGCGAATTCCCCTCGCCAGCACCGACGCACCATTCGTCTTCAATGAAGTTACCGCCGACTTTCAAGACGCCACCATTCAGGGGCAGCTTACCTATCGCATCAAATCTCCCAAGAGCATCGCCGAGGTATTGGATTACAGCGTGGACGGGCGCGGCATGTACCGGAGCGACGACCCGAACAAACTCGGCGAGCGGCTCACGAACGTCGCGCAGATTGCCGCGCGGGCCTTTACTCAACGGCACGTTTTGAAGGAGCTGCTCGTCAAGACCGACGCCCTGGTGGCTGAAGTGCTGGCCGGCCTGAAGCAGTCAGAAGCCGTGGACATGTTGGGGCTCGAAATCC
Organism: uncultured Planctomycetaceae bacterium; assembly: GCA_903927685.1. Next base: position 5,706 of record CAIYOB010000670.1, read on the forward strand.
TTGGCCTCTCCATTCAGTCGATCAAGCCCACGCCCGAGATGGCCAAGGCGCTCCAAGCCGACGCGCGGGAAGAACTCATGAAGAAAGCGGATGAAGCAATCTTCGCGCGGCGCAACGCGGCCGTGGCGTTGGAACGGAGCATCAAGGAAAACGAACTGCAAACCGAGATCGCGATCGAGCAGAAGAAACGCCAGGTGCGCGAAACGCAGATGGCCGCGGACATCGCCGTGGAAGAGCAGCGGACGATGCTGGTGGACCAACGGGTCGCCAACGAGCAGAAGGAGGCCGACGCCCGGGCCCACGCGCTGCAGGCGATGCTCGAACCGCTGAAGGGGATCGATTGGAAGACGTTGCTCGCCGCCGGCAGCGGGAGCGACCCGCGGCTGAACATCGCCATCGCCTTCCGCGAATTGGCCGAGAATGCCGACAAGATCAGCCAGTTGAATATCTCGCCGGACCTCCTGAGTACCCTGTTGGACCAGCCAAGCAACTAGGGTCCGGACGTAACGGGACGTGTCGCCAGCAGGTCGACGGTCATGAACAGCATCCCCGGCATCGCGATCGTCACACGGCCCACCCGGCTGGAAGGACTCCGGCGGCGGTGGGGTACCCTGGGCCAGGCCAAATTCCGCATGGTGCAAGCCCAGACGCTGGAGGCGGAACGGCGTCGCGTCGGTGTGCCGCTCGGACACGGCAAGCGACGCGGTGCGGCCCAGGCTCAAGCCGTGGCGACGCAAGCGGACTTCGCGGAATACGAACGCGAAGACAGCGTGTATCAGCGCGTCATCGACGGACTTGAACGCGACCTTCGGACGTTTGGGATTCCCGTGAAAATCGTCGATCGCGCCTTCTTGCCGAACTTCGATTTTGGGCTCTGCTCGGTGGTGGTCGTCGTCGGACAGGACGGCCTGGTAGCCAATGCCGCCAAGTACGTCGGCGCGCTGCCGATCGTCGCCGTAAATCCCGATCCGGCGAGGTTCGACGGCATCCTGCTTCCCTTCCGCACCGATCAGGCTCGGCATGCGGTCCAGGCGGTGCTCCAACAGGAGTTCCGCGCACGTCCCGTGACCCTGGCTGAAACCTTGCTGAACGACGGCCAGCGGCTGCTCGCGTTCAACGACTTCTTCATCGGCGCGGCCACGCACGTCTCGGCCCGTTACGTGCTGGAAGTCGGCGGCCGCAGCGAGCCACAGGCATCCAGCGGCATCCTCGTGTCGACCGGCGCGGGGTCGACGGGCTGGCTGTCCAGCGTGTTCAACATGGCCGCCGGCGTGGCGCGATTCCTGGCCGGAGGAATCGCACCACCACCCACCCTGGCGTGGGAAGAACGGCGGCTGGCCTGGGCGGTGCGCGAGCCGTTTGTGAGCCGTCAATCGCAGGCCAGCTTGGTCGCTGGTTGGCTTGACGAACCTCACGAGTTGATCATCGAATCGCTGATGCCCGAAGGCGGCGTCATTTTCTCCGACGGCGTCGAGGCCAACTTCCTGCCCTTCACCAGCGGCAGCATCGCACGCGTGCGGGTCAGCGAGCAGCGCGCGAATCTCGTGGTGAGGTAGACCTCGCGAGGAACGCGCGGACGGTATCCGCATCCCGGCCTGCGTGGCCGCTGCGATCCGGCAGGTGCTGACGCGTCACCGCAGGCCACAATCTTCCGCCCCCGCGTCCCGCCGTTCGCCCGGGGCGGGTTCACGCGACCTACTGAGTCGTGGCCACGGCGGCCCACTTCTCCCCCGCCCGCGGATCGCCCGTGCCTGGGTGACCTCTGCCCCTTCAAATGTCGCAGATTTCGACGGCCTGGGCCAGCGACGTGAGAGGATCCCGCGTCGGCACGAATTCGTGGGCGACGTAGCCGGTGAATCCGGTCGCGGCGATGGCCCGCATGATCGCGGGGTAGTACAGTTCTTGCGTTTCGTCGATTTCGTGTCGGCCCGGATTGCCGCCAGTGTGGTAGTGGCCGATCAGGTCTTTGTGAGTCTGGATCGTGCGGATGATGTCGCCCTCCATGATCTGGGCATGGTAGATGTCGTACAGGATTTTCACGTTGGGCGAGCCGACGCGCGTGCAGACTTCGACGCCCCAAGCCATGTTGTCGAACATGTAGCCCTGGTGGTCGACCTTGCTGTTGAGGTACTCGATACAAATGGTGACCTTCTGCTGTTCCGCGAAGCCCGCGACCTGTTTCAGCGCGGCCACGGCGTTCTCGATTCCCACGTCGTCGGGAATTCCATCTCGGTTGCCCGACATGGCGATGACGTTGGGAAACCCGTATTCCGCGTTGGCCTCGATCGCGGCGCGGATGCTGGCAATCGCCTGGTCGTGCTTGGCCTTGTCATTGACAGCGCCACCGCCGGAAGTCATCGTACAGACCAAGCCGTACTTCAGCGGCTCCGCGATGCTGACATCCTGCCCGCGGGCGCGTTCGTTATTCGCGGACGCATCACGGACAAGATGGGCCGGCCGCTCGACGGTGCCACGGTGGATCTGATGGGACGGTACGCCTTCATCAACCACTTTCAGACCCGCGAGGACGGGACGTTCACGATGGTGCTTAGCGATGGTGTTCGAGGGCCTCCCGCGGGCGGCGGCTACTACCTGCGAATCCGAGCCGGGGTTGCGGCGTGCCGCGGCCCGCGCTTGTTTCCCCACATCCCTGCTGAGATGCCGCCTTCGCCCGCTGATGCAGTTCCCAATTCCTGCTGCACCTTGGTCAGATCGGCGACCAGCCTTGGCATGGGACGGTCGTTGCTCACGGCTTCTGGGCCTTGCTGACGCAGCGGGTTGCCCGCCCCCCTCAGCGTTCACGCTGGTACCGCACTTGGCCCCCGATGATCGTGTACACCACCTGCGCGGAGCGAATCCGCTCCTCGGGGCAGGTCAGGATGTCTTCGGACAGGACCACCACGTCAGCCAGTTTGCCGGGGGTGAGCGAGCCCTTGCGATCATCTTCGAAGGCCGCGTAGGCGGCATCGAGGCAATCACGCCCAACTCGGCAAACCGCGGGATGTCGTCCGGGTGCAAGTGCTGGGCATGCTCGATCCGCCACCGCCGCGAGGTCTCCGACGGATGCCGCCGGAAGACCTGTTCAAACAGGTCCAACATCGAGCGATTCGCCCGATCACCGATGGCATGCACACACAGCTGGTAATCGAATCGCACGGCCAGTTCCGCGATCCGCTCGATCGCGGCTGGCGAAGTGGTATTCAGGCCGACGCTCGTCGGCAGATCGTCGTACGGTTCCAGGAGCCACGCGCCATGAGCGCCCAGCGCTCCGTCGCAGAACTGCTTGACGGCCCGGACCGTCAAGTAGTCATCCCCCACGCCGACCATTCGATAACGAGCCAAGCGTTGCTGCAGTTGCTGGGGATCGTCGAGCACCATCACCCATACTCACTCTCCGGTGTTACCTTGTCTCGCGCCAATTTGTTTTGCCTGCGGCTTGTTTGTGGACGGTCCGATGCCCGCTTGAGTATAAAGGACGCAGCTGGCCGTGACGACCTGCCACCGGTCGTGCGGCAGATGGCGGCACCCTGACCACGCCCTGTCCCGGGGAGCCGTCTCCCTGGAGTGGCCGGGAGCTGAGCAAGGCGCGCGACGATTGACGGAGGAAACCACGATGATCCAACGGGCATGGCTGGCGTTTGGGCTGACGGCAGGTTGCGCCTGGGGCGCAGAATCGCCACCGTACGACGGTTCGCCACAGGTCATCTTGCACGGTGATTTCGACACCGACGCTTGGCTTCAGCAGTGGGGCTTGGCGAAGACACCGGAGCGAGCGCAGCTGGTGGATGGCGATCCGGAACGGAAGTTCCAGCCATTGCACGGCCGGGCCCTGCGCGTTCACGTCGAGGAGGGCGGACACTACGGACTCAGCCTGGAGTTCCCCTTCAAGAAACGTCTGGGCTACGAACCGGAGGAGGTCTATTTCCGCTATTACTTGCGGTTCGCCGACGACTGGACGCCGCGGCGGGGCGGGAAACTGCCCGGATTCGGCGGGACGTACGGTCGGGCTGGCTGGGGCGGCCGGCCGGTGAACGGGACCGACGGCTGGTCCGCCCGCGGGTTATTTGAAGGACAGAAGGCCGGTCGGACCCCGATCGGGTTTTACTGCTACCACATGGACATGAAGGGCGTGTATGGCTCGAATTGGGTCTGGGATCGCGACGAGCTAGGGTTTCTGGAGAACAACCGCTGGTACTGCATCGAGCAGCACGTCAAGCTGAATACGCTTGGTCAGTCGGACGGCGTTCTGCAGGGCTGGGTGGACGGGCGGCTGGCCTTTGAGAAGACCGACGTGCGGTTTCGTGTGGTGGATACGCTCAAGATCGAAGCCGTGTGGATCAACGTGTATCTGGGCGGCACCTGGACGGCCGAGCGGGACCATCACCTGTACCTGGACGAGATCGTCATCTCGAAGCGGCCGATCGGGCCGCTGGGTCGGGAGAAGTGACAGGGTATGTGCTAATGTTCCGTGCCCGTGACCGCATTTGGCTGGCCCAGTCGCCTTCCGGAGGCGGCTCGGGGAATCCGGCCTGGGACTTCCAAGGGTTCATCCCGGCTTAGCGTAATGTGATGTGGTAGTCCGGGAATGACCACCCGTGCTAAGCGTGCCATCTACGAAATCTACCAAAACTCCCCTCGCCCGTCAAAAATTGCGTATGGTGTCCCCAGAATTCCGCAGAATTCCGTATGGTGTCCCCAGAATTCCGAATTCACGCTCCGGCGAAGTTGGTTCGTCGCCACGGTTCGTCTCCGGCCGGTCTGTCCGGGGTGGGTTTCGCGGCCCTGTCGCTGCCGCCTCAGTAGTTCGGCGTGGGCGGGCGGTACTGGCTGACGTCGATCGAGCGGAACCAGGCGACGGTCTTGGCCAGACCCGCACGCAGCGGGACGCGCGGCGACCACTGCAGTTGCCGCTGGGCCAGCGTGATGTCGGGACGGCGGCGGACCGGGTCGTCCGCCGGCAGCGGTTCATAGACCAACCGGGATTTCGAGTCGGTCAATTCCAGCACCAGCTCGGCCAGTTCGCGAATGCTGAATTCTCCCGGGTTGCCCAGGTTGACGGGACCGATGAAATCCGCCTCCTGCTCCATCATCCGCACAAAGCCCTCGATCAGGTCGTCGCAGTAGCAGAACGACCGGGTCTGATCCCCGCTGCCGAAGATCGTGATGTCCTCGCCCGCTAACGCCTGGCGGATGAAGTTGGAGACCACCCGGCCATCGAAGGGATGCATCCGGGGGCCGTAGGTATTGAAGATCCGCACGATCCGGATGTCGACGCGGTGCATGCGGTAATAGTCCATGAACAGCGTTTCCGCCGCCCGCTTGCCCTCGTCGTAACAAGCCCGCGGCCCCAACGGGTTGACGCTGCCGCGGTACGTTTCCGGCTGGGGATGGATCTCCGGGTCGCCGTACACCTCGCTGGTCGAAGCCTGCAGGACGCGGGCCCGGCAGCGTTTGGCCATGCCCAGCACGTTGATCGCGCCCAGCACCGACGTCTTCACGGTCTTGATCGGGTTGTACTGGTAATGCCCGGGCGCGGCCGGGCAGGCCAGGTTGTAGATCCGGTCGACTTCCAGGAAGATCGGCACCGTGACGTCGTGGCGGATCAGCTCGAAGTTCGGCCGGCCGATCAGGTGGGCCACGTTGGCTTTCTGACTGGTGAAAAAGTTGTCCAGGCAGATGACGTCGTGGCCGGCGTCGACCAGGCGTTCGCACAGGTGCGAACCGAGGAACCCGGCGCCACCGGTGACCAGAATCCGCTTAATGGTGGACACGTGCGCGGCTCCTCGGCCAGGTTTCGCTCAAGAAAGCGGTCTTCGCTCAAAAGTCATACCACATCACGAGCCCGTACTGCTGCTCGTGCAGCGGCAGAAAGGCGTACTGCGTGCTGGGGCCGTTGTAGTACTGGAATCCCAGTCGCAACAGCTGGGCGGTCATGTCGGACCGCCAAGCCCATCCGGCCTGGAGATTCAGCCCACCGCCAAAGTCGAACTCTTCGCGCAAGTAGCCGTTGGCGGCAAAGAACGGCGCTCCGCGCAAACCAGTCGCCACGCGGGGTGCGTAATCCAGACCGAACTGCAGCTCCCAAGGCTCGCTGGCCACGCTGTAGAAGGCCCAGCCCACCTCGCCGTAGATCCGCAACGAGTCCGTCAAATATAGGGAATGGCCGAACACCAAGGCGTCGCGGGCCTGGCGGTACAGGGGAAAGTCGGGGTGGTCTTCCCAATACTCGTCGCCCAGGTGCGAACTCATGTGGTAGTAGGAGAATTTCCACTGGCTGAACTCGTCGCCCCAGGTCAAGGGGAAACCCACGCGGTAATCCGCGCCGCGAACATCCACGTCCTCCGGGATATCCAGCCGTAGCATGGCTGCGGCTTCGACGTCCAGTTGCACTCCGCGCGGGCGGAGCGGATCGCTGGTGCCGATGCGGAACATGCCCAAGCGGCCGCCGATCGTGGCGTCCCACATCGTGCTGTCGTCCGGAATGCTGATGATCCCGGCCGACATGCGCGGCTCTTTCGGCCCGGCCAGGTACGAGCGATAAATCAAGCCCTGGGGCAACACGTAGAATCCGCGCTCGCCGGGATCGAGATCCTGTTCGTACAGGGGAACGCCGATCTCAGAATCGGCGGCATTCTGCAGGCCGAACATGGACAGCGAGGGACGTGGGGCGGGCGTCTCCGGCTCGCTGAACTCGGCCCCCGCAGGCAAATCGATCCAGACGACCTCGTCGCGCAGCGAGGTCGTTCCCGCTGCCTCCGCCAGGGAGCGCGAGTCGGCTGGTGCTGCCAGCGTCAAAACGAGGGCGGCCGTCCAAGTTGTCTTTAGTAGTTTCATGCTTCATCCGATGGCTAGGCACCGCCACCTGGACGGACACAGCTTCGGCGCCGGAGTCAAGGCACCGTCGACCGTTCCGTAGTCTAACGCCGGGACCGTTCTGGTAACAGGCGAATTGGCGATGGGCTTAAGTCAAGGAATGCGAGAGGCTTACAGGTTGCTGGCAAGGTATTGCGGCGTGCTGTCGTGGGGATGACAAGTCGACTTGGCCGGGAGGCCGCCGACTGCTAGCAGGCGGCCAACGATGCTCCTGTCAGGATCTTGTTGCACCGCTGCTACGGGTTCTATCGGCAATTCAGGTACTATCAGATAAATGGGAAACTCCGAGCAATACTTCCAGGCTCGTGTCGCGGCGCAGCGTCAGCCTCAGCTCAGCTTCCATTTCGCCTGCCGCAGCACGGCATGGTTTGAGCCTTTCAGCAATTCGTACCAGACGCTGACCAGGGTCCCGTCGTCCAACTGGACCGTGCTGGGATATCCGAGGTCGCCGCCCGCGCCGTCGCCCGAGACGATGACGGGCTCGGACCAGGTCCGGCCGTGGTCGGTGCTGATCCGGGCTTGGTTGCCGAACGGCGGCCGGCGGTGGCCGTAAGTCATCAGCAGCCGATCATCCCGCAGACGCAGCAGGTGCGACGGCAGGCCCCAGACGCCGATCGCGTGCGGTACGCTCCACGTCTTGCCGCCGTCGGCCGACTCGCACTGCAGCGTCTCGCCCGCGTTGGCCGGATTGTGGTTTCGGATCTGAACCAGGATCCGTCCGTCGGCTGCTTCGACCGCGTGCAACTCGTGATAGTTCCGCAACGTGTCGCCGTCGCGCGCGGGGGTCGCGGCCAACCACTCCCAAGTCTGCCCATCGTCCGTCGACTGGCAAACGCCGACGCGAGTCTCGCCTTGCCACAGTTCTTTCCCGGCGTACAACAAGCGTCCGTCGCCCAACTGAATCGGGCCATGCGGGCTGTTGACCCGGGTGTCGTACCGGCCGGAGAAAGCGACCCCGCCGTCCGTCGAGCGGACCATCCAGACGCCCAGCGCCGCTTTCCGCTGCTCGGCATCCAGACGCGTGTGGGCGGCCTGCCAGCGCGCCAGACGATCCGCCGCCCAAGTGCCGTCCTGCTCGGCTTTGGCCAGGATCGGTTCGTAGGCCAGGGAGGTGAACGTGGTGATCAGGATCGAGCCCCGAGCCGTCTCCAGCACGCCGGCGTCTCGGTCGTCGATCGGCCCGTCCAGCACGACTTCCGGCCACGTCCAGGTCTGACCCTGGTCGTGCGAACGCATCAATTCGACGCGGCCAAACGGACAGACGTGCGCCTCGCGACCACCCGAACAGACCAGCAACAGTTGACCGTTCCGGCAGCGGGCCAGGGTCGGCCAGCCGTGATAGCGATCGGGTTGGTGGCTGATCACCCGGCTGTCCAGCACCTCAGCCTGCGGCGCTGCCAAGGCCGAGCGATGACTGGAAAACACCAAACCGGCGGCGGCCGCACCGGTCGCAGTCAGCCACTGGCGGCGATGAAGCGTGGGGGACATGAAGCGGATCTCCGAGAGGTGCTGATGCCGTTTTGCAGGTGACGCAATCTCTGACAATGTACCGCGAACGGAAGCCGATTCAATAGCCGGCGCCGTTCGACGTCGCCCGCCTCGGCAGACGGCGTGACAAGGCCTCCGTTCCTGCCGTTGCCGGCTCGGCACCGTCCCGTGACGTGGCCCTCGGGCGGGACCACAGAACCGTAAGCAGCCCGTGTTCTTGGGCATTGAGGATGCGGCTCTGGCCGGTTCCCGGGGCACGGAAGTATTCCCGGACTTGGCGTACGGGCTGACGGACCGGCACGGACAGCGTAGAATCTGGCCGTGCTGGGTGACGAACAGCGTGGCTGGCGGCCAGCACACTTTGGATCCAGCCTGTGGGGCTGCTCGATGCCTGGCGTGACCAAGGACGGGAGGACCTACAACATGTTGCAACGAATCGCTGAACGGATGGTCTGCCTGTTGCCCCTCCTGCTGTTCGGTTTGTCGCCCGCGTGGGCTGGCGCAGCCGGGGTCACGGCGGAGGGCCAGCGCCTCGTCTACCGCGACGGCGGGCAGACGGTGGTCATCCAAGCCTGGGGCCGCGATGGGCTGCGCGTGCGGGTGACTCCCGCCGGCGGCGGACAGACGTCCGATTGGGCGTTGGACATTCCACTGGAGACCCAGGGGGAGATCGAGCTTTCCGACACGGTCGCCACGCTCCGGAATGGCAGGATTTCGGCCCGCATCCAGGACATAGCCACGCAGCGCGGCCGCCTGCAGTTCTTCCGGCACCGCGCCGACGAGGCGGTCTGCATCCTGAGTGAGTACGATTACGTCGTTCACGCCCACAACCCCGGCACGCGCACGTTCCGACCGGTGGGTGATGGCCTGTTTCACTGCGAACTGCATCTCGCCGCGCGGGACGGTGAACGGTTCTATGGCATGGGCGAAAACGCTACGGGCCGGCTCAACCTGAAGGGGTCCGTGATCGATCTGTACCAGCGGCACGTCAAAGCCGTGGTCCCGTTTGTCGTCTCCAGCGAAGGGTACGGCTTCCTCTGGAACAACCCGGCGTTGGGCCGAGTCGAGTTCGGCGAGAACCGCACGCGGTGGGTCTCGTACGGGAGCAAGCAACTGGACTATTACATTACCGCCGGGGATTCGTACGCCGACATCCTGGCGAACTATGCCGAGGCCACCGGCCACGCGCCGCCGTTCCCCTATTGGGCTTCCGGCTTCTGGCAGTGCAAGCTCCGTTACCAGTCGCAGGACGAGTTCCTGAACGTGGCGCGGGAATTCCAGCGGCGCGGCCTGCCGCTCTCGGTCCTGGTGATCGACTTCCTGCACTGGGACGTGACCGGCAATTGGCAGCTCGATCCCAAGTTTTGGCCGGACCCGCGGGCGATGGTCTGGGAACTGGACGCGCAGGGCGTCCGGATCATGATCTCGCCCTGGACGCTGGTGGACGAGAAGAGCGAGAACTTCGCCTATATGAAGGCGCACGGGCTGTTCACGGGATCCATCGGCGGCCAGAAGGACACCGTTGACTTTGGCGGCCCCAAGTACCAATACGACCCGACCAATCCTGAAGCCGCCCAGTACCTGTGGAGCAAGTGGAAACAGAACTACTTTGACCTCGGCATCCGCACGTTCTGGCTCGATCCCTGCGATGAGTTTCACGAGATCGCGGACTACGACCAGGTTCTGTTCCACATCGGCTCCGCCAAGGAGGCGCATGCCTTCTTTCCCGTCGCCCATCAGAAGAACATCTACCAGGGGCTGCTGGCGGCTGGCGAGAACGAAGTTGTGACCATCTGCCGCAACGCCTGGGCGGGCAGCCAGCGTTATGGGGCGTGCCCCGCGCCGCACGACATCGAGTCGTCGTTCGAGCATCTCGAAGAGTACCTGAAGGTCGGCCTGAACGTGATGCTGAGCGGCATTCCTTGGTGGAGCTGCGACATCGGAGGGTTTGTCACGCGCGACAACCAAAGTCCGCGTTTTCAGGAACTCCTGGTGCGGTGGTACCAGTACGGCGTGTTCCTGCCCGTGTTTCGCACGCACGGCTGTCGCCCCAACAACGAGCCCTGGAACATCGGCGGGGACACCTATCCGCTGATTCGGTCTTCGCTGCTGCTCCGCGAACGGCTGCGCGGCTACGTCATGGAGCAGATGAAGTTGGCCTCCGCACGCGGCTTGCCGCCGATGCGGCCCCTGTTCTTCGACTATGCCGACGATCCCCAAGCCGCGGCCGTCGAGGATCAGTTCCTGTTCGGCCCCGATCTACTCGTCGCGCCGGTCACGAAGTTCGGACTGCGCCAGCGCCCGGTCTATCTGCCCGCGGGAACAACCTGGACGGACGCCTGGACGGGCAGGGAACAGCCCGGTGGACAGGTCATCCAGGCGGATGCGCCGCTGGAGCACATCCCGGTCTTTATCCGCGGTTCGCAGCCGGAACTGCTGGAGCGGTTTCGGACGTTGGAGATCTTCAGTTTCCAGTTCGGACCGCTCGGCCCGGCAACGGTGGACGGCACGGAGATCACGATCCGGGTGCCCCGCGGCACGGACCTCACCGCGCTCGCTCCGACGTACACGGCGTCCCCGGGGACTGCGGGCCGTCCCGCTGCGGGCAGCCCCGTGGACTTTACGCATCCGCAAGTCTATACCCTCACGGCGGCCGACGGCTCGACGAAGGAGTATCGCGTGTCGGTGCGGCCGTGCCTGATCTACAACTTTGACGACGGCACGCTTCAGGGCTGGCACAATCGCGTCTGGGACCCCGCGCTTCAGGCTGGACAAGGCGGCTGGACGGACCTCGCCGCCAACGTCACGGCGCTGCCCGCGAGCATTAACGGCGGCCAACTGGTGCCTCCCAGCGGCCACAACGCACTGTTCCGAAACGCGGGGACGAATTTCCTGGGCACGACCAACACGTACATCGTTTCCGGCAATCACCTGGACCACCACTTGAACACGCTCTGGCTGCGTTCGCCGGAGTTTCGTTGGGACGGCTCCGGGGACTTGACGTTCGAACTGTTGGCCGGTACGGGAGCCGGGCCCGCCCCAACGACCGATTCCGCCGTGCCGTTTGCCGCTGGCGACATCGATGCGACCGGCTGGATCGGCCTGTGCCTGCGCGATGCCACGACCGGCGAGTTTGTCCTGTCGGCTCAGCGGACCAGCCGCGATTTCAACCACTGGCAGCCCCTGGCGTTCGCGGCCGCCCAGTTGGCCAAGCTGCCGGCGGGCCGCGTGTATACGCTCGACCTGCTCGTAACCGGGAAGGGAATCTGGAGCTGGGTCGGCCTGGACAAGGTGTACATCCCCGGCATTCCCGAGACCGCGCCCGCGGGATCCGGGGAGAAACCGTAGCTGGCGGCGCGGTGCTCGTCCCAACCGACGGTTGTGAACATCCAGCCGTCCGGGCTGACGAGATTACGGGACCCGCCGCTGCACGTGCAACACGGCGGCTCTGGCCTGCGGAGGCGTGAATCGCACGGTGTTGCCGCCGGCGACGGCGGCAGCCGGCTGGAACAGGCCGGTGCGCGGGTTGTACCAGCGGGCCTGCAGCGCCGTGTTGCCGACCGCGGCCAGGTCGACGGTGAAGGGTTCGCCCGTGGCGGTGTACACCACGTATTCCCGGCCTGGATGGGCCAGGCAGACGCCGGTGCTGGCGAGTCTGCCGCTGGGCTTCATCTCCCAGAACCGCACGTCGCCGGAATTGAAGAATCGCGCGCAGTGGCCGGCGATGTCGTAGGCGCGATCGCGGGCCGCGGCCCGGCCGGCCATGGTCGTGCGGCGGTCCCAGCCAAAGCTGCAGTCGTTCTGGTTGACCCAGCCCGCGCCGGCCAGCGCGGTCTCCCAGACGCTGCGGCAGACGTCGTCCAGGCACGGCGTCTCGCCGTTGAACTCCGGCACCGGCTCGCTGTACAGGTAGGGCTTGGGCGGCGAGTTGTGAAAGCCGCGTGCGAACAGCGGGAAACGTCCGATCCAGTCCTTCGGATGCAAGCTGATGACGTCCAAGTTCGAATCCGTGTGGGGCGTGTCCAGGGCGATGTGATCCGAGTTGGACAGCAACAGGTTGTCGCAACGGGCGCGAAAGAACGCCAGGAAATGCTGTTCGTGGCGGTGCCGTTTCTCGCGATCGTACCATTCTCCCTCATTGAACATCTCGTACAGGACGTTCGAACAGGACGCCAGTTCGGCGATCAGCCGGGCACAGAATCGCTCCTGGAAATACTGGTTCTGCTGCCGCCAATCCCAGTCCGGACGAAACACCTCCGGCAGCTCGCGTCCGTAGTCGGCCAGATCGACATAGTCCCGCCGGTCGGCCAGCGGTCCGTTGCCCAGTTCCCGGTTGAAGGGATGGCCGTCGAAACACGTCTTGGGCCAACCATCGTGGACGGTGATCAAGACGACGATCTCCTTCGATTCGGCGTACGTCGCCAGTGCTCGGAGCCGAGCGAAGTAAGCCGGGTTGAATCGCCGCAGGTCAAAGTTCTGATCGTCCGGCGAGCCGACCCACGGCTGCAACTCGGGCGCGTCGTAACCGAGGCGGGCGTCGGCGCGCTGCAAGTCAGGATTGGTCCCTTTGAAGGCCCAGAGCATCAGCAGGTTGACGCCGCGCGCGGCCAGGGCGTCGATGTAGGCCTGCTGGTCGAAGTTCTCGCCGGACTCCATCCAGCCCTGCGTGACCGAATCACCGATCAGCAGCCGCGGCTTTCCCTTCCAGGTGAGATAATGGCCCGGCCGTTCACTCGACGGTAAGACCTGTATGCGATCGGCAGCCGCGGACGGCCACGCGACCGCGAACGCGCAGATCCCAATGAGAACCGCAGGATACGATCGGCACATCGTCATGGTCTCCGCTCCAGCGTTTTCGGATCGCGCTCGGCGAACGCGTGCAGCGCGATCCATGTCGGCCCCGACCAGCGCGTCGCGGGTCGCGACGGCAGTCAACGGCAGTCAGGAGCCCGGCACATGACCGCCAATCATACGGCAATTCCGCGGAGAGGACTACTTGGGTTTCCCGCCAGGCTTCCCCGCCAGGCCCTTCCGCCGTCCCGGCGCGTTTGCTACGAAGACTCACGCTCAGGCCTTCCCGACACACGCTGGCCGAACGGCTCGGGAATTCGATACGGCTGACGAGAACGCGGACCACCCGGGTTAATCGCCGCCGGGAGCATCGACGATTTCGTACGCGTAGCCTTGTTCGCACAGGAACAACTGCCGCCGCAGGGCGAACTCCTGCTCGACCGTGTCGCCGCTGACCAGTGTATAGAAGTGGGCTTGATTGCTGCCCGCTTTGGGACGCAGGACACGGCCCAGGCGCTGAGCTTCCTCTTGCCTCGAACCGAACGTTCCAGAAATCTGGATTGCCACGGCGGCGTCGGGCAGATCGACTGCGAAATTGGCGACTTTGGATACGGCCAGCACCCGCACCTCGCCCGACTTGAAGCGTTCGAACAGGTCGTCGCGTTTGCGCTGCGCGGTGCTGCCGGTGATCAGCGGGATGTCCAGCTCCCGGGCCAGCTGCTGGAGCTGTTCGACGTACATGCCGATGACCAAAGTCGGCTCGTCGGGATGCTGGCGGAGCAGCTGCCGCACGACATCCTGTTTGGCCGGGTTCTCCGAGGCGATCCGGAACTTGCTCCGCTGGTCCGCCACGGCATAGGGCATCCGCAGCGCGGCCGGCATGGGCAGGCGGATTTCCGTACAGACCGCGGTGGCGATCCAGCCTTGTCCCTCGAGCACCTTCCACGGTACGTCGACCTTCTTGGGCCCGATCAGCGCGAACACGTCGTCCTCGCGGCCGTCTTCGCGGACCAGGGTGGCGGTCAAGCCCAACCGCCGCCGGGCCTGCAGGCTGGCCGTCACTTGAAACACGGGAGCGGGCAGCAGATGGACTTCGTCGTAGATGATCAGACCCCAGTTCTGCTGGTCGAACAAGCCCAAGTGCACAAACTCGCTGTCCCGGCTGGGGCGATAGGTCAGGATCTGGTACGTGGCCACGGTCACCGGCCGCACGTCCTTGCGCGAGCCGTTGTACTCGGCGACCTGATCCTCGCCCAACGAGGTCTTGTCCAACAGTTCGGCGATCCACTGCCGCGTGGCGGTGACGTTGGTCGTCAGCACCAGAGTCGACGAGCCGCAGGCGGCCAGGCAAGCCATCCCCACCACCGTCTTGCCGGCGCCGCAAGGCAAGACGATCACGCCCGATCCGCCGCGTTCCGAGCCGCCCGCGTGAAAGGTGTCCGCCGCCTGCTGCTGATACGGCCGCAATGCGAACGGCAGGCCGCCGCGGGTGGTCGTGCGGAACTGGACCGGCAGCGGATCGCCGGCCGTATAACCGGCCAGATCCTCGGCAGGAAAACCGATCTTGACGAGCGCCTGTTTCAGCTGGCCGCGCTGGGCCGGTAGGACGCGAAACTCGACGGGCGACAGCCGCTCGCCCAGCAGCGGCTGGACGTGCTTGTTCCGGCAGATCTCCTCGGCCAGCGGACGGTCCGCCGCCCGCAGGACCAGGGCGTCGGCCGCCCGCTGCAGCACCAGCCGCCCATACCGCGACGCGTAATCCCGGATCTCCCGCAAGACGTGCCCCGGAATGTCGTACTTGGAGAACGCCTGTAAGGTCTCCGCGATCTCGTCCGTCGTCGTGCCGGCCGCGCACGCATTCCAGATCGAAAGCGGCGTGATGCGATAGGTGTGAATATGTTCCGGCGACTTGACCAGCTCGGCAAACCGGGCCAATTGGTCGCGGGCTGCTTCATAGCTCGGACCGTCCACTTCCAGCAGCACGGTGTGGTCGCCTTGGACGATCAGCGGGTTGTCGGGGGCATAGCGTGTCACGGGCGTTTCCGGTATCTTTCTTGCCATCACGAAGCGGCGGTAACAGCCGGGATTGTAGCGCCCCGGCCGCCGACTGAGAAGCCGAAATGACCTCGAATTCACTGACCATCGTAAACGGGACGGCCGTCTTGAACGCGACTGATATCCTTCATCGGATGTGCCACAAGGGGCTCAGCCAAGCAGATGTCAAGGCGATCTGCAAGGCGCGTGGCTTGCCCGCGGCGGCGGCTTCCTCGCCCAGCGTGCTGGAGAGTCTGTTCGTTACGGAGTGCGGACTGGAGACCGTGTTCGGATCGCTCGAGCCGCCGGAAATCGCCCTGCTGCACCGGCTGAAAGCGGTCGACAAGCCGGTTGACGTGTCGTTCTTTTCCCGCCTGTTGCCGGCCGGGAGGCACCTGAATTACTATGGCACGTTCACCCAGCGTTTCCAGGATGTCTTCAAGCAGGTGAAAGAGCGGCTGGTCCGCCAAGGCGTCCTGCTGGTCGCGGAAGCCCCGCACTACGGGTCCAACAAGACCCAGATGGAATCCTGGGTGTTCTGGCTGCCCCTCCAGTTCCACGCGTTCCTGCCGCCGCTGATCGCAGCGGCCAAGCCGCTGCCCGGGCCGGGCGAGTGGCGGCACGACGTGCCCCGCGCCAAGCTGGGGACGGCCGTGGGACGGGCCTTGCCGGAACGGAGCACGGGGAAGCAGGCCGCCGAGGACCAGCTGCAGATCGCCGACCGCGAACTGCGTTGGAACGGCAAACCGTTCCGCGCCAGCGAACTGATCAATTGGCAGAAACGCGGTTGGCAGGAGGACGCCGCGGCGAAGAAGAAGGAGCAAGCCGGACACCAGGACGCATACGCCTTGTTGCCGGTCGACGCGGCGGTCCAGATTCTTGGCACTCTGGCCGCGGACGCTTGGGTCGATGCGGCGAGTCTGGCCACGCCGCTGGAGGTCTTCTGCGGCAGCCCGATCGACAGCCCGTCGCTGTGTGACAGCGGGTATCGCTGGGGCTGCCTGGCCCGGCAACAGGCCGACGGCACGAGCTGGTATCGACTCGCGCCGTCCCTGGCCCACGCGAGCCTCCCGCCCGGCCAGTACCTGGACACCACCGCCGACGGCACCGCTACGGTCGACCTGGAGACGGTCCCCTTGGCAGCGTTGGAACAGCTGGTGGCAATCTCCGACCAGCAGCCTGCGCCCTCGGGCCGCCCCGTGCTGTTGCTGGCGCCGAACCCGATCAAGCTGGGCCGAATGATCAGCGAACTCGATGCGCTGCCTCCCGTGGGCTGGCTGGAACAGAACTCCACGCCGTTCCGGGAAGCGATCGCAACGTGCCGGCAGCGCAGCGGCAAGACGATTCTGCACGAGAATCTGGCGGTCGCCCGGGTGAGCGATCTGGCGTTGAAGGTCGCGATCGAGAAAGCGCTGGGAGCACGCGTGGTGTCGCTCAGCGACGAGTATCTGGCGTTTCCGCAGGATGCCTTCGCCGACGTCAAACGGGTCGTCACCAAGTCGGGGCACGTGGTCAAGGAGGTGGACAGCCGTGAAGCTTGATCCGGTTGACGTCAGCCGCTTGGAAGTCGTTACGCGGACCGTGGACGTGCGGCGGGACATCCATGTCTTCGTCGACTACGTCCGCAGCCGCGACGTGAAACGCTCGCATCGCGGCAACCTGCTGAGTAAGGCGGATGCAAAGCGGTTAGCCAAGCTGATGTCCGACCCGCAGGCCGTGGAGGAAGCCGCAGACGACGGCATTTCCGGCTGGGTGGATTTCATCGACGACCTGGTCTTGGAACTGGGATTCGTGACCTACGACACCAAGGGGGAATACGCCGGGTACACGAGTTCGGAACCTAGTTTCCCGGAAAACTATATTGAGTTTGTCGAGAAGACCTACCAGCAGTTCGTCGATTTGAGCCCGGCCAAACAGGAATCGGTCCTGCTTGCCAAGTTGTTGTCCCGGCGTCAAGGAAACGCCAGTGAATTCTATCGCGCCTCGGTCCTGGGATGGCTCGACAAGTTCTCGACAGGCGGCTCGGCGAGTGGGGTCATGCCCACGCTCGATTTCGCCGCCGCGCGGCGTTTCCTGCTCGAGTTATTGGCCAACTGCCCGCCCGGCCAGTGGCTCAGCACCGCGTCGCTGGTCGAGTACTTGAAAACGCATCAACGGCATTTCCTGATTCCGGCCAAGCCGCGGTTCAAGTCCGACTACGATGCCAAGCAGGGGCGGTATGGGAACTTCTACGAGACGCAGGAGCGATGGGGGCCGGGGAGCAAGGTCGCCCAGACTGCCCCAGACGCGTTCGAGCGCGTCGAAGGCCGCTACGTCGAACGGTTCCTCGAGGAAATCCCGTGGCTCATGCGGTACGTGGACCTCGCCTTCAGCAAGCAGCGCAAGCAGACGGTCTATCCCTCGTGGGGGACGCTGCAGGCCTTCCGGGTCAGCGAGCGGTTGAGCCGCGCCCTGCGCGGGCAGATCGCCGAACCCCGCGTGACCGTGACCCCCAGTTTCGACGTTTACATCCAGGCCGAGACTTATCCGGCCAAGACGTTGAGCCTGCTGGCGCCGCTGTGCGAGACGGTCCAAGAGGACACGTCGTTTGTGTTGAAAGTGACCAAGCAGAAGGTCGCCGCCGCCCGGGCGGCCGACCCGAAACTGGATGT
Organism: uncultured Planctomycetaceae bacterium; assembly: GCA_903927685.1. The sequence goes on from CAIYOB010000670.1 coordinate 23,543, forward strand.
CGTCGCCCTGCTGCAGCGGTTGTCCCAAACCGAGTTGCCGGCCAACGTGCTCCGCGAGCTGACCGCCTGGTCCGAACACGGCGAGAAATTCGTGCTGTATTCGGGACTCGCGCTGCTAGAAGCCGACAAAGAGCTGACGCTGAACGCCGCCTTCAACGTCGAGACGATCGCTCCCGGCGTCTATCTGGTGCGTTCGCCCGACAAGCTGTTCCACGACTTGGAGCGGCGCGAGTTGGTGCCGCTGTGCGTCAAACACCCGGACGAGAGCTTCACGCCGCTGCCCAAGCACGCCCGGACCCGCTTTGCCAGGAAAACCGCAGCCGCGTCAAAGCCTCAGGAAGTCAAACCCGCGGTGACGCTGACGCGCGTGACACGCGTCCAGCTGGCATTTCCCAGCCAGGCGTTCTTCGATGACCTGCTCCGGGCACTGGTCGAAGCCAAGTGCCCCGTCGAGGCGGACCGGGCGAAGCTGCGGCTGACCTACTCGAAAACGAACGAGCCGCAAGTCACGGAAGCGATCCGCGGCTTGAAGACGCGGTACCAGGTCAAGATCGACGACGTGGGCTGAGCGTTGGAGGGCTCGAACCGCCCGTCCGTTTCACTCCCGCGCCTGCGCGAGGGTCGGACGCGGTAGCGGCCGGGAAACAGACTCCAATGCCGCTACTCGCCTGCCACCTCAGCCCCCGACGGTTCAGCCGGCGGCTTCTCCAACTTGCGGCACTTGCCATCGCCGGCGCCAAACCACTGGGAGCAGCCTGAGTATTCAGAAAAAGTCCCGCAGGCGCTTACCGCGGCTTGTTCAGGATCCGCGCCAGGTTGGTCGGATCGACGGGCTTGACCAGGTGTTCGTCGAAGCCCGCCTCCAGGATCGCCCGGTGGTCTTCGGAGCGGCCGTAGCCCGTGACGGCCACCAGGCGGACGTTCCGGCCCACCGCACTCGCCCGCACGCGGCGGGCGACTTCGTAGCCGTCGATCTCGGGCAATCCGATATCGACCAGGGCCACGTCCGGCGGATCGGACAACAGCTTTTCCAAGCCGCTGGCGCCGCTGTCCGCCGATTGGACGCAATAGCCGTCCAGCTCGAGCCAGCTGTGCAACATCTCGCGGCTGTCCGCGTTGTCTTCCACCAGCAGCACGCGGACGCGGCCAGGGTCCCCGGCCGGCACGGCTTCCGCCCCGGGGGACGGATCCGCCGCGGCCGCCGGCCGCTCGTCGGTCAGCGGCAAACGGACCACGAACTCGCTGCCGCGTCCCAGTCCGTCGCTGTCAGCTCGCACCGTGCCGCCGTGCATCTGGACCAGGTTGCGGACCAGGGTCAAGCCGACGCCCATGCCGCCTTCGGAGCGTTCCAGGGACGAACGCGACTGGACGAACAGATCGAACACCGCCTCGAGCATCTCCCGCGGAATGCCTTCGCCCGTGTCCCGCACGCGGATCTCGACCTGCTCTCCCTCCGGATGCACGCTCAGCCAGATCTGCCCGCCCGGCGGCGTATATTTGGCCGCATTGGTCAACAGGTTGCCCAGGATCTGCAACAGCCGCGTGGCGTCCCCCAACACGAACAGCGGTTGCTCGGCCAACCGCACGGCCAGTTGGTGTCCGCGGTCGGTAAGCAGCGGCCGGACCTCCTCGACGGCATGCACGACAATGTCCCGCAAGTCGCAGACGTCCTGGCGGAGCGCGATCTTGCCCTGGGTGACGCGCGAGACGTCCAGCAAGTCGTCCAGCAAGCGGGCCATCTGGCCCGCCTGCCGCTGGATCACGCCGCAAGCCTGGGCCAGTTGCTCGTGCGCGGCCCGGCCGCTGGCAAAAACCTGCACGGCGTTCAACACGGCGGCCAACGGGTTTCGCAATTCGTGCGACAGCATGGCCAGGAAGTGGTCGCGGCGGCGCACGGCCTCGCGGGCCTCCTGTTCCGATTCCTTCTGCGCGCGGATGTCCTTGGCGATCGTGGCGATGGCCGCCGGCCGGCCGGTCTCGTCGGTCAACAGCGACAGCGTCAGCAGCACCGGTGACGTTTCGCCGGACTTGGTGCGGCGGACCACCTCGACGTTGCGGACGTGCTCGGCGTTGCGGCAGCGCATCCGCAAGGCCGCGGCCAGCCCCCGCTGGTCCGGCGGGACCAGCAGTTCGACGTTCCGGCCGAGCAGCTCCTCGCGGGTCCAGCCGTAGGCCCGCACGGCCTCGTGATTCACCGCGATGATCCGGCCCTGCAGGTCCTCGACCAGGATCGGATCGGCGCCGTCCATGAACACCTTGGACATCCGCTGCAACTCGCCTTCGGCCTCCTTCAGCAACGAGATGTCGATGATCGTGACCACGGCCCCGTCCGTCGGCGTCTTGCCGCGATAGGGCAGGATCCGCAGCAGAAAGTACTTGCCGTGCCGGTCGCGGACTTCCCGTTCGCAGACTTGCCGCGTGGTCAACACCCGCGTGACGTCGTCCAGCAGCCCGTCGTAAGCGATGTTATGCGCAAAGGTCGACACGCGGCGGCCGATGTCCTGGGCCAGCAAGTCGAAGAACTCGCCGATCTTGGGCGTGAATTTGCGGATGCACAGATCGCCGTCCAGGAACATCACGCCGACGTCCGTACTGAACAGCAGGTTGTCCATGTCGTCCGTCAGTTCGGTCAATTCAGCGATCTTGCGCTGGTACTCCGCATTGACCGTGTACAGTTCCTCGTTGACCGAGTGCAGTTCCTCGTTCGTGCTCTGCAGCTCTTCGTTCGAGGCGACCAGTTCTTCGTTCGTGGCCTGCAGCTCTTCATTGCTCGTCTCCAATTCCTCGATCGTGGCCTGCAGATTCTCCTTGGTGTACCGCAGTTCATCCTCGAGGCTGCGGAGCTGTTCGCGGGACGCCTCGCCGAAGTCCAGCTCGCGTTCCGGCGGCGACGACGTTTCGCTGCCGTCCAGCGGCTCGAGCGAGATCAGCAGGTGCCCGGCGTCGAATCCCTTCTGGCCGACCGGCCCTACCGTGACCTTCAGGCGCCGCACGCCCTCGGGGCCCGAGACCCGCACGTCCTTGTAGGCCACCGGGGCCTTCAGCTTGGCCGCCCGCTGCAGGGCCCCGGCCAGGGGCGTGCGCAGGTCGGGGTGGATCAGCTCCAGGACGTCCGCGGAGTGGCGGCCGTCGCGCACGTCCAGGTACTTGCCGGCGCCGCCGAAAGTATGCACCAGATGCCGCTGTTCGTTGATCAACAGGCTGGGCGGCATGTGCGCATCGAGCAGGGCATCGTAGACCCGCAGTACGGAGGCGTCGCCGGACCGCAGCTCCGGATAGCCCAGCCGCACGCCCGGCGAACGCAGGCCGGAGTAGCCGGAGGACAACGGCAGCCGCACGTCGGCCGGCAAGTGGGTGTCGCGCCGCTTGCGATACAGCTTCCACTGGTAATCGAGCGGGTCGAACTCCTCCGTCAGTTCACCGGGGCTCTCGCTGGGCCCCAAGAACAGCACGCCGCCGGTCTTGAGCGCGAAGTGGAACAGCGACAGGACTTTCTTCTGCGCGATCGGCTGCAGGTAGATCAGCAGGTTCCGACAGCTGATCAGGTTCAGCTTGGTGAACGGCGCGTCCTTGATCAGGTTGTGCGGGGCAAAGACGATCATCCGCCGCAGTTCGGGCGCGACCTGGAACGCCTTGCCGCGGCGCACGAAGTAGCGCTGCAGGCGCGTGGGCTTGACTTCCGACAAGCAGGCCTCGTCATAGAGCCCGGCGCTGGCAAACTCGAGCGACGCGCGATGCACGTCGGTCGCAAAGATCTTGATATTGTCGCGGCGCCGCGAGCCGGGCAGCTGTTCGTCCAGCAGGATGGCGAGCGAATAGGCCTCCTCCCCCGTCCCGCAGCCGGCGACCCAGATCCGCAGTTCGTCCTCGGGCGGAACCTGCTCCAGGACGTGCGGCAAAATCTCCCGCTCCAGCCGGGCAAACGCCTCGTGATCGCGAAAGAACTTGGTCACGCCGATCAGCAGATCTTTGTACAGCGCATTCAGTTCACCCGCGTCCTCGCCCAACCGCCGGGCGTACTCGTCCAGGTCCAGCGACTGGTTCAGCAACAGCCGCCGCTCGATCCGCCGCGTCACCGTGCTGGGCTTGTAGTACGAAAAGTCGATGCCGTACTCCTGCCGCAACAGCCGCAGCACGGCGTCCATGGCATTGCCGACCGCCCCTGCGGCCGAATCGCTTTCCGCGACCATCACGCTTTGCGGATGCTTGACGTAACGCAGCAGGGCGGGCGGCATCTCTTCGGGCGGCAACTCCAGGTCCACGATGCCCGTGTCCATCGCGCTCCGCGGCATCCCGTCGAACTTGGCCGTCTCGTCGCTCTGCGCCAGCACCAGCCCGCCGGCGTCGTGGATATCGCGAATGCCCCGCGAGCCGTCGCTGCCCGTGCCCGACAGCACGATCCCAATCGCCCGCTCGCCGGCATCCTGGGCCAGGGACCGGAAGAAGGTGTCGATCGGCAACGAGAGGCCCTGCGACGGGTCTTTGTCCGTCAGCAGCAGGCGGCCGCCCGAGATGATCATCTCCTTCTTGGGCGGGATCAGGTAGATCGCGTTCGGCTCGACCACCATCCCGTCTTCGACCCGATGGATGGCCAGCGCCGTGTGCCGGCGCAACAACTCGTCCATCAGGCTCTTGAAATCGGGCGACAAGTGCTGGATGACGACAAACGCCATCCCGCTGTCGGGACGCACGTTGTCGAAGAACTTCTCCAGCGCCTCCAAGCCGCCGGCCGAAGCGCCGACGCCAACCACGTAGAAGGCCGGCTCGCTTGCGTCCGCCGCTGGTGTCACGTTCGGAAAAGGTAACGCATACGTCATGCCCGGCTGCTCCTACCGGCGCCCGACCGTTACCCACTGGCCATGGCCAGCATCGTCTGTCCAGCCAGGGGCGAAAGGAACTCCTGCTGCGGCGCCGAAGCCGCAGGCAAGATCCCCGTCGTTTGCCTGAGATGTCGTTTCACATCGGCTCGGAGGGAGTCCATGACCCGATCCATTGCGACCAGCAAGGTCTCGTCGCGCCCTTCCGCAACGAACACGCCACTGGGCAACGTCAGCATCGCGTGCAGATGCCAGCTCGCCGCGTCCCGTTGACTGACACGCACAGTCAGCGACTTGCTTTGGACAAAATAGCCCTCCAACAGGTCTTCCAACCGCCGTTGGTGACCCGAAAAGTAGCGTAGAATATAGGGAATACTGCTCTCGTGGCAGTCGTCAATCACCCAGTCTATCCAGGACCCGTTGGCAGACACTCGCCTTTCCGCCATGAAAGTGACCTCCACACCAAATTGCTGTTTGCCGAAATAGCTCGCCAGACGAGAATAACTCGGCGTCTGGCCGTTCTCCATCCCCCCTGGCAGCCACTCGAATCAAGTCCCAAGCTGAGCAAGCGGCATGCCAATGTGCGGTTTCGCGTCAGGCTGGAACAGCCCCCGGAGCTGGGGTTTCCTAACGCAAATCGCGAGCAGTGGTTGCAGCGACCGCCGGGGCCTAGAACGGTGCCCCGCGAAAGCCTGCCGCGACGGTCTGTTCTTTCCCAAGTTGCCCGTCCTCTGGGCAACTCTGTCAATCTGACAGGCAGTTCAGGAATGTACCTTTACTTTGTGCCGCGCAGGTCCTCGAGCACAAGCACCCGCTGGCCAGCGGCGACGTTCTCCAGCGTCTGGCGGCCGCCGCCCAGCCAGCGGATCTCGATCCGCTCGGCCCGCTCGCAGGCTCCCAGTCCGAAGTGCAGCCGCGTCCCGAAATGGCTCTGGTAACTGCGGCCGGCATGGACCTCGGCGGTTTGTACCGTGCCCCCCGCGGTGACCGTGACGCGCGAGCCGACGCCGTCCCGGTTGGCGCCCACGCCGCGGAGTACGACCTCGATCCAGCGATTCCTCCCGGCGGTGGTGTTGCTCAGCACGGTCGGCGGAGAACGGGAATTGAGCACCACCACGTCCACCCGGCCGTCGTCATCTAGATCGTCGAACGCGGCGCCGCGGCTGCTGTACGCCGGCAGCATGCCGTCGCCCGCCTGCGCTGAAACGTCGGCGAACGTGCCGTTGCCTGCGTTCCGCAACAGCAGATTGCGCGGGCAATACGTCGTGCTGGCGTCGTATTCGTCGACTCGGACCTGCAGATGGCCGCAGGCGACGTACAGGTCACGGTCGCCGTCGTTGTCAAAATCAACGAGGCCGGAGCCCCACGTCACGTGCGCGAACGTGCCCGTGGCGGCACCGGTCGTAAACGACACATCCTCGAACGTCTTGCCGCCCAGATTGCGGTACAGCACCGCGTGCTGCATCTGGTACGAGGTCTGATAGAAATCCAGCCAGCCGTCGTTGTCGTAGTCGCCGCACTCGACGCCCATACTGCCCTGCGGACTGCCGTACACGTCGTAAGCGACTCCCGCGGTCAACGCGACTTCCTCGAACCGGCCTTGTCCGTCGTTCTCGTACAGAAAGTTGTCGGCCACGTCGTTGGCGACGAAGACGTCCGTGTCGCCGTCGTTGTCATAGTCGGCGCAGACCAGTCCCATGCCCCAGTTGGCATCGCGTCCGATGCCCGCGGCGTTGCTGATGTCCGTGAACGAGCCGTCGCCGTTATTGCGGTACAGCTGGTTGCGGCCCGGCGGGAAGTGGTTCGGGCTGACGTAGACCGGCACGCCGCGCGTCGTGGGGGACACATGCCGCTCTTCGGAGAACTCGAGGTAATTCGCCACGAACAGGTCCAGGTCGCCGTCGCGGTCAGCGTCCAGGAATCCGGCGCCGGCGCCCACCGAGTCGCCGCCGGTGACGCCCGCCGGGGCGGCGACATTCTCGAACGTGCCGTCGCCCCGGTTCCGGTACAGGCAATCGGGACCATAGTTGTTCACAAACAAGTCCAGGTCGCCGTCGTTGTCATAATCCGCGGCGGCAACGCCTAACGCGTAACCCGTGTCGCCCACGCCGGCCTGGTCGGTGACATCCGCAAACCGCCACTGGCCCAAGTTCCGATACAGGGCGCTGCGGGGTGCCGTTTCGGCTTGACAGCCCGGCAGGGGCGAACCGTTCAAGAAGTAGATGTCGACCAGCCCGTCGCCGTCGTAGTCCAGCAACGCCAGTCCGGCGGACACGGTCTCCATGATGTAGTACCGGCCGCAACCGCCATCGGTGTGCTGGAACGTAATCCGGGTCTCCGGCGTCACGTCGTGCAACGTGATCTGCGCGGGCCCCGGCGGGCGGAGTAGGATGAGCGCCAACAGCAGCAGGCCCGCCACGACAAGGCCGCCACGGATCCAGGCTCTGGGAAGACGGGGAAAAGGACCGGCCATGTCATCGCTCGGCGGCAAGGGACAGGTACAGTTGCTGGTACAGGGCATTGCCGGGCTCCAACTCGAGCGCCCGGGCAATGGCGGACTTGGCCTGCGCCACGTCGCCGGCCCGCTGGCAGGCCATGCTCCATAGGAAGTAGTTCGCCGCGGAGCCCGCCCGCTCGACCGCTTGCCGCGCATACTCCGCGGCTTCGGCCGGCTCGCGATTCAATTGCAGCCGCAACTGGGACCGCGCCGCATAGCCCGGTGCCTGGTCCGGTGCCAGTTCCACGACCTGCTGCAGGGCCTCATCGGCCCGCTCGAAATCCGGCACTTGGGCATACAGTTGGGCCAGCCGCTGCCAGAAACCGGCGTCGCGGGCCCGGGTTGCTTTCAACGGCAGCAGGACGTCCACGGCCTCTTGCGGACGGCCGGCTCGGACACACAACTGAGCCAGTTCGGTGCGGCTCAGTTCGTGGTCTGGAGCCAGTTCGACGGCCCGTCTGGCCTGCTGTTCGGCCGCAACCGCGTCGCCGCGTTCGAGGCACAGGCGGCCGGCCGCCAGGCAGAACTCCGCGATGTCCTGGCGCATCGCTTCCACGTCTTCATCCCGCCCGCTATGGTCGCGGGCCTGCTGCAACTGGGCGGCTTGCAGTGTTCGCAAGCGCTGCCGGTGCTTGGCCGCTTCGTCCCCCTGCCCCAACCCGGCACAGGCGGCGGCCAGGCCGAAGTGGGCGTTGGGATACTCGGGGGCCAGTTGGATGGCGTCCAGAAAACGGGCCTTCGCCTGGTCGTATTGACGCAAGCCCAGGTACGCCTGGCCCAGCAGCACGGTGTTGGCGACCGTCGGCGGACTCGCCGGCCGGCAGCTTTCCAGCACCCGGACGGTCTCGGCCAGCTTCCCCTGACTGAACAGCGCATTGGCCAGCAGGAACGACGCCTCCGCGTCGCTGGGCAATTGCGCCACGGCGGGGCCCAGCACCGCTTCGGCTCCGGAAAAATCGCCGGCCTCAAACCGGATCCTGCCGATCGACACGCTCGCGGCGAAGAACTCCGGATCCTGGGCGAGGCATTGCTCCCACAGCCGGACCGCGTCGTGCGTTCTGCCCAGCCGATCACGGAGCTTGGCTGCCAGATCCAGGGCCTGGAGATCGCCGGGATAGCGGCCAACCACCTCGTCCACGCCCTGCAGGGCCGCGTCGACCAACGGAGCGATCGCGGACGGCGAGTCCGGATGCCGTCCGGGGTCCCGGGGACCGGCAGCCGGCGGCCGGCCGGTTGGGGAGTTGGGAAAGGGCTGCGGCGCGCCCGCGGATATTCCGTCATCCCGGAGCGGCTGTCGCCCGCCGTACCAGACGAGCGCAGCCAGTCCCAGCGCAAAGACGACCGTCCCGACACCGCCGGCGCGAGCCGGAATCCAGGAGCGCCAGCGGTGTCGCGAAGAGTCCATGAGCCGATACGGCTGTTTCTTACTTCTTCAGCTCAATGTTGATCGGATTCGGGCCCTCCTTGACGTCATACGACAGTCCGCTGGCATCCACGGTCTGATACTTGGCGGGAATCGTTGCGGCCGGAGCCGCGGCCGCCTGGCCGCCCTCGGCGGACATATACTTGTCGTAATCCGCGCCCGACATATCCGCGGCCGGTTGGGCCACGGCGACCTTGTAGTTTGCCGCGGGGATGTCCGCTTTGTCGCCGGACCGCAGCGTATACGAGCCGTCCGCACCAACCGTGGCGGAGGCCGTAAAACCGGCTGGCGACACAAACGACACCACACAGCCTTGCGGGACGGGCGCCCCGTCCAGCGTCACCTTGCCTGTGACAGTGCCTGTCGGCCCGCTGAAGCCGCCGGAACCACAGCCGAGCACGGCGATCACCGCCGCTCCCAGGCAAGCGTTCGAGAGCCAGAAGAAACCGCGTGTTCCATCCCGTCGCATCATTGCCAGATCCTCATCGATTCCCCAAGAAAGCTCACTTCCACTCGTCCGAACGGCCCGTCGCTCAGAACTGAGTGAGCGGATTGCCGTCATCCTTGGTCGCCAGGAACTTGAGCAGCAGCAGGTCGGTGCTGTCGCTCATGAACCGGGTGCTCGAATCGACCAGTCCGACCATCGTGCCACCGGGATGCGCGGACTGCAGCGGATTATTCGAGCCGTGATTGTCGTAGACGCCGTTCAACAGATAGTCCCTCGTGCCGATGGGATAGCGGATCGAGGTCAGGTTGAACGGACGGGCATCGGCGCTGGCGCCGCCGCCGGTGATCTGGTAGGTCTGACCGGTTCCCATGGGCCAGCCGTGCGGCCAACTGGGGTCGCCATGCCGCTGGTTCGTGCCCTCAAACAGCCAGTCCGAGCTTTCGCCCAAGATCATGCAGTTGGACGTGCCGTCCGTACAGTCGCGCATCTGGGCCGATTGATTCAGCAGCAGCATGCCGCCGCCGGATTGCATCCCATTCACATTCAGCCCCCCGCAGCAGGTGCAGCAGGGACGCTGGCGGACTTCGGCAAATAGCCCCTGGTTATCCACCGCGCCCATGATGCCCGCATACGACGCCATGTAGACCTCGTTGTTGCCCGTGTTGTATTCCGGCAAGGGACTGGACGGACAGCGGTACGGCGGGATCTTGACTTGAAGAACGTTGGTATAGGGGCCGTTCGCGGCGCCAAACTGAACCGGGCCACCCCGCAGTCCCGAGTTGCCGGCCGCATATCCATCCGTATTGCCCCAGGGCCACGAATCAAACATCGTCTGCTGCTCGACATAGGGCAGCAGCGAAACGTAGAACGAAGTCCCCCAACCGCCCGGACCTCCGCGGCGGGCCCCGATGGGATAGGCCTTGTTCGTATCGTGGTAATTCTGCAACGCGACGCCCAATTGCTTGACATTGTTCCCACACTGCGACCGCCGGGCTGCTTCCCGCGCCGCTTGAATGGCCGGCAGCAGCAACGCAACCAGGATTCCGATGATGGCGATAACCACCAACAATTCGACCAGCGTGAAACCGATTCGCTTTCGGACTCGCATCGCAAGACCCTCTCGAAAGAACCCGCATTGGTGAAGATTAGAACAGAAAGTCCCCGCAGGACTGTCGACGCTACGGCTTTCTCTTGACCGCGCAGCCCCGGTTCGAGCTGCGAGTTGACCGGAGTACGACGAGTATTCGCTCCGCCAACTTAACATTACCCCCCACGGCCCGCAACAGTTTTCAGAAAAAAAGACGCCGGTGGGAAATTGACAGAATCCCTGCCGTCTACCTGCGGCGTCAGAGAAGTTGTGACACGGCCGGCCACTCGCTCAGAACGCAATCTCGACTTGCTTCCAGAACACATCGGCGGTCTCCTGGCCCTCCCGGGTCTGAACTTCAATGGTCAACCAACCGGCGGCGCCGGCGGCGGGACGGAGATCGAGGTCCAACTGCTTCCACGGCTGGGGATCGGTCTGCGCCGTGAATTCGCGGCGGACGATCGGGACTCCGTTCATACGGACCTCGAGATTCCACGGCTGGTTGGGGTCGTTGCCGACTCGCAGTCGCAGTTTGGGCGAGCTGTCCGCGGGCACGGTCGTGCGGCGGCCCAGGGTGGCCGGGACCTGCCGCCGCGCGCGGATGCCCAGCGTCTGGGCCTCGCCCCAGCGGTCCGCCTCGAGCGGCTTGGGGCCGGCCATTTCGGCGGCCAGCCACTGCCAATCGCCCAGCATCCGCGCAGTCTCTTGTTGCAGGGTCCGGGGGATGTGCCGCGTCCAAAGATTGGCCGCGACATCGCTCGCCGGCGGGTCCGCTGCGCCTTGCGGAGCCAGTTCGATCAGGTCGCGGGTGGGTTCCTGATCGCCGCGCCCGTAGAACGCCCACAGCCGGTCTCCGCTGACGACCAGCGGACCGAGGAACGGCTGCTCGTGTTCGAGGCCCCGCAGTTGCGTCTGCGCCGTGGCCCGTCCCGTGGCGGCGTCCAGCCAGACCAACTGGGGACGGAACTTGCCTGGCGCATCGTCGACTGCAGCCCGACACGAGTACAGCACCGCGGCGCCGTCGCACAGGAACCCATCCAGGCAGTTCTCGGCCGGATGGAGCCATTGGGACGCGCCGGTCTCGACGTCCAACGCCAAAATCCCGCGGTCGGTCTGCACGACCAGACGCTGGGCCGCCAGGCCCAACAATCGCTGCGCCCCGGGCAACAAGCGATTCCACGCGACCCGTCCCGAGCGGACGTCCAGCCGCAGGACCGCACAGCCGCCGGGCTGCAGGACGTACAAATCGTGGCCAGCTAGCAGGGGGCCCTGGTAGCTCTGCCGCACCCAGTTCGGCTCTTCCGCCGGTGGCAGGACGGTTTCGCGCCGAATCCAGCGGATCTGGCCCTCCGCGTCGCAGCAGACGGTCACGCCGGACAAGTTGGCCACCAAGCCGTCGTCCAAGGGGGTGACTTCACAGCAGGTCCGCCGCCACCAGACTTCACTCAGCCGCAGCAGTTCCCGCTGGCTGGTCGCCACCCCGGTCACGGGATCGAAGATGGTCCACCGCAGCAGGCTCTCGCCGGTCTCCTGACGCGCGAGCGTCAGCACACCCAACCGTCCCTGCAGCCACAGCGGATCCGAGGCGGGGGCCTCGTGGGGGCCGAACTCGACGTTCCAGACCAGTTGCCCGTTGGTCCGGTCCAGGCACGCCAACGTCGGTTGCTGGCCGTACAACAAGCGGGTGTAGATGCGGTCGGGGGTCACCAAGGGCCGCATCCGGATCAAGCCCCAATCCTGGCTGCGGAGCGGATTGCTGTCCGGCGTTTGACTCTGCCACAGCCGGGCGCCCGTGTTCGGCTCGTACGCGGCCACGTGAAACCGGTTGCTGACGATCATGGCATTGCGGTCCGCCACGACGGCGATCTGGCGGCCGGCCCAATCGACGGCCAAGCGCCGCGAATTCGGCACCACCTCGGCATTTGGTTCGCGCCCGACCTGACCGTCCAGGCGGCTGCGGGTCTGACTCGCGATGCCGCCGGGCTTGGGCACGGCGCGTCCCAAGGACGGGTTGTCGGGAGCGGCGGCGGGAATCGCCGCGTGTTGTTGCCGCAGTTGAGCGAGCAACGCCTCGAACGCGGCGGGAGCCAGCTTCGTCCCGCCGACGTCGACGTCGGCGGGCGGCGGTTCGCCCAACTCGCGGCCCAGCAGGGCGGCGGCCAGCCGCTGGCGGGCGGCCAAGTCGCGGGTCTCGTTGGCGTCGGCCGACAACGCGGCCTGGCCGTATTGGGCCAGCGCATAGTCGAACCAGCCGATGGCCAGCGCGCGATCGCCCAGCCAGCGATGGGCTGCGGCGGCCGCCGGCAGGCCGGCGTACTGCACGGTGGCTAACTGAATGGCCGCCAGGCTGTTCTCCTGGATCGCGCGCCGCACCCGCAGCAGCGAGGTCTCGCCGTACTTGGCCTGCACCGCGGCGCGAAGTTCGGGGTGGGTGTCCAACGCGCTGGCGATGGCGGTCGGCAGCGAGGCCAGCAGCCTGCGATCGCGGAGATCCGGCGCCACGCCCTGGATCCTCTCGGCGTCCAACGCGGCCACCAGGCGGGCGGCGTCGTCAAAGGCGGCGCTCTCCAGCAGGGCGTTCAACTCGGCGACGGCATTGTAGGTTTCCTTGCTCAACTCTTCGATCAGCGGCGGCTGCCAGTCGCCGGAAACGGTGGCCCGCCGCGTCCAGTTCATGCGACCCACGGTCGTCCGCGCCGAAATGAACTCGGCCCACTTCCGCAGCGGACAGAGGTCCTGCTGGCGGAAATAGTGCAGCTGCCGGCAAAAGGCATGCAGCTCGTCCAGACGCTCCTCATGCGCCAACTGGACCAGTTCGGCCCGGACCAGCGGCTCGTCCGCCACCTGGATGCGATGCGGCGTGACCAGCGGGACGCTCATCAGGTCGCGGCGGACGGCCGAGTAGGGCCGCTGGCCCGTGCGTTCCTGGGCGTCGAGCCCCAAGTCGCGGTAGCGCTGCAGCAGCTTCTGCAACAGCGCATGGTCGTTCGTGTCCCACAGCAGGCACGCTTCGTTCAGCAGCGCCAACCGCCGCTCAAACGGCAAGCCGCGCTCCGCGGCGTCGTCCAAAAGCAGCTCGAGCAGCGCGGAGCCCAAGTCCCGGGCGCAGCCGGCGGCCAGGGTGCGGACGGCACAACTCCGCCGCCACGCCGCCTCGTCGACTTCCGACGGCAGCGTCTCGCAGACCTTGGTAAGCCACACGCCCAGGTGCGGCGCAGCTGCCAAGCCCGGCGCGCGGGCCAGCAGCGCCGCGTCCGCCAGGGCGTTCAGTTCGGGCAGCGTCCGCGTATCCACCTGCCGCAGCCGGATCCGGCAGTTGGCGCTCTTGGGCACATGGTGCAAGCCCAGCGTGGTTACGGGCCCGGTCAAGGATCCCGCGGGCGGATAGGGCTGCGCCCAATGCCGGCCGTCGCTGCTGATCCAGGTCCGCAGCACGCCGCAGCCGTACAGCAAGCGGAGCCAAGCTTTGCCAGGGGCCCGCGCCGCGGGCGCCTTGTCGAGCGGCGGCAGGCGCGCCTCGTCGCTGTGGTCCGACAGCAACTTGACGTGCACGCGGCTGCTCGCGGGATCGGCGACGAACCGGACCACCTCGCGGGGCTCGCCCTCCGGCCGCCCCAGGAACACGCCGGCGCCGGGCGTCGCCTCGTCCACCTCGAACACCACCTCGCGGATCCCCCCGGGCGTCAACGGCGTGGTGACCCAACCGGCCGCCGTCGCCTTGTCCGCCGCCAGCAGCACGGATCCGTCCGGCGAACGCTCGAACCGCCCCTCGGCTGTCAGCTTCTCCGTCCACGGCAGGCTGGCGGGAGTCGGCCGTTCCGCCCCGGGGACGGCGGACTCGACCGCCGCCGGGAAACCGCCGCTGCGCACCGCAGTGATCCCGCAGAACGCCGCCTGGCCCTCGAACAAAACCTCGTCCGGCGCGCCCGCCAAGGGCGCCTGCAGCAGCACGATGTCGCCGCGGCTGAGCGTCACCGCGCCGTCGCGATACCGCAACTCGAACGTGAACCCATCGCGGACGATGCCCGTGCGGGCCGTGCGGCCTTGGTCGTCGGCCGCCAAGGCGAAGGGCTCGGGCACCGCGCCGCCCGCGGCGCGCCGAGCGGCGTACGCGACCCAACAGTTGTTCTGGTCGCGCTCGTAATAGGCCAGCGTCAGGCCCGTGTCGCCGTGCAGGAGGTGGATCCTCAAGTCGTTGAGCCGCTCCAGGGCCAGCCGCAGGGCGATGTCCTGCCGCCACGGCATGGCCAGCCGCGCGAGGCCGTCCACTTTGGCCGCCTCGCCGAACTTGGTGCGGGAGTTCGTCACGGTCCAAGGCTGCCCGGGCACTGGTTGGAACCACTGTTTCAGGTCGTCCGCCTGCGGCAGAAAATGCTCCACGTCGAAATCTTCAAAGCAGATCGCCAGGGCCTCTGGCGGGTCGCCGCCGGCGTCGAAGGCGGCCTGCCAGGGCGGCGGACCCGGCGGCGGCTGGGGCGCGGCCGGCGGCGGGGCGGGAACGGGTGCCGCCGGCGCTGCGGGCGGGCCGGACTCAGGCACTGGAGGCGGGCTCGCGGCGGGCGGTTCCGGCCCGGGGACCGCGGCGCTCGCCGGGGGCAGGGCGGCCGGCGGCTGGCCAGCCGCGGCTGAGGCTGCAGGATCGGCCTTGGGCTCACCTGGCGGCGGCATCCCGGCTGCCCCTGCGGGCGCTGTCGGCGATTCTCCCCGCGGCGCGGCTGCGGACACGGTGCGCGCGTTTCGCGTCGCGGCGTCCTGCCGCAAGCGGGCCGCCAGGACCTCGACCGCGAGGAACGCCGGCCGGAGCGGTTCCCAGCGGAAATACCAGGCCGCGAACAACCCGCCGGCCAGCACCAGCAGCAGCGCGGCCAGGGGGCGGAGAATGGACGGCGTCTTGCGTAGGGGTTCCTGCTTCATGTCCTTATCATCCGCACCGCGGCGACGGCAGCCAAGACCAGTACCAGGGCGTCAAACACGGCCTGCGGCATCCGCTTCAGAATCGCGATGCCCAAGACGGCGCCGACACCGACGAGGGGCGCCAGGATCAGGTCGAAACGGAACGAGTCGGCGGTCAGCATGTCCAGCGCCGCGTAACCGGGAATCTTGCTGACGTTGACCAGGAAGAAAAACCAGGCCGAGGTGCCCAGAAACTGGTGCTTGTCCATGTGCCGGCCGACCAGGTAGATCCCCATGACCGGCCCCGCCGCATTGCTGACCGTAGTGGCAAACCCCGCCAGCATGCCCGTGATCGCCGTGAACCACCGGTGCTCCGCCAATTGGCGAAATCCGTACCGTTGGCGGAGGACGTGCAGCAGCAACAGGACCAGGATCAGAATCCCGATGGCGACGCGCAACACATCGTCGCTGACATAGCGGAGCACGGCGTAAGCGGGCACCATTCCCGCCACGACGAAGGGACACAGCTCCAGCAACCGCCGCCAGTCGGCATGCCGGCGGTAATAGACAATCGCCACCAGATCGCCCAGGATCAGCAATGGCAGGATCGCGCCCACGGACAGCTTGGTGTTCTCGGGCGCGACTTCGGCCATCAGGACCACGGCCAGGATGCCGGCGCCCGGCACGCCGGTCTTGGCGAAGCCGACCAACAGCGCGGCGGCGGAACCCAGCAGGATGGCCCGGGTGCTGTAATCCATGCGTTACACAATCTTAACCAGGAAAAGCGTCGAAGTCATATTCGAGTGTCCCGTGAAGTTACTCTGTGAGTGCGTGAGA
>CAIYOB010000671.1 GCA_903927685.1 uncultured Planctomycetaceae bacterium
AGGACGAAATCTGCGAGTCTCTCGACACCAAACTCGCTGAGGTCAAACGCATCGCCACGAACATCGAATCCCAAATCACCACTCTCACCGCCTACCGCAAGTCGCTGATTCACGAATGCGTCACCGGCCAGCGGCGAATCTCGGAGGCGGACATGGAAAAGGAGCGGAAAACCTAGTTTCCTGCTTTCCGCGCTCCCCCTTCGGATGGTATCCTAATCCTGGCCCTCCTGGACGGCTCGCGGGACGTTCCGCCGAGACCGGGCGACGAGCGGTAACCCTGGGATTCGAGCACGCGATCAGACATGGCGCGTAAGAAAGCTCCCGAACTGACCTTCCAGCAGCACGTCGCGGACTACCTGGTCCGCGAGCACGCGTACGGCGTGCTGGAGCAGTCCGAGATCACGGACGCCGAGCACTTCATCGCCGAGGATCACCTGTGGGCGTTCCTGCAAGCCACGCAGGCCGACACGCTGCAGAAGCTGGCGGACGATTACGGCACGGACGCGCGGGACGAGGTCTTCAAGGCCTTGCGCGAGGAACTGAGGCACACGCCGCTGTGGATGCTGCTGCGCCAAGGCCTGCCGGTGCGCGGGCTGGATTTCCACTTGTTCTATCCCAAGCCGCGTTCGGCCGCGAGCGCCGCCGCGGAGAAGTACGCTCAGAACCGCATCACGTTCCGGCCTCATTTCTATTTCGGCGACACGAACGAGGAGATCGACTTCGTCTTCTTCCTGAACGGCCTGCCCATCGTGGCGCTGGAGCTGAAGCACGAGAAAAACCAGAATGTGCATGACGCGGTCGCCCAGTTCGCCAAACGCAATCACGCCGGAAAGATCTTCCAGCATCCGTTCCTGTACCTGGCCGCGGACACCAGCGACGTCATGGCCGCCACGGACCCTCGCCGCGAAGAGAACTTCCGCTGGCACAACATGGGGCTGACCAATACGCCCACCAACCCGGACGAGTATCCGGTCGAGTTCCTGTACCGCGAGGTGCTGGGGCAGGAGCAGCTGCTGGAGGCGCTGTCGTTTTTCCTGGTCCGCGTGCCGGAGCGGGAGGCCGAGGACGACAAACCGGCGCGGCCGGCGTACACCATCTTTCCACGCTATCACCAGAGCCGACTGGTGCGGCGAGTCGCCGAGGACATCACCGCGCACTTCGCCGCCGCGGGGGACATCGGCCAGAAGTACCTGGCCGACCATTCGGCGGGCAGCGGCAAGACCCTGTCTATCTGCTGGCTCGCCGACCGTCTGCACAGCCTGTTCAAACCCGGCACCAACGACAAGCTGGTGGACATCGTCGTCATCCTCACGGACCGCAAGTCGCTTAATACGAACGTCCGCGAGGACATCGACAAGTTCACGCACTTGGCGGACGTCGTGGGAATCGCCCAGAAGGCGGACGACGTTTCCCAGTTCCTGAACGAGCGCAGGCCGATCATCGTGACCACCCTGCAGAAGTTCGCCTGGGTGCTGGACGAGCTTCAGAAGAACCCGAAACTGTAGGACTTTCGGGTGGCGTTCCTGATCGACGAAGCCCACCGCTCGCAGGAGGGCCAGATGGGGGCCGCCATCCGCCTTCCCTTCCGCCAGGCAGACGAACCCGACGACGAACCCGACGACGAAGCGACCGAGGCGGAACTGGAAGAGCAGATCGCCCGGGTCATCCGCGAACACGATTTGAATCAGTTGTTCGTCGCCTTTACCGCCACGCCCTCGCCGGCCACGGTGTCCTTGTTTGGCAGCCCGTTCGACAGCTATACGGAAGCCGAGGCCATTGCCGAAGGCTACATTCTCGACGTGGCGACGAACATCATCTCGTACAAGACCCTGTATAACCTGCACTGTCCGATCGTACCCAAGCCGGACGAGGAGCGGCTGTACCCCAAGGGAGTCGTCTCCAAGGCCCTGCAGAATGTCGCCTTTCAGGACGACGGCCTGATTCAATACAAAGCCGAGGTGATGCTGCGGATCTTCGAACAGGACGTCAAGCCGCTGGTCGGCGGGCGGGCCAAGGCGATGAT
>CAIYOB010000672.1 GCA_903927685.1 uncultured Planctomycetaceae bacterium
GTCGCGGCTGTACATCCCGGATTACAACTTGTGCGCAGCCTTGCCGGGCGTGCCGGCGGGCAGCAATCCGTGCAAGCGAGCCTTCGCCAGCTTCCATCCCGGCGGGATGAACTTCGTGCTGGTCGACGGTTCGACGCGTTTCGTGTCCAGCACGGTTGATCTGGTCAACGTCTTGGGCGCCGCCGCGACGATCATGCAGGGAGAAGCGTCGCAGTTGCCGTAGCAGCCCTGGCGACTTTGCTTCCTCGCCACAGCACTCCGGGGGGAGGGCTGGGGTGAGGGGCGAGTTGGAGAATGGGGATTTCCTTGGCGTGTCGCTGGTTTTCTAGGAGAAAGTGCATGATCCGATCTCGTTTGTCTCCACGCCGCGCTGGGTACGTTAGCCGCTTTTTCACTGCGTGGCTGTGCGGTGCCGCGGTCTGCGTCACCTTGGGTCTGTCCGGTTGCGGTTCGTCGGAAGGCTTTTCGCTGGTGCCTGTGTCCGGAACGATTACATTGGACGGTCAGCCTCTGGCTGGAGCGAGCATTTCGTTTCAACCGGCGGGGGGAGGATCCATCGGCCCTAGTTCCGGAGCGGTCACGGACGCCAGCGGCAAGTACGAACTGAAAACGTCCGAGGCGGACAGTCGTGCGGGCGCCGTGGTCGGTTCGCATCAGGTCCGGATCACGGGTATCACGGACACGCGGGATCCGAGCGACGACACGGTCAAACCGGCAGCCAAGGACCCCGTCCCGCAACGCTATCGCGACCCGGGGCTGACGTTCGAGGTTCCCGCCGGTGGGAGCGACAGCGCCAACTTCGAGTTGCAGAAGTAAGCACCGTTCGAGAAACAACGATCCGATGGCCCGTGAGCGGCACGGCGCTAGCCGCCGGTATTGCATCCAATCCAGAACCGGTGGCTAGCGCCAATCCGCTCACTCATTCCTCGAACGGTGTTAAGCGGCCAAGTGGTGGCGTCATGAAGGTTCTGCTCGCCGCCCCGCGCGGCTTCTGCGCGGGCGTCAATATGGCGATCGAAAGCCTGGACGCGGCGCTCCGGAGGTTCGGAGCGCCGCTGTACGTGTATCACGAGATCGTCCACAACCGCTATGTGGTCCAATCGTTTCGCGACCGGGGCGTGGTCTTTGTGGACGAGTTGAGCGAGGTGCCGGAGGGGGCGCACCTGTTGTTTTCGGCCCACGGCGTGGCGCCGGAAATCCGCCAACTGGCTCGCCAACGCCGACTGACCGCCATCGACGCCACCTGCCCGCTGGTGACCAAGGTCCACCTGGAGGCCGTCCGCTACGCCCGGCAGGGCTACAAGATCCTGCTGATCGGCCATGCCGGTCACGACGAGGTGATCGGCACGATGGGCGAAGCGCCGGAGGCAATGATCCTGGTCCAGGACGAGCAAGAGGCGGACCGTTTGGACTTGCCTGCTGACGCCAAAGTGGTTTACCTGACGCAAACCACCCTGTCGGTCGACGACGCCAATCGGATCATCCGCCGCCTGCAGGCCCGCTTTCCGCAGTTGGTGGGCCCGGCCAAGGAGGATATCTGCTACGCGACGCAGAACCGCCAAGAGGCGGTGCGGGCGTTGTGTGCCGAAGCCGACTTGGTCCTGGTCGTCGGCAGCCAGAACAGCTCCAACAGCCAGCGACTGCGGGAACTGGCCGCCGAACGGGGCGTTCCGGCCCAGTTGATCGACGGCGTCGGAGACCTGGACGAAGCCTGGTTTGCCGAGGCCCAAACGGTCGTCGTGACGGCCGGCGCCAGCGCCCCGGAATCGATTGTGGAACAGTGCCTGGACTACCTGCGTCAGCGTTTCGGGGCCGAAATCGAGGTCCGCACCATCCGCGAAGAAGCTGTCTACTTCCCCCTGCCGAGGGAGTTGCGCGGAAACGTGACCGACGCACCCGGACCGGGACTGATCTGAACCAGTCCA
>CAIYOB010000673.1 GCA_903927685.1 uncultured Planctomycetaceae bacterium
CTCGGCTGGTGACCTACAACGCCGGTGTGAATCAGACGTTCCTGTACACCACGCACCAGGACTATTGGGCCGGGGAATTGGTCAATCTCGACACCCCGGCCAAAGCCCGCTGCCTGGACAATGGACTTCAGTGGTTTGGCTGGACGTGCCTGGAAGACCGAGCTTGGGTCCATACCAGGCTCGACACGCCGATCCCGCCCCCGCTGTACACGGACGAGCAATTGAGCGGGTACGTCGGCACCTGCAATGCGCACCAAGCTCCGATGACCTTCAACGTGGGGATCTACCAAGCTGGGGCCATGGCTCCCCAGTCGATCGAGCAGTTGTCCCGGCTGAATGCCAACCTTTCCAAGTGAGGCCAGCGTGGTGGATGAAACGCTGAAGCCTGCCTGGCGCCGCGCAGTGCTCGCTTAGGGCTTAGAAACTGGGCAAGAACTCACGCGCCCGCCGAACGCGGCGGGGGGTTCTGCCTGCAACTCTGGAATCCTCGTATGAACAGCCGCCAACTTCAGAAACTCGGTGTTCCCGAAGCATGCGTCAAGAGCGCCATTGCGGCGATCCAGAGCGCCAGGCAAGCCGGGGATCAGAAGGGCAAGCAGATCAAACGGTTGATCACGTCCGTTCTGGAACGTCCCGAAGACTTCACCGGCGACGAACACTTCGGCCCGTTTGCCAAGGAGGTGATCGCCGAACGGGAATTCACCCGGCCGGAACCGATCTCGTATCGCACTTGGGGCAGCGAGATCGACGAGGCCTCGCACGCGCAGATGCGGCAGGCTTGCAGCGTGCCGATGGCAGCTGGCGCCGCGTTGATGCCCGACGCCCACGTCGGGTACGGCCTGCCGATCGGCGGCGTCTTGGCCTTGCAAGGTGCGGTCATCCCGTATGCGGTCGGCGTGGACATCGCCTGTCGGATGAAGCTGTCCGTGCTCGATCTGCCGCCGACGACGCTGGACGGCAAGTTCAATCTGTACCGGGAGGCCCTGGAGGGCGGAACCCGATTCGGCGTCGGCTCGACTCACGAAACGCCTCAAGACCATCCGGTCATGGATCAGGACTGGTCGGTCACCAGAATCACCCGCGAGAAGAAAGACCTGGCTTGGTCCCAGCTCGGGACCTCCGGTTCGGGCAACCATTTCGTGGATTTCGGCGTGCTGGAATTGCCGGTGCGCGACGAGGAACTGGGCTTGGACGCCGGCCAGTATGTCGCCATGATGAGCCACAGCGGCAGCCGGGGGACGGGGGCGGCGGTCTGTGCGACCTACAGTGGCATCGCACGATCGCAGCTGCCGGCCAAGTACGACGACCTGGCCTACCTGGCGTGGCTGTCGATGGACAGTGAAGCCGGTCAGGAGTACTGGGCTGCGATGAACCTGATGGGCGACTACGCCGCCGCCAACCATGACGTGATTCATCGGTTGGTCTCCAAGCTACTGGGGGCCAGGATCATCGCCGGCGTCGAGAACCATCACAATTTCGCTTGGCAGGAAATCCACGGCGGTCGGGAACTGATCGTTCATCGGAAGGGCGCTACCCCGGCAGGCCAGGGCGTGTTGGGCGTGATCCCCGGCTCGATGGGGTCACCGGCCTTCATCGTCCGTGGCCGGGGAAATGCCGACAGTTTGAGTTCGGCGTCGCATGGCGCCGGTCGCAGGATGTCCAGAAAGAAGGCCAAGGACAAGTACAACTGGAAAGCGGTGCAAAAAGATCTGGAACAGAAGGGAGTGAAGGTGCTGTCGGCGGGCGCCGACGAAGCTCCCGGCGTGTACAAGGACATCCAGGACGTGATGCGGGAGCAGGCCGATCTGGTTGCCGTTGTGGCCCGGTTCGAGCCGAGGATCGTCAAGATGTGCAGCGACGGGAGCCAGGCGGAGGATTGAAGTGGTCGGAAGCCGTCCGGTCTTGTCGCCTGCAGCTTCCGCCCGGCCGCTCAGCACGTTCGCCAGTTCGGAGCGTCGAAGTATGGTTCTTCGGATCGGGGAGAATATGCACAACGCCCGGAAGTGCGATCTGTTCGAGCGCATCATTTACCGCTGCGTTGTCGGCTCACGGGCCTACGGGCTCGATGGCGCCGAATCCGACACCGACCGGCGAGGCATCTACCTGCCGCCCGCCGAACTGCATTGGTCCTTGTACGGCGTACCCGAACAACTGGAGAACGAGGCCACGCAGGAAGCGTACTGGGAGATGCAGAAGTTCATCGTCCTGGCGCTCAAGGCCAACCCCAACGTGCTGGAATGCCTCTATACGCCGCTGGTCGAGACGCGGACGCCGCTGGCCGACGAGTTGCTCGAGATGCGGTCCGTGTTCCTGTCACGGCTCGTGTACCAGACGTACAACGGCTACGTGATGTCCCAGTTCAAGAAGATGCAAGCGGACCTCCGCAACCAGGGCCAAGTCAAGTGGAAGCACGTGATGCACTTGCTCCGGCTGTTGTTGTCGGGCATCGTGGTCCTGCAGGAAGGCTACGTGCCGGTGCGTGTCGAGCGGCACCGGGAGCAACTCTTGGCAATCAAGCGGGGCGAAATCCCCTGGAACGAAGTCGAGCAGTGGCGGCTCAGCCTGCACCGGGAGTTCGACGCCGCCCTGGAGCAGACCAAGCTGCCCGACCGGCCGGATTACGAGCGGGCCAATGCCTTTCTGATCAAAGCCCGGCGCGCAGCCCTCACGGGATGAACCATGATCGTCGAACCACGCCTGCAGAAACAAGTTGACCAGCATCCGTACCCGCTGCTGTTCGCCACGATCAGCGGGGCGCACCTGTACGGCTTTCCGTCCGCCGACTCGGACTACGACCTGCGGGGCGTCCATTTGCTGCCGCTCGCCGAAGTCGTGGGCCTGAACGTCGGCAACGAGACCGTGGAAAAGTCGGGCGTGTATGATGGCCTGGAAATCGACTTGGTGACTCACGACGCCCGGAAATTCTTCACATTGCTGTTGCGGAAGAACGGCTACGTGCTGGAGCAGTTGCTGTCACCGCTGGTGGTCCACTCGACACCGGAGCACGAAGAACTGAAGGCCCTGTCCCAGGGCTGCCTCACCCGGCACCACGCCCACCACTACCTTGGCTTCGCCGCCACGCAGTGGAAGCTGTTTCAAAAAGACAACCCGCCGCACGTCAAGCCCCTGTTGTACGTGTACCGGGTGTTGCTGACGGGCATCCAGCTGATGCGAACCGGACAGGTGGAAGCCAACCTGCTGCGGCTCAATGAGCAGGCGAAACTGCCGTACATCGGCGAGTTGGTCGAGCGAAAGATGGCAGGCGGCGAACGTTCCAAACTGACGGATGCCGACTTGACCTTTCATCAGCGGGAATACGAACGTCTGGTGGCCAGCCTTGACGAGGCGTTTCAGCAGAGCCGGCTGCCGGAGGCCCCGTCCACCCAGGCGGCGTTGAACGACCTGTTGGTTCGATTGCGGCTTCAGGGGCGTAGCCGAATGGCACAAGGTTAACAGACGAAGCAAGGGAAGGGTGGCCGGGGTCGAGTGCAGCGAGCCCCCCGGAATCCCCGCGGACTGTGGGCTCGCTGCACTCGACCACAGCCACCCCGGCAA
>CAIYOB010000674.1 GCA_903927685.1 uncultured Planctomycetaceae bacterium
GGCAGCGGCGTGGTAAAGGCGGCCAGCGTGAGTCCGTCCGCGCTGGTGACGGTCACGTCGATCGGTCGCTGGGGCTCGTCGGTCCAGGTCACAACCGCGGGCGTGCCGGGCGACAGATTCAGCGGCTGGCGCACGAGCGGTTTTCCCTCGCGAGCCAGTACGCAGACGGCCTGGTCGTAACGCGCCGTTGCCAGCAGCCGCAATTCCAGTCGTCCGCCGCTGCGCGCCGTCTGGGCCGCCAGGTTTTCATTGGCGAACTCGAAGCCGTCGCCCAGGCCGTGGACGGGATACCAGGACTCGCGCCAAGCGACCCGCTCGTGCGGCCCCAGCATGCCATAGTCGGATTGGGTGGGCAGCGGGCCGCTCTGCACTTCGATGTACGGTCCGTCGTCGTCCGTCAAGTTCTTCTGGGCGACCTTGCCAAACTCCCATTCGCCCCAGGTCCAGGCTTTCTTGCCGCCCAGTTCATGCGGGTTGGAAACCTGCACGATCCCGCGATCCGCGTCCACGTCATAGGCGCCGAAGAAGCCGTACGAGCAATCCACGGCGAACACCGAGGCGTACATCTCGTAGTTCTTCAGCCATGTCAAATCGCGGCCCTCGTGGACCGGCCAGCGGAAAAACTCGCGGGCGTCATGGTCCGTCCCCAGCGTCATCGGATAGATGAACCGGGTCCCGGGCCGGTTCGGAAAAGCAGTGCAATTCCAGAAGTAATACGGATGCATGCCGTCCGTCGGGTTCTCGATCCGGATCTGCTCGTCCAGGGACGCGCGTCCGGGACGCAGGGTCACGCGTACGGTCCACCGGGTGCGGAAGATCTTCTCCTGGTTGGCGATCTCCAAGTAAGCCGAACCGTCCGGATTGCGGCCGGTCAGCGCGTCCACGGGCGAAACGACCGTGACCGTGTGGCCGTGGGGGCCGAAATTCCACTCGACTCCGCCGCTGATCCATGCGCCCCGCATGGCGATCATGCCGGGTTTGATCACGCGACTGGTATGGAACATCTCTTCGTTGGTCGTCTTGTCAAACACCGAATGCAGACGGCCGCCCAGTTCCGGCAGGCAGGTCACGCGCAGGTACTCGTTCTCCAGATACAGCGCCCGATAGGTGCGATCGGCCTTGGTCCGGGACAAGTGGTCCTGCATGACGTACGGATAGGTGATCGCTCCGTGGACGGTCGTCGACAGCTTGACGCTGCCCTCCAAGGCCCAGAACTTGGGGTTAACGTCTTCCTCCCAGCCGTAGGTCGGGATCGTCAACTGGCCCTCCCAGGCACGCACCTCGGCCCGGCTCTCCCGTGCAGCGAGCAGCGTGGAACCGCAGATCGACACGGCAACGATGGCAGATCGCATGATTGATTGCACGGAACACTCCTGGCTTGGCAACAGGTCCTCGGTGCCCTCTGTGTCTCTGTGTTTTGTGATTGTCGGGCGAAAACGTGGTATACTCGGGGCCGATTCGTTATAACCCAAGATCGATAGCCAGACTATCGTGGCCTGCACGGGAGAGCAACGGCGGGTTATAAATGGTTGGATATAAATGGAACAGGAAAGCGGGCGGGCCGGTGGGGAACGGAAAGCAGCATTCTCATGGAGTGGAGCAAACGAATTCCCTGGCTTTCTCTCGTCTTAGGCGTCCGCGCCAGGCGACGTGTTGCTGGAGTCCAGGCCGGGCAGCGCTCCCGCTCGACCGTCCGGCGACGGTTGATCGCGGAGCGATTGGAATCGCGGCAACTGCTGAGCGCGACAGCGGATTCCTGGTCGGGGTTGCCGGCGGTGGACGCGATCCCTGACAGCGGACTTGGGCCGGCGCTCGAGTCGCCCAGCCGCCCGCTGCGCGTTGGGAATCGCGAAATCGACCGCTGGGGAAACGTCGTGCATCTCGACCCCGTGCCGGACATTTCGCCGGAGCAATGGCAGGCCGCGGGCTTCGCCGCTCAGGCAACCGCCGGACTAGCGGCCGCGCCGGCCGCGCTCGCGGACACCTTTCTGCTGCACAGCTATCCGTCCTCGACGAAAACCATCTACCTCGACTTCGACGGCCACACCACGTCGGGCACGTATTGGAACACGAGCTACAACTGGGGCTGGGACATCGTCACGCCTGCGTTCAGCTTGGACAGCGTCAGCGCGTTTTCGGATGCCGAGCTGGAACGGATCCAGGCGATCTGGCAGCGCGTCGCGGAAGACTACCGGCCGTTCGGAGTGGACGTGACCACGCAGGATCCGGGCGTCGAGGCGTTGCGGAAAGCGGGGACCAACGACACGGCCTGGGGCATCCGGGTGGTGATCGGCGGGCGGGCCACCGATTGGTTCGCCGACCAGGACTACGGCGGTGTCGCGTACACGGACTCCTTTATCTGGAATACCGACACGCCGGCCTTCGTCTTCGAGGAGAGCCTGTCCAACGGACTCGAAAAGTTCGTCGCCGAGGCGGCGACGCACGAAGCCGGCCATACCCTGGGACTCGATCACGACGGGACCACCACGGGCAGCGAGTACTATTCCGGACACGGCAGCGGCGCTACCGGTTGGGCTCCGATCATGGGCAGCGGTTACAACCGGGAACTGACCCAGTGGAGCAAGGGCGAGTATCCCAACGCCAATAACTCGGAGGACGATCTGGCGATCATCACGGCCGGCAACGGATTCGGCTACCGGCCAGACGATCACGGCAACACGTCAACGGCGGCGACGGCGCTCGGCGCCGGGAGCGGCACCACCCTGGCCGGCGGAGGGATCATCGAGCGGTCCACCGATATTGACTATTTCTCTTTCGTGGCGGGCGCTGGCACCGTCGACGTGACCATTGAGCCCTTCGAGCGCGGGCCGAACCTGGACATCCTGGCGACGCTGTACGACCACGCGGGCAGCGTGATCGCCACGAGCAACCCGGCCACCTTGTTGAACGCCAGTTTCCAGCTCGCAGTGGCTGGCGGCACGTACTATCTGGCCATCGAGGGGACGGGCAAGGAGCCGCTGACGACGGGCTACAGCGATTACGGCAGCCTGGGATCCTATTCCATCACGGGGACGATTCCCGCAGTCGAAGTACCGCTCGGTGTGGCGACTGTCTCACCGCCGTCGGGAACGGTCATCCATTCGCGCCAGGTGTTTGTCGACGTGGAATTCTCCAAAGCGGCAGTCGGAGTGGACGTCACCGACATGGTCCTGGGCGGAGCGGCGGCCGCGGCCGCGTATGTCAGCCCCCCGTCGGACTTGGGCGGCAATGTGTGGCGGTTCCCCGTGCGCGGCCTGACGGACGGCACGCTGCAGATCCAATTGGCGCCGGACGCGGACGACATCGAAGACTCGGCGGGAAACGACCTCGAGCCCAGTCCCACGGTGTTCACCTATAGCGTGGCCATCCGCGACGTCCTGTACCAGGCCGACATGACCGCCGATCCCGGCTGGAACATTTCCCCCGAGTCGGGCGCATCCGGCTGGCAGTGGGGCACGCCCGCTGGCGGGGGCGGCAGTCCGGGATACCCGGACCCAAGCTCGGGGTACACCGGCGCCTCTGTGATGGGCTATAATCTGGCCGGAAATTATGCCAACGGCCTCTCGTCGCCCCAATGGGCCCAGTCACCACCCATCGACGCCTCGGCGTTTCAGAATGTCCAGTTGAGTTTCTACCGCTGGCTGAACGTCGAGTCGTACGTCTCGGACCAAGCTGTTCTTCAAGTCTCAAACGACGGAACGGCGTGGACGACCCTTTGGCAGAATCCGAGCAGTCAGGCGGTGACGGACGCGAGTTGGAAGCTGCAGACGTTCGACATCTCCAGCGTCGCGGACGGACACGCGCCGGTCTACGTGCGTTGGGGGCTCGGGCCCACCAACTCCCGAAATCCGTATTCCGGCTGGAACATCGACGATGTGGTCGTGTCCGGCGTCCGGACCTCGCCGCCCGGCGCGACGATCTCGCCGACATCCGGACTGCAGACCGACGAGGCCGGCGGGACGGCGAGCTTTTCGGTCGTGTTGGATACGACTCCCCTGGCGGACGTCACCATCGCCCTGTCCTCCAGCCGCGAAGAGGAGGGAACGGTGTCTCCCGCCAGCGTGACGTTCACTCCCGGCAACTGGGCAACTCCCCAGACGGTGACGGTCACCGGCGTCGGCGATGCCGTCGCGGACGGCGATGTCGGCTTCACGATCATCACTGGCTCCGCGGTCAGCGCGGATGCTGGCTACGATGCCTGGAATCCGCCCGATGTCAGCGTCACCAATCGGGACGACGACTTGCCCGTGGTCCTGACCGGCGACCACGTGCTGCTTCCCAATACGCCGAACCAGGTCATTCCGATCCTGGTTGCGGGCGACTACGCGGTCCAAGGGTTGAACCTCCACGTCCAAATTGCCGATGGCGGACCGGAGGCAGGCGGGACCAGCGACGGACCGGCGATCCAGGCCGTGGACCTCGTGGGCAACGCGGACATGCCCACGGTCTTTACCGGGAACAATGGCGGACAGACCGCCGGGACGGTGCTTCCGCAGGTTCAAGCGTGGGAGATCATGACGGTGGCAGGGACCGTCTCTGCGGGCGGCCTGCTGGCCACCTTGACCATCGATACGACAGGATTCTGGAAAGACCCGGCCGGCAGTTCCAGTTGGCCTGTCTTGCTGGCCGACACCACAAGCGGCTCGACGGGGTTTGTCAGCTTTGCGGGGAACCCGCTTAGGGCGATTGCTGCCGCCGGCTCGCTGACGCTGAACACGCCGCCGGTGGCATTGGACAGCAGCATCACGATCGCCGAAGACACGGCTTACGCGTTTGGAGCGAGGGACTTTGGGTTCTCGGATGCCGATCCAGGCGATGGCTTGTCCACCGTCCGGATCACTTCGCTTCCGCTGGCGGGGACCCTAACGTTCGAGGGGGCGACCGTGGTGCCGGACCAGGCAATCCTGGCGGCCGATCTGGCGGCCGGCAAGCTCGCGTTCCTGCCGGCCGCTGATGCCAACGGAGCAGGCTACGCGACGTTCCTGTTCCGGGTCGACGATGGTCTGGAGCGTTCGGTTTCGGCGGCGGCGATGACCATTCATGTGACCCCCATAAACGATTCGCCGACGGCGCATGACCAGTCCCTGTCGGTCGTCGAGGATGGCTCGACGGCCGTGACGCTGACGGGGTTCGACCCCGACGACGACACGCTGGACTATGCCGTGATCGAGCCCCCGGCGCACGGCGTCCTGTCCGGCGCTGCTCCCAACCTGCGGTACACACCGGACGCGGACTTCCGCGGCCCGGATTCGTTCGCGTTCGTCACTTACGACGGCGTGGCGGACTCGGAGCCCGCCACCGTCACCATCGCCGTCCTCCCTGTCCCGGATGTCGTGGGGCGTTACGTTTTCTACAACAACTCGGCCCGGGACGGGAACGATCCCGCCGTCAATCCGGACGACGACACGGCCATCGCGGCGGACAAGCAAGCCCTGCGGCCCGGTCAGCAGGCCGAGTTCGTGCATTACACCAGCTACGACAAGGGCTTGAACGGCCTGTTGATCGACCTTGACGACTTGCCGGCCGACACCGTGCTGACGGCCGCCGACTTCCGGTTTCGCGCCGGCAACAGCGGCGATCTGGCCGCTTGGCCCCTCGCGCCGCAGCCGGATACTGTGACGATGCGTCCGGGGGCAGGCGTCGGCGGCTCGACGCGCGTCACGTTGATCTGGTCCGAGCAGCCAGCAGTGCGGAACCAGTGGCTCGAAGTCACGGTCCTGGCGACGCCAAATACCAACTTGCCCGAGGCCGACACCTTCTACTTTGGCAATGCGATCGGCGAGTCCGGATTGGGCAACAGCGTTGGTTCGCCGCCGCAGCCGCTGGCGTACTTTCCTGTGAATGTGACCGACGAAATCGGTGCGAGAAACCATGCGCAGTCCGACCTCGATCCGGTCGGCTTGGACAACGCCTTCGACTTCAATCGCGACGGAGTCGTCGACGAGGCCGACGAGTTGATCGCCCGCACGCAGGGGACCGGCTTCCGCACCGCGCTGCGGCGACTCCGGCTTTCGACGGCCAACCCGGCGGAACCGTTGCCGGACGTGAGCGAAGGCGGCCCAGCGCCAGAAATCGTGGTCGGCACGCACACCCTGGAACCCAACACGCCGGGACAGACGATTTCGCTCTACGTCACCGGCGGCTGGCCGGTCCAGGGGCTGAACTTCAACCTCCAAATTGCCGACGGAGGACCGGCCGCAGGCGGCGTGATCTCGGGGCCGGCGATCACCGCGGTCGACCTTCTGACGGGGACGATCTTTGCGGCGGACAATACGGGGATGCGTCTGGACGCGCCGGACCCGGCGGGCGACGATCCCGTGCCGCAGCACACCTATCGCGGCACGTCGACGGCGGCTGGCACGGTCGCCGCCGACGGCTTGCTGGCGATGGTCACGATCGACACCACGGGATTCGAGCGGGGGGCGTGGTCCCTGACGATCAGCGACACCGTCAACGGCGCGACCGACTTTGCCGGCGTGGAGGCCACCATCCTCGACGGAGCGATCATCCTGCGGGGAACCTGGACCAATCCCGTCCTTGCGCTCGACGTCGACGGCAACGGTCGCGTGACGCCCCTGGATGCCCTGACGATCATTAACTACCTGAACGCGAATCCCAGCGCCGCCACGCTGCCCCTGATGCCCGAACTGCCGCCGCCCTACTACGACGCCAATCGGGACAACGCCTGCACGCCGGCCGACGTCCTGGCGGTTATCAATTACCTCAACGCCCGCGAGCCGACGGCGGCGGCCGAGGGCGAATCACCGGCAGCACTGCCAGCCGGAGACGAACCGACCGTCGCCGCGTCGCCGACTGCAGTGGACTCACCTCGGATATCGGGTGCAATCGCCGCGTGGATCCCGGCGAACGGCTGGCGGCAGCCCGTCGGTGTTATGTCCCGTCAGGCCGTATTGCCCGTGTCCGTGGATTTCCCCGCCGGCAATTCGAAGAGAATCTCGCCTTCTCACACAGAGTTCGATTGCGAATCGGCGCTCGACGATCTCCTCTCTGAGATCCTGAACCCTGCATTGCCCGGATCGACCTTGTACAGCCACGACGTTCGGACGCGTTATCACCCTGGATCGCGATCGGATGCTTCACCGTCCGCATGCCTCGAACCTCAATGACTACCCGAAGTCGTCCCCCCCACTGCGATTTAGGAGCTTCCGCCCGACGGGCCGCTGCGTGTGGGCTTGTTGCGGCAGCGTGGGCGACGGCTACAATCTTGGACATCCGCGATATCCACCTTCAAGGAGCCTCCGCATGACTGACTCGCCGCAATCCGCATCGTCCACGAGTTCCCGCCGTGAATTTCTCAAGACCTCGGCCGCCGGGATGGCCGCGGTTTCCGGGCTGGCGCTGGCCCGCAGCGCGCATGCCGCGGGCAGCGACTCGATCAAGATCGGGATGCTCGGCTGCGGCGGTCGCTGCAGCGGGGCCGGAGCCCAGGCCCTGGGACTGGGCAAAGACGTCAAGCTGGCCGGCATGGTCGACGTGTTCGAGAGCCGGATGCGTGCCAAACGGGATTGGTTCAAGGCGACTTTTCCCGACCAGTTCATCGCGACCGACGACACGTGCACCTACGGCTTGGACGGGTACAAGCGGGTGCTCGAAGCCAGCGACGCCGTGCTGATCGCGTGCGCCTCGAAGTACCACGCGTTCTACGCCGAGGAGGCGATCAAGGCGGGCAAGCATGTGTTCATCGAAAAGCCCCACGCGATCGACCCGGCCGGTTGCCGCCGCCTGCGGAACGTGGCGGCCTTGGCCAAGGAAAAGAACCTCTGCCTGGTGTCGGGACACGAGAGCCGGTATTCGTTGGCGTACCAGGAACAGGTCAAGCGGATCCATGACGGGGCGATCGGCGACATTGTGGCGATCCAGTCAATGTTCCTCCGCGCTCCCTATCAGACCGTGGCCCGTAATCCGGCTTGGAACGAAACCGAGTACCAGTTCGCCAACTGGTACCATTTCCGCTGGCTGTCCGGCGACGATGTAACCCAGTCGCTGGTCCATAACCTGGACCGCATGCGATGGGTGCTGCGCGAAGAGAATCCGACATGGTGCTTCGGCTTGGCCGGCCGGTCGACTTCGTTCGGCGAAGTCTACGGCGACATGTTCGACCATCACACGGTGGTGTACGAGTTCAAAAGCGGGGTGCGGTTGTACGCGCTGTGCCAGACCCGGGCCAATTGCCACGCCAGTTGGGACGATATCCTGATGGGTACCAAGGGCGTCTGCCACTGGACGGACTGCCGGATCGAAGGCGAAACGAACTGGAAGTACGACGGCCCGACGAACGATCCGCATACCGAGGAGCAGAAGATCTTGATCGGCGCGCTGCGCGAAGGCCGCGTGGTGAATCATAGCGACACGATGATCGACAGCACGTACGTCGCGATCATGGGACAACTGGCGTGCTATTGCGGCAAACCGGTGACCTGGGACCAGATGCTGGGCGCCGACTTCGAGTTCGAGCCCAAGCTGGCCGACGTGCGGCTGGACATGGACGCGCCCGCCAAGCCGGACGCCAGCGGCAACTACCCGCTGCCGGTGCCGGGAGTGACGAAGTATTTCTAACGCACGACTGATGAAGGAGGCAATCACATGCCACGATGTTTGAACGGCAGGTTGAGCGCGTGCCTGATGTTGGTGGCCGTTGGGCTTGGCTGTTTCGTCTCGCCGGGAACGTCCCGGGGCGCCGACGCTCCGGCGGTCTGGCCGCCGCTGTATGGCTTCTGCATGGAGATCCACGACGCCCAGAAGCGGACGCTGCCTCAGCAGGCGGAGATGCTCCGCGAGTTGGGCTTCGCCGGCGCAGGCTATCCGTTGTGGCTGGGCGACGATCTGGACCGGAATCTGCAGACGCTGGATGCCGCGGGAGTGAAAGTATTCCTGCTGTACACGACGGTCAGTATCAATCCGCAGCAGTCGCCGTTCGATCCGCGGTTGCCGGACGCGATTCGCAAGTTGAAGGGCCGGCCCGTGACGGTCAGTGTGCTGCTCCGCGGTTTCCCGCCGGGTGATCCGCAAGGCGAGGCGACGGCCGTCAAGGTCCTGCGGCAACTGGGCGATGTGGCGGCTGAAGCCGGTCTGCGGATCTCGATCTATCACCACGTGAACGACTGGACGGAAAGCCTGTTGTATGCATTGAAAATCGTGCGGCAGGTCGACCATCCGCAGGTCGGAGTCAACTTCAACCTGTGCCACTGGCTGAAGGTGGACGGCGACAAGGACTATCGAGTCGTGCTGCGGGACAATGCCGACAAGATCTTCGCGGTGACGATCAACGGGGCGCAGCTCGGTTCCAGCGACTGGACCGACGGGCTGATCCAGTCGTTGGACCGGGGCGATTTTGACAATCGGCAACTATTGGTGACACTGCGCGAGATCGGCTACCGCGGCCCGGTCGGGCTGATGTGTTACGGCATCCAGGGCGATGCCAGCGAGCACCTGCAGCGGTCGCTGAAAGTGTGGCGGAGTTGGGAGCAGGGGTCATGAGAAGCCGCGAACCCGGAGGGCCCCGGCGGACTCCTCGGCCAGGGAGCCGGCCGGCGGGAACCGGCCTCACGATTAGGCGGCGTGGGCTTGGCCCGGTCGCACTAGCCGGCGGGCTGCTGCTGGCGCTGCTGGGCGGCTTGGCGCCCGCGGCCGACGGTCCGCCGGCGCCGACGGACAAGGCCGTCGATTATGCCATCGTGGCGACCGGCCGGGAACTGCTGGTGGGCGCCTATGCCGACAGCCACACGCAGTTTCTGACCAAGACCTTGCGGGGGCTGGGGCTGCACTGCGTGTATTCGATCAGCGTCGATGACGGCAGTGCAGACATCGGCGAGGCGGTCCGAAATGCCTTGGCGAAGGTCCCATTGGTGATCGTCACGGGTGGGCTCGGGCCCACGGAGAACGATATCACGCGTCAGGCCCTGGCCGACTGCACGGGGATCCCGCTGCACGAGCATCCGGAACTGCTGCAGGATATGGAGCGGCGACTGGGTGTGCCGCGGGACCAGATGCGAGCCAATTTGCGGCGCCAGTCGCAGGTTCCGACCCGCGGGACGTACCTGAAGAACGGCAGCGGGTCGGCCTCGGGGCTGGTGTTCGACTTGGGCGACCGGGTCGTCGTGGCCCTGCCGGGGCCGCCGCGCGAGCTGCAGCCCATGGTCGGCGACGTCTTGGTGCCGTACCTCAGCGGCCGGTTTGGGACGCGGCTGCCAGGCTGCTCGCTCACCATCCGCTTTGTCGGCCCCGGCCAGTCGCAGATCGATCAGACGATGAAGGAGCACGCACCGCTGCCGGCGGACGTCTTGGTGTCCTCACAGTTTGAAGGCGGCCGCGTGGATTTTACCTTTGCGTTTCCCGATGATTCGGCGGGCCATCGCGAGCAGCTCGAGCGACTCAAACAGCAGACCGTCGAGTGCTTGGGCGACTACATCTACGCCACGGACGAAGCGACGACGCTCGAACAGCATGTGGTGGGCCTGCTGGAACAACGCCGTGTGACCTTGGCGCTGGCGGAAGCCGGCAGCGGCGGCAGTCTGGCGGCGGCGCTGGATGGCGTCGCGGGCGCGGAACGTCAGGTGCTCGGCGCCTATGTCGCGCGGACCGGCGAGCGGTTGCGGCAGTTGTTGCGAGTGCCTGACGCCCAGTGGCAAGCCGCACCGTCCGCGGCGGACCAGACCAACCTGCTGGCCAAGGAGCTGGCTGCGGCCACATCGGCGTCCTGGGCAGTCGTCGTGGGCGATCCGACGCCCGATGATCGCGGCTCGCTTTCGGTCGCTGTGGTGTTCCGCCATCCCGATGGCAGCCTGGAAAGCCAGCGGCTTGGTTTCCGCTCCGGCGACGCCGGCCGCGATCATCTGACGACACAACTGCTCGACCAGCTGCGTCGCCGGTTGCGGTAATTCGATGCGTAGGGAGGAGCCAGATCATGCGTCGTGGCAGCGGGTCTCCAAGTAGGTTGAACCGGCATGAGCCAATTCGGCTTCGCCTGGCCGTGGCGATGGCGGCAGTCGTCGCCGGTCTGGCGACAGGATGTGCCCAGGCAGCCGAGAAACCGGCTCCCGCGGAAAAGAAGTACCGGCAAATCCAAGTGACCACCGTCGACGGCATCACCATCGTCACGTTCGTGCAGGCGAAGATTTTGTCCGAGAAGGACGTTCAGGTACTCGGCGACGAACTCTGGGCGTTGGTTGACCGCGACGGCTGCAGGCTGCTGGTGCTCGACTGGGCGAAGATCGAGTTCTGTTCCAGTGCCGTCATCGGGAAAATGGTGAGGCTCGACAAGCGGGTCAAGGACAAGAAAGGAGAACTCCGGTTGTGTTGCCTGAAACCGGAGATTCGCGAAGTCTTTCAAATTACCCGCCTGGACCAAGTCTTCGAAATCAAGGACACACGCGACGAGGCGTTGGCGTCGTTACGGAAGAAGACCACACGCTGAAGCGTGAACACCATCGGGACGCTCACGGCGTGATCGGCCGCACGATCAGGCGTAGCGACTGTTCGGCTGCGAGCCGCACCGGGTATCCCTCGGCCAACGTCTTGCCCGCAACGACTTGTCGCGTCCCGGCTGTGACGTCCTGGACCTCGTAGCGATGCGCCTCGTCCGGTTCCACGGTGAACCATTCGGGCACGGCGTTCATCCGCGGCCAGTCCTGGTCGAATCCCAAGCTCAGCCGATGCCGCGGCACGTCGAACACCAGCCGCCCGTCGTAGGCCGTCGCGGATTTCAGCAGCACGCAGATGCCCGGGCCGCAGGGCGCGGCACCCAATTCCAAACCCTGTTGCCAGGGGCGGGCCAGCGTATTGCGGGTGTGCAGCATGGTGTGAATCAGCACCGTCCGGACGGTGTTGGCTTCGAGCTTGTGCACGCCCCACAGCCGATTCGGGTCGGCGTGGTCGACCAGCAGCGTGGCGATCTCGCGGTCGGCCCAGAGGAACGCCTCGGGCGTGGGAAATCGCCTCAGCACATACAAGCCGCCTTCGACCGCATCGGCGACGTTGTCCCGCGAGCCGTGATCCCAGTTGAACCGCAGATAGCGCGGCTTCAGCAAGTTCCCCAGCGGCCGGCATATCGCCTGGGCGTAGCGGTCGGTGCCCAACGCCAGATCGTAATCCAAGAAGCCGACGAAGTCGTAACCCCAGCCGTCGCGCGTCACCACGCTGTCGTGCGGCCCCGCGGCGGATTGCAGGTCGCCGATGATGATTCCGTCGGAGTTCGTGCCCCGCCGCAAGACCTCGTCGAACAGGTATTCCAGATGCGGCTGGTACGCCTGCGCTTTGTCCGGACAAGCTTTCACGTCGACCGCGAACAGCAGGCCCAAGCCGCCGATGATCTCGCAGCCGTGGTCGGACAGTCGCGTCGGCACGAACTGGCCGGGCAACAGGTACGAATCCGCCAGCCGATGCGCCCAATCCAGGTATTTCCGCTCGCCGGTCATCGCATACAGCCGCGGCAGGATCTGCAGCAGGTCGCCATTCACCTCGACGTTCGTCGACGGGATCTTGCCGTACGGCGTCTCGTAACGGGCATGCAGGAATACGTCGTCGACAATGTCCCGCATCCGCTGGAACCACGGCGAGTCGCGGCCGGTCAGTTCCACGATCGGCACCAGGCCATCCTTGGCGTATTCACTGGCCCCGAACACCATGGCGTCAAAGTCCATCTCGACATGGCGACCGGCGTCCATGTCGTAGCTGACGGGAATCCGGTCCAGCTGGTTGCACAGCCGCTGCTCGGCCTGCAGGGCTTCGGTCATCACCGTATCGAGCACCTGCAGATCGGTGAAGTGAGCTGCCCAGACGTAGAATGGATAACAATCGGCCGCCGTA
>CAIYOB010000675.1 GCA_903927685.1 uncultured Planctomycetaceae bacterium
AGCCCAATTCCTTGAGCGTCGCGGCTTGCTGAGCGGGCGTCCACTGGCCGCGGCCGACCGCGTTATCGAATGCGAACAGCTCCGCCGACGGGCCGTCGGCGCCGATCACGGTAGCGAGCAGGGCGAACAGGAACGCAGTCATGTTCCTTCCTTTCCAGAGTGTCAGTAACGGAACTCAATAAGTCATTCCCGGGATAACGTCGTAGTTCTCCGCCGGTCGCCAGGTGCCGTCAGGGGCGAGTTCCACCCGCACGATGGTGGTCATGCGGAAGCGGAACCAGACCTTCCCGCGGTCGGCCGCGCGCATCGCTTGATCGATTTCCCGGATCGAGCCGGCCGGTTTCCACTCCGGGCCTTCGCGATAGTCGGACTTCGTCCATCCGCCCTTGTCCTGTTTGGTGGAGGGATCTTGGAGCGTGTAGGTCAGGGCCAGCGGCAGCCGCGGCTCCGGCGGCGCGCCCGGATCCGCCGGCTCCGCGGCGTAGCCGGAGAGTGCCGCGCATCCGGCTAATAGAACGCCAAAGAATGACACGGGGAGTCTCGTCTTAGCTCAGAGGTTGTGAATCTTTCAATGTGGTCATCACGCTCCGCGTGATGACGCCCCGAGAACCAGCCGTTTTCCGAAAGTGTCGTCTCGCGGAACGAGACGACTACATTGCGCCCACACGGACTCACAACCTCTCACGCCTTGGGCGAGTGGACCGGCCGGTCGAGCATCGCGTTGGCTTTCTCGTTGTCGAGGAACCGTTCTTGGTCGGGATCCCAGCGCAGTTTGCCGCCGACCTGGATGGCAATCTGGCCCAGGTGGCCCAGCGACGTGACGCGGTGGCCGACCTCCGCCGGCTCGAGCGTTTCGCCGCGGGTCTTGACGCAGTCGATGAAATCCTGCTTATCGGTCTTGACATAGAATCGCGTCTCGTCCGGGCGGAGCACGGGAGCCGGCAGGAGCTGCGGCGGGGGTTTGACTTTCTTGTCGTTGAGGAAGAGATAGCCGTCCTGGCCGCCCAGGTTGACCTTGAGCTGCGTGTACTCGGCGTAGACCCAGCCGTCGCTGCCTTCGATCTTGAAGTACGGCTTCTCCGTCCGATAGGTCCATTGGATGCCGTTGGCGAAACGCATCCTGACGTCGAACTTCACCAGCACATTCCAGAAGCTGTCGGCCGGCGGATATTCGCCGGTGCCTTCGATCTCCATCGGGCCGGTGCGGTCCAGGCCTGTCGCGAACGCTGCGCCGTCGTTCCAATGGGTCGTCCAGTTGGTGATCATGCCGTCGCAGTAATACAGATGCCGCATCCACCCCGGCCGCTCGTAGGCTTGGGGCTTGTGGACGCGGTACTCGGTGTACGGCGCCCGCGGGGCCGGGCCTTGCCAGGCTTCGTAGTCCAGTTCCGGCGGGATCGGCATCTCGGGTTGCGGCGGGCAGCCCACGTCGCTGCCCGGCACGCCGACCGTCACGGTGTGGACCTTGCCAATCCGGCCGTTGCGGACCAATTCGGCCGCCTGCACGATGTGCGCATAGGACCGCAACTCGCTGTCGGTGCGGAACACGCGGCCCAGGCGTTGGGCGGCCTCGCACAGCTTGCGTCCCTCGCCGATGCTGCGCGTGATCGGCTTTTCCAGAGACACATCCTTGCCGGCCTCGAACGCGGCCAGGGCCATGGGGACGTGCCAGTGGTCGGGCGTCGAGATCATCACCGCGTCGATGTCCCGCCGGGCGAGAAGCTCGCGGAAGTCGCGATACGTGGCGCAGCCCTGGTACGTGCCCGTCGGCTGGCCCTTGGCGTAGGCTTCTTCGACTTGTTGCCGGGCATTCGCCAGCCGCCACGAATCGACGTCGCACACGGCCACGACCTGGACGTCGGGCATTCCCAGGAACTGTTTGAGGTTGGAGTACTTGGCCTGACGGCCGACGCCAATCATGCCGACGGTGATGCGCTCGCTGGGCGCGGGTTTACCTTCCGCACCCAACGCCGAAACGCGGATCACCAGCGGGGCGGCACAGGCCGCAGCGGCGGTTCTTACAAACTGACGACGAGTGAGGTGAGAGGCGGTCATGGCAGGTCTCCTACGGATTAACGAGTTTGCGTAAATGGTCGATGCTGCGGGCGGCTTGATCGAGGGTCCCGCATTCGACGCTCAATACAATATCCTGCGGAATCGACCGGAGGATGGCGATCACGTGTTCCCAGTCGATCACGCCATCGCCGCAAGCGCAGCCCACGGCGGTGCCCATCACCTTGCCCCGTTCGGCATCCGATTGCTCGACGCTGATGTCTTTGGCGTGCATGTGCACCAGGCGGTGTTTGATGCGTTCGAGCCAGGCGATCGGGTCCTCGCCGCCCAGATAGGCATTGCCGGTGTCAAAGTTGGCGCCGACCACTGGCGAATCGACCAGATTCAGGATGCGGTCGTACTTGGCGGGAATCAGCGAATACGTTTGGTGCATTTCCAGGCCCAGCTGGATGCCGCGCGGCGCGCAGACTTTGGATGCTTCCATGATCGAGTAGCGGATCAGGACAAAGTCCTCCTCCTCGCTCGTCCACGGCTGCTTGTGGCCCTCGTGCGTGTTGATGACCGGGGCCCCGCATTCCGCCGCGTAGCGCGCCGCCTGCTTTAGATACTCGACGGCGATCTCCGGCTTGGAGAGCTGGCTGTGCGACGAGAGGGCGGACAGCTTCAGGCCGTGCTTGTCGCAGGCCTGGCGGATCCGCAGCGGATCGTCGAGCATCGATACGCTGTGGAAGTAGCGGGCTTCGCTCAACAGCTCGCGGCCCCAGTGCACCATCGGCTCGATGTACTCGTAGCCCAACTCCGCGGCGAACTGCACGCCCCATTCAAACGACTTGTGCGACGTGCGAACCGCTTCCAGGTTCAGACCAATCCCGACCTTGCCCATGATTGGCTCCAGGGTTTCCGTTTCATTTCCAATCCGGCCTGTTTCGCTGCCCGACCTCGCCAACTCACGGATCGCTCCTCCGGTTGCGGCGCGGTCGATCCAGGTCTTTGGTTGCCGGCGTGGCGACGAGCGTCATCATGGTGAATCAGGGGCGGGAGTTCAGCGCTGTTTTGCGCAAAGCAGCAATGTTTTGCGTCCCACCCGATAAGGTCGGTTGTCAGGGCAGCGTCGTCTCACGTTCCGCTGGCGGCGACAACCAACGCTGACACGCCCTCCCTCTACGATGTCCTGGAGAACTGTTGGTATGAATTCCTGCTGAGTCAGGAGCAGCCCAACGGCGACTTTGTACGAGCCCGCGGGAAGGGGAGAAAACTCGATCAGCCTCAGGCAGAAGTCGCGGTTCTCCTCGAAGACTTGGGATGTCGAAGCGCTCCGGCCGTGGGTGATTCGGGGGGACGAGCGGGACAGGCACGCCTTCCCGCCGTGCCCCAACCACTCCCCGGCAGCGGACGACCGTCAGCGCAGCGACTCGGGCAACTCGCACGTCGAGACGGCGCCGGGCATGTCCATGCGAGGCCGCTGCTGGATGAGCTGCCGGATCGGCTCGAAGGTCTGCAGCACGGCTTGGTAATCCGGGTCGCTGGTGTCCGCGAAGGTCGCCTGGCCGCAGGCTTCGGTTCCACCCGCGTGCTTGGCCAGGGGGGCCAGCAGGAAATCGTTCAGGTGCGGGTTCTCGATCCGCACGCCCATGCCGCCCCAGGGCTCGATCCCACCGCTCCAGACCGGCGGACGCCACGTCGCAAGGAACTTGACGTCCCGGGCGATGTGGCACTCGCTGCACCGCCGGGCGTACACTTCGTCCATGACGCGCGCCAAGTCCGGCGGCAGCATCTGCCGGCAAGCCGGCAATTCGGGATGCGCCGTCTCGGCAGTGCCGTAATACGGGACGTTCAGATCGATCCACATCAGGATCCGGCGCCGGCTGTCGGCGTCCAGGTGCACGCGCGGCCGTCCCTGCGCGTCGGGATGACCGGTCAGGATCAAGTCAGCCAGCTTGCTGGCCGGCGAGCCCCAGGCCTTCGGCGTCGTCTGCAGGATGTTCCACTCCTGTCCGTTGTACGAGGGGATCCAGCTTACGTATGGGCTGCCGGTCCTGCCCTGGTGTCTGCGGGCCAGGACTTCGTAGGAGACGTTAAAGTAGTCCGTCCGGTCGCCGCTCAGATCGATCCCCTGGTCTTTCTTCAACGGGTTGTGGCATTCGACACAGTGCTTGTCGAGCACGGGCTGGACGATCCGCGCGTAGCAGAATCCCTGTTGGCCCCACTCCGGCGGCTGCAGCGACTGCGGTTCGCCCAAGGCGGCCAGCGGCAGTTGCCGTTGCGGACTCTGACGCCGCGGCTCATGGCAGCCGACGCAGCCCTGTACCTCGCCGGGCATGAGGTGCGTGAAGCTCCGCATCCGCTGGATCGCCCGGCCCTGAGCATCCAGCGCCAGGAAGTAGACCGGCTGCCGGGCGGGGACCTTGAAGTAGGCGGAGCCGTCCGGGGCCACGTCGGCAAAGCCCCAGACTTTCTTGGGCACGTACGTGGCGCCGCAGGAGACTAGCACCCAGCGCGTCCCTTACTGTTGCTGCAAGCAACGGTTCCCGACGGTCAGGCAACCGCCGGCATGCATCTTTCCGCCGCCGGCACGCGCCTGGTAGTGTCGACGATGGATGTCCGGGCGTTCGACGTCCCTCGCAGCAAGATCGACGCGTGCCTACGAGAGCAACGGCTTGCTTCGTATCCGACCGCGAGTTAATCCAGCGGGGCCCGCGGGCGATCTTCCCGGTCGTGTTCGTCGCCAGCCCTGGCCCGGTCGTGCGGATGGTTGGCCCCGAACCACGAACTGGTAATGGCCGCGGGGCCGCCAACGGCGGCCCCCGGCCGATTGACGCACGGGCCGCTTGTCCGCGGAGGAAGCTCCTTGACATACATAGGTCTGCTATGTATAGTAGTGCTATGTACCGTGTCGGTCACCAGAGGTAACGCCATGGAATTCAACAAGGACCTCGTCGCCGCTTCATCCACCCCCATCGTCCTCGCCATCCTGTCCGAAGGCGACAGCTACGGCTACGCCATCATCAAACGGGTGCAGGAGCTTTCGGGCGGTGAGCTGGAATGGACCGACGGCATGCTCTACCCCGTCCTGCACCGGCTCGAGCGGCTGGGGTACATCAAAGCACGATGGGAGAAGGCGGAGAGCGGCCGTCAGCGGAAGTACTACCGCATCACGGCCCTGGGCAGGGGGCAGCTCGCCGAGGAACGCCGACAATGGCAGGCGGTGGATGAGACGCTGCGAGGCCTCTGGAAGGCACTCTCGAAGTGCGCAGCCATCCTCCCTCCTGCACACACATCGCCACCCTGCCACACCATGCGCGGCAGCGGTTCGCGAATCGGGGGATACGCCTTTCGTTGACGACCGGAATCAACGTAGAGAACGATGCTTCAATCCTCCTGTTCCTGGCAGAGCGACCGCCCATGAACTTGTATTCCCGGAACTCGTTGTCAACCGGAGTCTGAGCATGACGACATCAGAGAACACGTCCCTGGAACAGCAGATCGATCAATGGAGGCATTTCCTCCGCCGCCGGCAGGCGATCCAACCGGTCGACGTGGCCGAGCTGGAGGATCATCTGCGCGAACAGATCGACGGATTGACCGCGTCGGGGCTGGCAGCGGACGAGGCGTTCCTGGTGGCGGTGAAGCGAATGGGCGCGCTCGACGCCCTCTCCCGGGAGTTCGCCCGGGAGCATTCCGACCGGCTGTGGAAGCAGCTCGTTCTGCTGCCCTCCGGCGGGGAGCAACAGAGCGGCCAGGTCGCAACGGAGGCGGCCGCAGCGGTCCTGTGCGCGGTGGCCGCAGCGTTCATGGTGAAACTGCCGCTGCTCTTCGGTCTGACCATGCAAGAGCACGAGTTCTTCTATGTGCGGAACATGAGCTTCTTCGTCCTCCCGCTGTTGGCTTTTTTCTTCCTCCGCCAACGGCGTCTCACCGCCGCCACGCTCATCCGTTTTGCCGCGGCCTTTGCCGGGGCGGCCGTCCTCGCCAATGTGTACTCGTTCGTACCGGGAGGCTCCACCGAGGTGCTCACGGTCCTTCACCTGCCGATCGCGCTGTGGTTCGTCGTCGGGGTCGCGTACGCCGGCGTGCGGTGGACCGACGTCGCCGGCAGGATGGATTTCATCCGTTTCTCCGGCGAACTCTTCATCTATTATGTGCTCATCGCCCTGGGCGGCGGCGTGTTCACCGCCTTTCTGGCGATGCTGTTCGCCATGATCGGCATCACGCCCGACTGGTTCATCCAGACCTGGCTCATTCCCTGCGGTGCCGCCGGGGCGGTCATCATTGCCGCCTGGCTGGTGGGGGCGAAGCAGAGCGTCATCGAGAACATGGCCCCCGTCCTGACGCGTCTCTTCACGCCCCTCTTCACGCTGCTGCTGGTGAGCTTCCTGGCGACGCTGCTCCTGACCGGCCGCGGGGTCGACATCGACCGGGAAGTGCTGATCGCCTTCGACCTGCTGCTCGTGGTCGTTCTGGGTCTGCTGCTCTACGCCATCTCCGCGCGCGATCCGCACCAGGCACCCGGGGTGTTCGACGCGATGCAGGTGGTGCTGGTGGTGAGCGCCCTCCTGGCGGACGCCGTGGCGTTGTGGGCCATCTCCGCCCGCATCTCGGAGTACGGATTCACTCCGAACCGGGTGGCTGCGCTGGGGGTGAACATCCTGCTGCTGGTCAATCTCACCTGGTCGGCACACCTGTACATCCGGTTCATTCGCGG
Source organism: uncultured Planctomycetaceae bacterium (assembly GCA_903927685.1). Next base: position 6,716 of record CAIYOB010000675.1, read on the forward strand.
AGGCGGCACGTTCGGCGCCCTGGAGCGGTGGCAAACCGCCTACTTGCCCGTCTATGCCCTCTGGGCGGTCGTGGTCGTGCTCGTCTTCCCGCCGCTGTTCGGCTTCAGGTAAGCGTCCGGTCCAAGGACGAAGGAGCGTCGGCTATCGCGGCCTTCCGCCAGACGACCTCGATGGAGACGTCCTTGCCCCCGTCGTCGGCCACCACCCGCTGGTCGGCGACCACGCGGTGCAGCGCGGCTTGGCCGACATAGCCCCGGAAACCGGCCCGGCCGTCGAAATCGGTGGCGAGCGTTCGGAAGCGCAATCCACGGTTCCTGGAACCTGTTCTGCGCGGGCCATTACGAAAAACCTCGCGTGGGCCGCAGCCCGCATGTATATCCTCGATATCGGACTTCTTCATCCGCTTTCGTTTCCCGAGATTGTGGGTGTCCGGTTCTTGCCGCGCTGCCATTCCACGGCAACGAAGGGGCTTCTCGATTACGAGCACCGCCGCAAGCGGCTGAGCACGAGCACGACCGCTCCATTGCCAGAACCTACCTCTGTCCAAGAGTGGTCATCCGCGCCGCTTGCCCTCCCCGGGCCGCGACTGGTAGGCTGATCGCTGTGTGTTACCGCCCGTCTTTCCTGTGAGCCCGACACGCCGTGCCCCCGACCGATCCGCTCCTGCTGCCTGAAGTTTTTGCCGCCGCCGTCCGGCAATACGCCGATCGAGTGGCGATCGACGTTCCGCCGGGACAATCGCGACTGGAGCGCCGGCAGGTGACCTACGGCGAACTGGATCGGCAAGCGAACGCGGTGGCCGCAGCCCTGCAGCCACGGGTCCGCCCGGACGCGATTGTCGCCATTTTCCTGCCCCGCGACACACCCGCGCTGTACGCGGCCCAGCTCGGCGTGCTCCAAGCGGGCGCTGCTTTCAGCTGCCTGGACCGGGCGTTTCCCGACGAGCATCTGCGGACCGTGCTGGAGGACGCCGATCCCGTGGTCGTGCTGACGGATGCCCCGGGACAGCAGCGTCTGACGCGGGCAGGGATCGCCGGCTCGATCTTTTTGTGCGACGAATTGCCGCCGGCTGGCGGCGGGCACGTCTGCCAAACGGTGGATCCGCGAAGCTTGGCGTACGTGATCTACACCTCGGGGACAACGGGCAAGCCCAAAGGCGTTCTGATCGAACAGCGGGGAATCGCGAATCTGGTCGCGTCGGATGTTCAATACTTCGGCCTGACCTGCCGCGATCGAGTCGCCCAGTGCTCGTCCCCCGCGTACGATTCCTCGCTCGAAGAGACGTGGCTGGCCTGGGCGGTGGGCGCGACGCTGGTGCTGCTGGACGACGAGACGGTGCGGCTCGGTCCGGACTTGGTCCCCTGGCTGCAGCGCGAGCGGGTGACGGTGCTCTGTCCGCCGCCGACGCTGCTTCGCACACTGGCCTGTGCGGATCCACAGCGCGAGTTGCCTGAGCTCCGGCTGGTCTACGTGGGCGGGGAACCCTTGTCCGCCGACCTGGCGGACCGTTGGTCGGCAGGGCGTTGGCTGGAGAACGGTTACGGGCCGACGGAGTGCACGGTCACGGTCACGCGCGGCCGCGTGTATCCCGGCCGCCCCGTGACGATCGGCCGCCCGGTGCACGGCCACCAGGCGTGGGTTCTGGACGGCGAGTTGCGGCCGGTCCGCGACGGACAGTCCGGCGAGTTGTGCATCGCCGGCGTGGGGCTGGCCCGCGGCTACCACCGCCGCGACGAACTGACCGCACAGCGCTTCCCCGAGCACCCCGAGCTGGGACGCCTGTACCGCACGGGCGATCTGGTGCGGCGGAACGTGGACGGCGATTTGGAATACCTGGGGCGGATGGACGGCCAAGTCAAACTCCGCGGCTATCGCATCGAACTGGAAGCGATCGAGGCCCACCTGGTCGCCTGTCCCGGGGTCCGGGCGGCGGCGTGCCGGGTGCAGGGCACGGGCACCGACCAAGTGCTGGTCGCGCACCTGGTTCCCCAAGCAGCTGCGGCCCCGCCCTGCCTCGAGACCTTGAAGGACTCGCTGCGGCGGACCCTGCCGGCTTACATGGTTCCCGCCCGGTTTGCTTTGCGGGACTCGCTGCCGACCGGCATCGGCGGCAAGCTGAACCGGAACGCGCTGCCGGACGTGGCGGCCGCGGGCGGCAAACGGCGGCAGAAGTTCGTTGCGCCGGGCAGCGACGCGGAACGGAGGGTTGCCCGAGCCTTTGCCGAGACGCTGGGGACAGCGGCTCCGGTTTCGGTGGACGACGATTTCTTCTTGGACTTGGGTGGCGATTCGTTGGCGGCCGTCGGAGTCATCTGCCGGCTGCGTTCGTACGGCGGCGCCGCGTCGATCTCCGTCCGCGACTTGTATGAAGCCCCGACAGTGGCGCGGCTGGCGGGACGTATCGAAAGCGGCGAGGCAGCGCACCCGGGGAGCGAGCCGAGTTGTCGGTCGATCCAGGACGCAGGTACCGGCACCCGGAGTGTGCCCTCGACGGCGGCTGCGGACCTCGGGGATCACGAGCCGCGCCGGCCGCTGTGGGCGACGGCGATTCAAGGTTTGTGGCTGGCTCTCAGCCTGGTCGCGCACAGTGCGCTCGTCTGCCTGCTGGTTCTGGACCTGCTGCCGTTCCTGTTCCGCCAGTTCGGCGCCGCGTTCGTGACGCTGACAGCTCCGCTGCTGGGGATCCTCGGCCTGACGCTCTACACCACGGGCAGTATCGCGTGGGCGGTGTTCGTCAAGCGATTGCTGATTGGGCGCTACGAACCGCGGCGAGCGCCGGTCTGGAGCGGCTTCTGGACGCGGCACTGGATCGTCGTCAACACCGCGCGGGGGATCCCCTGGTGGTTCCTGGAGGGCACGGTCCTGCAAGCGGCCGCGCTCCGCGCGCTGGGGGCGCGCATCGGCCGGCGGGTTCAGATTCACCGCGGAGTGGATCTGACGCGGGGCGGCTGGGATCTGCTGGAGATCGGCGACGATGTGACGCTGGCACAAGACGCAGCGCTGCGGCTGGCGGAGTTCGACGCGGGACACCTGGTCCTGGGACCGATCCGCATCGGCGACGGTGCGACGGTGGACGTACGGGCCGGACTCAGTCCGCACAGCGAAATCGCGCGGAACGGGTACTTGGCGGCCCTGTCGTGGCTGCCCCGGGGCGGCCGCATTCCCGCCGGCGAGCGTTGGGACGGCGTTCCCGCCCGGCCCGACGGAGCATCCCCCGCGCGACCCGAACTGAGTTCCAGGGACGAGTTGGGGTCCGGTCTCCACTGCCTGCTGATGCTCCTGGCGCGATGCGCGAGACTGCTGGCGGCCTGGCTGCCGCTGGCCGCGCTGGCCTGGGTCGCGTCCCTGGGCCTGCCCGACGTTGACGCACGCCTCCAGCGCTGGCTCAGTGCTCCCACGTTTCCGACGGACGGCGTGGCGCTCGTGGTGGCGTTGGCTGCCGCCGCCCTCGGCTTGGGCCTGGCGATCCAGGCGTTGGCGATCCGGGCGCTGGGGCGCGTGCGGCCGGGCGTTTGGAGCGCCTGGAGCCTGGAGGCGATCCGGATCTGGGTCAAGACGGGTGTCGTCGATTCGGCCAGCCACTGGCTCAGCGGTGCGGTCTTCTGGCCCTGGTGGCTGCGCGTGGCCGGCATGCGGATTGGGAGCCGGTGCGAGGTCAGCACGATCATTGATGTCGTGCCGGAGACGGTGGGCATCGGCGACGAGAGCTTTTTCGCGGACGGCATCTACTTCTGTAGTCCTTGGCGGCACCGGGGGACCGTGACCGTCGCCGCAACGGAGCTGGGGCGAAACACGTTTCTGGGCAATCATGCGCTGGTTCCCGGCGGACACGATTGGCCGGACGGGCTGTTCCTGGGAGTGTCGACGGTGGCCGATTCGGAGCGGGTCCAAGCGGACACCGCGTGGTTCGGCCATCCGCCGCTGCAGTTGCCGCGGCGGCACGTGATCCCGGCCGATCGGCAGCTGACCTACGAGCCGGGTTTGGTGCGATACGCGACCCGGGTGTTCTGGGAGCTGCTGCGATTCGGCCTGCCGGCGGTTCCGATTCTCGTCGCCTGCGCATGGTACGCGCTGCTGGTCTCGGCCGCGGGGCGTTTCGGCGGCTGGGCACTCGTCTGCGGCATCGCCCCATTGCTGTCCCTGGGGGCGGGGGTCGCGTTAAGCCTGGCCCTGGTGCTGCTCAAGTGGGTCCTGTTGGGTCGCGTGCGACCGGGCCAGCATCCGTTCTGGTCCTGCTGGTGCGGGCGCTGGGATCTGCTGTATGTCGCGTGGAGCTATTGGGCCCGGCGGGCACTGGCGCCGCTGGAAGGCACGCTGCTGCTGAACGGGTTTCTGCGCCTGACCGGCGTGCGAATCGGCCGGCGGGTGGTGCTGGACTATGGCATGTCGCAGGTCGTCGATCCGGACATGCTGACGTTCGAGGACGACGCGACGGTCGCCTGCCATTTCCAGGCGCACAGCTTCGAGGATCGCATCTTGAAGATCGACCGGATTCACCTAGGCCCGCGCACCACGGTCGGTGACAACGCCGTGGTGTTCTACGGGGCGGACATCGGTGCGGGAGCGCGCGTCGAACCGCACAGTGTGGTCATGAAGCACGACGTGCTGGCGGCGCAGCAGAATTACGCCGGCTGCCCGACTCGCGAGTCGACAGCAGCCGGGTAGGGCCTCGCTTAGTAAACCTTAGCCTGGGTTGCGTGTCAGGCTGGCTTGGCCTGCTTGGTCTTTTTGATCAGGTGCTGCAGACGGGACTTCGTGCGGGACGCCTTGTTCGGGTGCACGACGCCCCGCGCGCCAGCTTGATCCAGCTTCTTGGCGGCTTCCCGATACTCCGTTTCCGCCTTCTGGATATCACCGGCCTCGGCGGCTTCGCGCACTTTGCGGATCTGCGTCTTGACGGACGATTTGACCATGCGGTTCCGCTTCTGGCGAACGACGTTCTGGCGGAGTCGTTTTTCTGCACTCTTGGTGGTAGGCATACGGCGGCTTTCTCTCCCTCACTCTGGCAATCTTCAAGAACGGAAATGCTGTATCGAATCAAAAAGTGTCGCTGATTTCGCCCAGTTTGTCCAGACGGGTCTGTGCGTCTCGGTATCCCGGGTCCATTTTGACGAGTTCGGCCAAGTATTCGCGGGCTGTGTCGGTCAGCGTCATGGAGGTGGCCAGCACGCCAGCCCGGTACAAGGCCCGCTTCCGGCAGTCTTGGAGTTCAGGGCCGTCATCTCCTGCCGCCAGCTGTGCAGCTTGGCGGTAGCACTGCAGGGCCTTGGGCAGCTGATGGTGACGCTGCAGGATCTCGCCGATCTCCAGGGATGCAGCGGCGCGAAACTCGGGAAAATCGAGTCCAGCCTGCAGGCGTTCGAGCGCGTCACGATACTCGCCGATTTGCTTTAACCTCAATCCCAGTTGGTACTTCAGTCGTTTGTCGTCGGGGTGGCGGATGCACCGGTTGCGATACACGTCCAGTTCGAGTTGGAAGCTGTCCTGGCGTGCCTTTTCAACGGCCGCGGCCGACTCTTCGGTCCTTTGCTCTGCCGCCAGGGTCTCGGCCAGCTTCCACTGGTCCCGAGCCCGCAGCATGTTGACGTCTTCCAATCGCTCCACGATGGCGACGTCGCGGGAGACTTCCAAGGCCCGCATCAGCGTGCGCTGCGCGTCATACGTCCGCCGCTCGGCCAAGTGCAGCTCGGCCAATTCCAGATAATTGCTTTCTTCCTGGGGGCGGAACGCGATCTCCTGCTCCAGCTGCTGGCGGCGAGTCAGCACCAGCTGGCGGGGCGGTTTTGGCGCGGATGGCGATGGCGTTGCGGCCTGGGAGACGCCAGCTGTCGCGGAGTCGGAATCCTGTTCGACCGCGTTGCCGGTCGCCTGGTCGGCGCCGTTCTGCGTATCGACTTGCCGATTCTTCTTCAGGGTCAGCGCGGGGATCATCCGCCCCGGTTCGGGGTCAAACGGATCCCGCTCCTCGACCGCGTGCCAGCAGCGGAGCGCCTCGTCAAAGCGGCCTGCGCGGGCCAGCGAGCGGGCCGTCGCCTTGGTTTCCTCGATGTCGTCCGGAATCGTCAATCCGGTCGTGGCGGGCGATTCGAGTGCGTCCGCCGGTGCCGGACCGGCCGAATTGTGGCTGGGTGTTGGGGACATGCTGCGATTGTACTTTGTCCGCGGCGGGTTCGCCAAGCCTTGCGGAATCGCCTCGCAACGAGTTCAATCAGGGCATGTCTGCGAGTACGCTCCCAACCACAGGCCGCGTTTACTTTGTGGGTGCCGGGCCCGGCGACCCGAAACTGCTCACGCTGCGCGGCAGGGAGTGCCTGCAGCGGGCCGATGTGGTCATCTATGACTATCTGGTGAACTCGCAAGTACTGAGCCACGCGCGGCCCACGGCCCAGTTGATCTGCTTGGGCAATTCGGGAGGAGCGCGGCACCTGAGCCAATCCCAAGTGAACGAGCGGATGGTGGAACTGGCCCGCAGCGGCAGCACCGTGGTGCGGCTCAAGGGCGGTGATCCGGCCGTTTTTGCCCGGATTGCCGAGGAAGCCGACACGCTGGCTCGCGAGGGGATTCCATTCGAAGTCGTACCGGGAATCACGGCCGCGCTGGCCGCTGCCAGTTACGCCGGGATCCCGATCACGCACCGCGATTACGCCTCGGCCGTGGCCCTGATCACCGGGCAAGAGGAGCCCGGCAAGGCCGATCCGTCGCTGGACTATCAAGCCCTGGCGAGGTTTCCCGGCACGCTGGCCTTTTACATGGGCGTGGCCAACGCAGCCGCCTGGACCCGCGCGTTGATCCAAGCGGGCAAACCGCCCGAGACTCCGACCGCGATCGTCCGCCGCTGCAGTTACCCGGATCAAGTCTGCCTCCGCTGCCGGCTGGACGAGGTCGCCGAGATGCTCGTCTCGCCGGTCCGAATGCCGCCACCGGCCGTAGTGATCGTCGGCACTGTCGCGGGACTGGCGGAGACCTTGTCCTGGTTCGACAAGCGGCCCTTGTACGGGCAGTGCGTTCTGGTCACCCGGCCCGCCGATCAGGCTGGTGGGCTGGTCGAACGGCTAAACGACTTGGGTGCGGAGGTTCTGCTCCAGCCGGCGATCCGGATCTCCGACCCGCCGGACTGGCGTCCCGTCGACGAGGCGCTGGGGCGGTTGGCGAGCTACGACTGGCTGGTGTTTTCCAGTGCCAATGGCGTGCAAGCCGTGCTGCGACGCCTGCTGGCTGGCGGCGGGGATTTGCGGCGGCTGGCCTCCGTCCGGCTGGCAGCGATTGGGCCGGGAACGGCGGACGCATTAGCGGCCTTTCACCTGAACGCCGACCTGATCCCGGACGAATACCGGGCGGAATCGCTAGCCGCCTCGTTGGCCATCGATGCCCGGGGAAAGCGGTTCCTGCTGGCCCGTGCCAGCCGCGGCCGCGAGGTGCTGGCGGAACAACTGCGGGCGGCCGGGGCCAGCGTCGACCATGTCGTGGTTTATTCCAGCACCGACGTGTCGGTTGCCGATGAAGAAGTGACGCTGCGAATGGCGGACGGAGGCGTCCAGTGGGTGACGGTCACTAGTTCGGCGATCGCCCGTTCGCTGGCGGCCCTGTTCGGTGGGGCCCTGCGAAAGACTCGCCTGGCCAGCATCAGTCCGATTACGTCCGCAACGCTGCGGGAATTGGGCTTTGAACCGGCTGTTGAAGCCAGCGAATACACGATTCCCGGGGTCGTCGACGCTCTCACGCGTTTCCGTGGCGGGGATTGAATTACATAATTGCAGGTCGTTTTAGCCGGTTATTATAGGCTCTGGCGGCAGGAATGGAATTGATGCGAAAGGCGGTTGCCGCGTGAAATCGTAACCCGAAGCGTCAGCGAGGATCCATGTC
>CAIYOB010000676.1 GCA_903927685.1 uncultured Planctomycetaceae bacterium
CGGCCGTTGCCGGTGCTCAGGATCTGGCCGACCAGGGTGATGCTGCCCGCGGCCGGGGTGAGTTCCTCGATGACGATCGCCTGCTTGGCCGCGTCGAAGTAGCCGTCGAAGGGGACGTTGACGGTGCCGAAGTCGACGCCCTGGACCGTGACGCCGGGCAGCGTCTTCAGGTCGTCCAAGCCCTTGGGCACGCTCTGGCCGCTCTGATCGAGGAAGCTGACGCTGGCCGTCGGGGCGAAGCTGGCGTCGATATTCAACTCCAGTTCGCTCACCCCGCTCTGCAGCAAACCGTTGATATTCAGGTACCGGGCGGTGATGCTGATCATGCCCTGGGCGACGATTCGCGATTCCTTCTGGATGCCGATTGCCAGGTGGGGGATCTCGGTCAGATCGTCGTAGGCTTGCGTCTTGGTCACGCCGTCGGCGTTGAAGACCTTGGCTTGCTCGATCGCCAGGAGGAAATACTGCTGGGGGTCCTGGATATGCTGCCAGCCTTCGACGTTCAGGTTGAAATCGCCGGCGGCCACGATGTCCACGGTCCCGGCCCGCAGTTCGCCGGAGACCTCGATGCTACCTTCGGTGTTGCGAATCAGCAGGCTGCCGCCTTCGTTGATGACGCTGCCGATCAGGTACAGATCCTGAGCGCCGGTGAACTTGGCAACGGTCGTGTCGCTCAAGTTGTAGAAGGCGGCCGGCAGTGCGTCCTGGACGATCTGGATCGTGTTCGCGCTGGACGTTCCCGTAAGGTTCGTCTGGCTGACGTTGTTCAGGTACACGTTGCCCGGCTGGAAGGCCGTCAGCACGCCGTCGACGGGGACGACGCGCGTCGTGTCGCGAATCACGGCGTCCTGGACGCGGGTGTGGAACGGGCTCTTGTTGAAGATGTCAATCTTGGCGCCGGCCCGGGCGATCAACTGGGTGCCCAGCAGGGGCGTGATCGCGCTGGCGGCCGTGCCCGACGCTTCGATGAAGATCGAGCCCGGGGCGGCGTACAGGTTCGGCAGATCGAGGAACAGTTGGTCGAACTCTTTCTTCACAACCTCGACCGTGCCCGTGCCGGAGACGACGGTCTCGGTCAAGCCCAGTTTCTTCAGCGCCTCCTCGACCTGGTTCAACTGCTCCTGGTAGCGGGCGATCGCCTCCGCGTCGCTGGCATGGCTGGTCATCCAGCCCGTGATCGCGTCGCGGCGTGCCAGCAGCAGGTTCTGAACGTTGGCGATCGACAATTTCGGCGCTGCCACCTCGACGGGCTTGATCACGTAGAACTTGTCGGTCAGATCCGTCTTGAGCGATTCCAGGGCGGCAGCCTGGCTGCCGGTGGTGGTCAGTCCCGAGAAATCCAGCCGGGCGTACTCGTAGGCGATGCCGACATCCAGGTTCAGGGCGGTCTTCTCGGCGTTATCCAAAGGGGTACCGAGACGATTCTCCGCCAGTTGGCGCACGAACGCGCCGCCCTCGCCCGACACCCACATCGGCAAGACCCACAGCAGAGCCTGGTTGTTCAGCGCCGCTTCGACCTTGGCCTGCGGGCCGATGTTGACCTGGTTGTCGCTGGTCACCGTCCCGCCCTCGTCGATCGAGAATCCATAGGGCACCAGGGAGATGGACAGCACGGTTCCCGAGACGGCGCCGCGGTCGTCGCCGCCGATGCCCTCTTTGGCGCGGAGGTAGACGTTCCCCAGGGCCTGGACGACAGTTGTGCCGAGCACGTCGACGTGGTTGGTTTCCGTAATCGTCATGCTGGGGGCGGGCATCGACAAACCGGAGAACAGGGACACGGAGGTAATGTCGGCGGCCGCATTGCCGTCGAGTAGATTCATGACGCCTTCTTTGTCCACGCCCGTCAGCAAGTACACCGTGCCGCCTTTGATTTTCGCGTCCGTGGCCGTCACGCGGTTTTCGGCATCGACGATCCCGGTGGCTGTGGCGCCGGCCTGGCCGTTGAGTGCGGAGGCGGTAAACAGGTTGGCGCTCGGCTTGACGTCCGAGTTGGTCCGCGTCGTCACGTAGATGTCGCCGCTGCTGTTGACCAACGTGGCCCCGTTCAAATTGACCTGGGACGCCGTGTAAGCCGAAATGGTGGACGCGGCATCCGACATCCCGAAGCCGCTCACGCCTTCGACGCGCACGCTGTCGACGGCGTCGACGTCGGCGAGGGTCGAAATATCGAACCGTCCCGGATTGGCTTCGCTGCCGCCGACCAGCAGCTGCGCGCCGGCTGCGACGATGACCTCCGCCGCATACCGATTCAGGGCGGTGCCGATGGCGGTGGTGCTTTCGAGTTCGCTGAGATTGATTCCGCCCGCCGAGCCGGATCGCAGGTTCGCGTCGTTGGCGTAGCGGTCCTTGGTGGCGGTGTTTTGCGCGCTGATGATGATCGTGTCCGCCGTCACCGTCGCGCCCGCGCCGATCTCGACGCGAGCGTCGCCGGACAGCAGGACTTTCCCCGCGGCGCCGGCCCCGGCGGCCAGTCCCAGCGACGTCGCATCGGCCTTGACGTCCGCGGTGGGGGCGTGCGCGGCCCGCAGTTCGAACGTCGTAACCTGCACCGTCGCGCCGGCGCCCAAGGAAGCCTCCACGGCGCGGCTGTCCGTGACCTCGGACTTCGTGCCGGCGTCCGAATACAGCAGCGCGCCGCTGCTGGCCTGGCTCTCTGCCAACAGTATTTCCCGGCCGCTGGCCGTAACGTGCAACTCGGTGGCGGTCAGCGCGACGCCGGCGCCTACTGCTGCGGTGACCGTTCCTCCGGTCGTGACCGTGGAGGACGAAGAGCCGACCGAGACGCCGGTGGCGACGCTGAGCCCAATGGCGTCGGTCGTGCCGCTCGCAGCGCTCTCCGCCTTGACATACACGGCCTTGGCCTGGACGCTTGAACCATCGATCGCGGCCGATGCGTCGGGAGTGAGGGTGGCCTCGGCGACCGAGCCCGCCGCGGCCGCCGAGATCAGGCCCAGGCTGGCCGCGGCGGCCAGGACCTGGTTGTCGACCGCCGCGCTGCTGTCGGCGTGCACGGTCAAGTCGCCGCCGGCCTGGATGGTGCTGCCGTCGATCCCGGCGTCCGTCGTGGTGTCGACGGTCGCGGTCGA
>CAIYOB010000677.1 GCA_903927685.1 uncultured Planctomycetaceae bacterium
ACGTTGTACACCGGCATCACCAAAGATTTGGCCCGCCGTTGCCAGCAGCACAACGCTGGGACGGCCGCCCGCTACACCCGCAGCCGTCGCCCGGTCAAGCTGGTGTACCAAGAGCCACAACGGGGCCAAAGTCTGGCGTTGAAGCGGGAAGCGGCCATCAAGAAACTGACACGGCGGCAGAAGTTGGCTTTGATTCGAGGGGCCACTGGCAAGACGTTTCGGTGAAGGAGGAGCTATGAACACTCGTTGTCGATCCGTCCTTGCCTGGGGACACCCGCTTCTGCTGGCACTGGTCTGCCTTTCAGGCCCACAGGTCGGTCGGGGTGCTGACGACGGCTTCAACCGGCCCGACCAGGACATCCGCAAGTGGGAGCGGTCCAGGGAAGACCTGCTCTGGAACTTTTCCAACATGTACCAGCCCTGCGTGCGGGAGATCCCTGGCGACGAGTACCAGTACAAGATGTGGTTCTCCGGCTGGGCGGTGGGCATCGGCAACAAGGGCTATCCCGGCTGCGATGCGATTTTCCACGCCCGGTCCAAAGACCTGAAACACTGGGCGGTCTACTCCGGTGCTGTGGGGTGGGACACCACGATGAACCCGAAGCTCTGGGTTCCGGTGATCACCGCCGACGACAAGCCCTACGACGACTGGCACAACGGCGACCCCTCCGTGGTCCACAAGGATGGCCGCTACTTCATGGCCTACAGTGCAACGGGCAGCACGGACAAAGTGAAGTTCCACCCCAACAACATGCTCCTGTGCATCATGGGGGCGACTTCCGAGGATGGCATCCACTGGCAGAAGACGAGCCAGCCGTTGCTAATCGAGCCGCCCGAAGCACAACACCCAACATCGGGGAAGGGCTGGACAGGCGACTACCACCGGCCGAGCCTGATGTGGGATCAAGGCAAGTGGCGACTCTGGTTCGACTACTGGCATCCCACGAAGGGCATCTGCATGGGCTACGCCCAGAACTCTGGGGAGTTTGACGCACCGGGCGGGTTCAAGGTACTGCGGGCGGGCCAGGAGCCGGTCTTGGTGGAATGGCCGAATCCCGAAGTGGTCAAGGTCGGCAACCGTTACCACTCCTTTGCAGATCCGATTGATCCCAGACGCAAGTTCGATCACGTCAAGTACCCAATCAGGAATCGGGCGATCTGCGAGGCGGTCTCCGACGATGGGCTGAACTGGGAGATCGTGGGGTTCATCCAGCCGGAGGACGATGCTCCGGCCACGCACGTCCCGCAGGCGTTGGTGACAACCAGCGACGGGAAGCCGTGGCTGTATCTGTTCTACTCGACCCAGCGGGGTGGCGAGCCAAATTACGATTACCGCTACGACCGGATTCGGGCCATGCGACGGGAAATTCTGCCGTAGTAACTACGAGGTGCGCACGTGACTGATCTTGCCGAACCCCATACCGATGCTCCGAACCTGCCACCGGACGCCCCGTCCCGGAAGCTACGGCTGTTTTTCTGGGTGATCCTGGGGGCATTCTCGGTGTTCTTTGCGGAGGTCACGGTCGGCTCGTCCATGTTCCCGTTCTTCGAGCCGTTCAGCGTCCTGGTGACCTGCCCGCTGTATGCCCTGCACATCCTGGTGCTGGCTGCCATTGTGCTGCGGCATCCCCGGCCGCTGTTTGCATCTTTGTTCTTTGCAGGTGCCTTGTTCGGCCTGTACGAAGCCTACATCACCAAAGTCCTGTGGAGCCCGCCCTGGAACGACAAGCCCGTTATGATCGGCGGCGTAGCCATCATCGAGACAATGATGCTGGTGCTGTTCTACCACGCCTTGATGGCGTTCGTTGTCCCGCTGGTGGCAGCGGAGCGACTGCTCACAAGTTCCGGGCAGGTGACGGCAGCACTCAAGCCCCGTTTGGCACGCTGGATCAACCACCGGTGGTTCACGGTGGTGTTCGCCGCCACGTGTGGTGTGGTCCAGACGGCCAATTCGCCCTCCCTCTTGCACACCATCGGCTCCACCGTGTCCACATCGGGTTTCGTGCTGGTCTTGGTCCTGTTGTGGAAACGGGCGACCAGGGGACGGCTGTATTCCCTTTCGGAATTGCTGCCACGAGGCTGGGAGTTGGGGGTGTTGGTGTTCCTGCTCGCTACGCAGTACATCGGCCTGGGCATCCTGCTACGGCCTGAAAAACTGCCGGGGATCGTTCCCCAGGCGAACATCTGGGGCTGGTACGGTGGTTTCATTTTGCTGCTTGTGCTGTCCTTGAAGCGGCAGGCGGCCCAGGTAGATGCGGTGGCAGCGGAGTGCCGGACACCTTGGCCCTGGAAACGATGGCTGCTTTTTGTGGTGGTGTTTTCCCTCACGTCAACCGCCTTTCAGCCGTTGGCTGTGTTTCTGAAAATCCCGATATTCGTGGTCCTCTGGGTGGGCGGGGTCTTCGTTGGCTGGGTGCTGCTTGTGGTCTCGGTGCTGCGGGTCTTTCGGCCTCGGCGAGCTACATCGGTGCCTTGATGACGCATCGATGCGTGGTGTCGTCGCCGAAACTGCACGGCTTGCCCATTTCCGCCGACCGTTCTTCGGGAATCGTTGGATTTCCTGTTCCCCTGACCAACCGTGTCACGTCACCGGCGATGTAGGAAATGGCGACCAATCGTCGCAAGGTCTTGTGACAAGGATCAGCCCGCCGTCGAAATAGAAAGGAAACCCATGCCCAAGTTCTACGTCCAGTCCGGTCAGGTCCAAGTCGTCCTGGATGCCCAGGACGCCGAGCAAGCGGCCATCACTGCCTTTCAATGGTGGTGCGAGCGGCAGGCCGAAGCCATGTTCGACGTGTTTGACGACGACGACGATGCCGATGATCGTCAGCTTGCCAACGAGATGCTCGTCAGCGAGGCTGGGTTTGGAGCAGGCGATGCCGAGTCGTTCCCGACGCTGGACATCTTGATGGCGTGGCAGGTGGAGCCGGTGGAGGTTGGGGTGACGGGGCGAGGTTAAAAGGCGAATCATGGCACCCCAGCCAACACGGGCCATTCGTGCTACAATGCGGCCTGACCGTCTCGGCGTCACAGGGAGCAACAATGGCAAAACGGCTGGACGTGATCTTGGTCATCGATATCGAATCGACCTGTTGGGAAGGTCACCCACCACAGGGCCAGTCAAGCGAGATCATCGAAATCGGCATCTGCCCCGTCAAAGTCAAGTCGCTTACCCGCACGGAAAAACGAAGCATTCTGGTCAAGCCGGAGTGGTCGGAAATCAACGCGTTTTGTACGAGCCTGACGACACTGACGCCAGACATGTTTGCCAACGCCGGTTCGCTCGGCGATGCGGTGCAAATTCTCCAGAAGGAATTCCATTCCAAAGATCGCCTGTGGGCCAGTTGGGGCGACTACGACCGTCGTCAGTTCGAAAGGGTTTGCCGGGAGCACGGCGTTACCTACCCGTTCGGCCCGACGCACCTGAACGTGAAGACGCTGTTCGCTGCGGCCTTCGGGGACGACCGGGAGATGGGATTGGATGGTGCGTACAACCGACTGGGGTGGCCGATGGAAGGAACGCACCACCGGGGCGGCGACGACGCCTGGAACACTGCCGGTGTATTGTGCTTGTTGCTGAAGCAAATGCGGCAGGTGGTCAAGTGACTACAATCGAGACCATCTTCTCGCTTGAGAGCTTGTTTCCGGCTGCTCGAATGCGAAAACGGCGGTTCGGGTGTGCCAGTTGGACTGTTCGTTGCGATCAACGGGAGCAAAACCATGCAGCACCGGAAGACCACCTCCGTCGGGATTTGCCTCGTTCTGATCACTGCCTTCCAGGCCATCGCCCAACAAGGTGACATCGACTGGAATCGTGCCAGACAGCTTCGCCAGCGGTCGCTTCAAGGCGAGAAGCTGACGGAAGACGAGCAGTCCTACCTGCAACGGGCCATTGAGCTGCGGCAGAAACAAAAGCCGCAGCAACGCCGTCCCGTCGAAATCAAGCCGCCTGTGGGCCTCAATCCGCTCACGGACATGAACGACCGCTACAAGGGGCAGGACGGAGGGCTGTACGGTGGCGGCAAGAACGAACCGCCGCAGGGACATCTCGAAGCGGCGTTGCAGCAGGCGAAACTGATCCAGCCGCTCGATGCAGACGGCAAGCCTTCGGACAACGGCAAGATCGTCATGATTTCGGTGGGGATGTCGAACACCACCCAGGAATTCTCGGCGTTTGTCCGGTTGGCCAACGCCGACCCTGCAAAGTCGCCGAAGATCGTCATCGTCGATGGGGCACAGGGCGGGATGGATGCCAAGGCGTGGGCCGTCTCTGGGAGACCCGACCAACCCGGTTCTCGAAATCCTTGGGAAGTGCTGGACGACCGGCTCCAACAAGCTGACGTGTCGGATGATCAGGTGCAGGTGGCGTGGGTCAAGCAAGCTCGGATCGCCCCCGGCAGCATCGGCGAGTTCCCCAAACACGCCGAGGAAAT
>CAIYOB010000678.1 GCA_903927685.1 uncultured Planctomycetaceae bacterium
ATGTCCAGGTGGCTTGTGCGCGGGGTGCCTGGGGTCGAGTGCAGCGAGCCCCCAGAGACAGGAACTGGGGGCTCGCCCCTCGTACCTCGCGGCTTGACCCCAGGCACCCAATCCCAGTTCTTAGCAATGGCGAAGTGCTCACCGGGTGGCCCACACTTGGCTGGCCACTGCTGGGCAACGTTGCCGATGGTCGGTAGACTGGGCCGCTGTCTGCCAGGAAACATCGGCGTTGATCGGAGGGCTGCCGAGAATGCCAGCATTGGCGACAGTAACCCGAAGCGCCAGCGAGTGGGGCAGCCCTCTCGCTGGCGCTTCGGGTTCCCGTGCGCAGCAGTCCGATCAAGGCCGAAACATCCATCCCCCAACCCCACGGTGCACCGATGACGCGTTCATGTCTGCTTGCCGCCGCCCTGTTCGGTTCGATCCTGGCCCGCTCGGCGCTGGCCGACCAAGCCGTGGCCCCGCCCGCGCCGTTCGGGACGGTGCCGAGCGAAGCCCACCTGGCCTGGCACGAGTTGGAGTTCTACGGTTTTATTCACTTTACCTTGAACACGTTCACCGACCGCGAATGGGGCAATGGCGATGAGTCGCCACAGCTGTTCAATCCCAGCCAGCTGGACGCCGACCAGTGGGCGCGGGTCGCCAAGGAGTCCGGCATGCGGGGCTTGATCCTGACCGCCAAGCATCATGACGGATTCTGTCTGTGGCCCAGCCGGTACACGGAGCATTCGGTCAAGCATTCGCCGTGGAAGAACGGGCAGGGCGACGTGGTCCGGGAATGTGCCGACGCCTGCCGCAAGTACGGCCTGAAGTTCGGCGTGTACCTGTCGCCCTGGGACCGGAACCACGCGGAATACGCGCAGCCGGGATACGTCGAATACTACCACAACCAGCTCCGCGAGCTGATGAGCAACTACGGCCCGATCTTTGAAAGCTGGTATGACGGCGCCAACGGCGGGGACGGCTACTACGGTGGAGCCCGCGAGACGCGCAAGATCGACGGCAAGACCTATTACCAGTGGGATAAGGCCTGGGGCCTGGTTCGCGAGCTGCAGCCCGGCTGCATCCGTTTCAGCGACGGCGGCCCCGATATCCGCTGGGTCGGCAACGAACGCGGCCTGGGTTACGATCCGAATTGGGCGACGTTCAATCGCGCCGGCCGCTGGCCCGGGATGTCCGAGATGCAGTCGCTGTGGCACGGCGATCAAGGCGGCACGCACTGGGTGCCGGCCGAGTGCGACGTGTCCATCCGCCCCGGCTGGTTCTGGCACGAGTCGCAAAACGACCAGGTTAAGTCGCTGGATCAGCTGCTGGAGATCTACTACGCCAGCGTCGGCCGCGGCTGCAACTTGCTGTTGAACCTGCCCCCCGACCGGCGCGGCCTGTTTCACGAGAACGACGTCGCCCGGTTGAACGAATTCGGACGCGTGCTGCGGGAGACCTTCCGCACGGACTTGGCGCGGGGCAAGCCGGTTTCGGCCGGCAACGTGCGGGGCGGCGACGAGCGATTCGCCGCGGACTTGCTGACCGACGGCGATCGGAACACCTACTGGGCGGCCGACGACGACGTGCGCGAGGCGACGCTGGAAGTCGACTTGGGGACGGCCGTCGAATTCGACCGGGTGCGGGTTCAGGAACACATCCCCTTGGGTCAGCGCGTCGAGGCGTTTGAGATCGAGGCCCGGGTTGACGGCCAATGGAAGGTCCTGGCACAGGGCCAGACAATTGGCCCACGCCGGATCGTGTGCACGGATCGCGTCCAGGCCGACGGGCTGCGTGTCCGGCTGACGAAATGCCTGGCTTGCCCCACGCTGGCAACGATCGAGGTCTACAACTCGCCGCGGTGAGTGGAATGGCACGAGGCCGAGGATTCAGGGTCGCGGGGGCGGCCGGGGTCGAGCGCAGCGAACTCACCGTCGAATCGAGCTTAGAACCGGCGAATCAACGAGTGTCGCATCCAATGTAGTCGTCACGCTCCGCCGTGACGACATGACATCACGCGGAGCGTGATGACTACATTGAAAAGCCGACAGTTATTCCTTTCGCGGTCCTTAGGCGTGCTGGCGGCCATGCCGCCATGGTAACCCGAAGCGTCAGCGAGGAATCTGCTGGAAAGCGATTCAGCCTCGCTCACGCGTCGGGTTACGAACAGCGGTGCCCTGTCCAGGCGTGCCCTGTCCAGGCGACGCGAGCAAGGCCTCGATCGGCACCAGCGGCCGCTCGACCGGCGACCGGCTTCCGGCGGCGACAGAGCAACCCGAGCACGCTCCGCAGCCGCCGGCCTGGCGACCTGAGAGCAGCCTCCAGGCACGCCGCGCCAGATAGCCGCCGGCGGCCAGTACTGTGCCGAACGTCAGTAGTTGCTGCCAATCCATGCCGGAAACCGCCTTTCCGCCCGCTGCCCGCTCACGCCAGCCACATCCCAACCTGATACGTAAGCAGCGCGCCCAGGTAGGCCAGGACCGTCATGTAGGCGAACGTCAATGCCGTCCACCGCCAGCTGCCCGTCTCGCGCCGGATCACGGCCAAGGTCGCTGCGCATTGGGCGCAGAGCGCATAAAAGACCATGAGGGACAACGCCACCGGTACGTTGAAGACACGCCGCTGGGAACCCGGCCAAGTGGCCCTCTGCAGCGTCTCGCGCAGCGAGGCGGACTCGGCATCCTGGTCGCTGCCCAACTGGTAGATCACTCCCAGCGTCCCGATGACGACTTCCCGCGCGGGAAACGAAGCGACCACGGCACAGCCGATCCGCCAGTCCCAGCCGAGCGGGCGGACCAGCGGCGCCAGCAGCTTGCCGACCCGCCCCAGGTAACTCTGCTCGATGTACGCCGCCGCCACCTCGTTCGAGACATGAGCCTCCAGTGCCTCCCGCTCGCCTTCCGCTGCTTCCGCTGCCGTGACTTGCCGCAGTTGACCGGCGCAGCGGTTGCGGACTTGTTGCTCGACCCGCGGATCATGCGGGAAATAGGCGGCCGCCCAGACGACGATCGCGACCGCGATGATCACCGTGCCGGCTTGCTGCAGGAATGACCAGCCGCTGTCCCAGACGCGCCCGACGACATTGCGGAGCGAGGGCAGCTGGTAACTGGGCAACTCCATGACAAACGCCGGCGTCTGGCCACGCAGCAACGTCCGCCGCAGGATCAGGGCGACGACAATCGCGGTAACCACGCCGATCAGGTACAGGGCGAGCAAGGTCACCGCCTGTAACCGTACCCAGCCGCCCAGATAGCGCACGTCCGGGATAAAGGCGGCGATCAGCAGCGAATAGACTTGCAGCCGCGCACTGCAAGTCATCAGCGGGGCAATCAGAATCGTCACCAGCCGATCGCGGCGGTTCTCAATCGCCCGCGTCGCCATGATTCCCGGAACCGCACAGGCGAACGACGACAACAGCGGGATGAACGACTTGCCGCTCAGCCCAATCCGCGCCATGACCCGGTCCATCAAGTACGCCGCACGGGCCATGTAGCCGCATTCCTCGAGCAGGGCGATGAAGAAGAACAGGATCAGAATCTGCGGCAGAAAAACAAGCACACCGCCGACGCCGGCGACGAGACCGTCGACGATCAGCGAGCGCAGCATGCCATCTGGCAGCGCGGCCGTCAACCGGTCGCCCAGCGTGCCAAAGGCCTGGTCCAGCAGGTCCATCAGCGGCGCGGCCCAGGAAAAGATCGATTGAAAGACGATGGCCATCAGCACGGCAAAAATCAGCGTGCCCCAGACCTTGTGGGTCAGGACGGCATCCAGCCGATCGCTCGTCGACCGGGGCCGGGCGTGCCTCTGCGCCAAGACGCCGTCCAGCACGGACGCCGCCCAATCGTACCGGGCCATGGTCTCGACCGCCGGCGCCGGCAGCCCCGCCTGGGCCAGCCGTTGGCGGGCCGCCTGGACCGCGTCCAGCAGCGGCGCGCCCGCCAGCGGCGGCTGAGCTTGCTCCAAATACCCCCCGACATCCAGCAGCAACCGTTCGACCAGGTACCGCGGCAGCGGCGTCTGGTCCCCGTGTCCGGACTGTTCAACCAGCGCCGCCACCTCGCGGTTGAACTCCTCGGGAAACGGAGCCGAGGCCCGAGGTAACGCGCCGCCAGTGGCGTTCAGCAAGGCCTGTCGTAACTGGTCAACCCCGATTTGCCGGTGGGCCTGCGTGGGAATCACGGGCACGCCCAGGCGGTCTTGCAGGGCAGCGACGTCCAGCGTCCAGCCGTGCTCGGACGCCAAGTCAACCTTGTTCAGCGCCAGCACGACCGGGCGGCCCAATTCGAACAACTGGCTGACGAGATACAGATTCCGCTCCAAGTTGCTGGCATCGACGATGCACAAGATGACATCGGGAGGGGGCGTCGCGCCGCCTCGGCCCAGCAACAAGTCGACCGCGACCATCTCGTCCGGGGACCGCGGCGCCAAGCTATACGTCCCGGGCAGATCGATCACTTCGAAGGAACGGCCCTCGATCTCGAGCCGGCCGACGCATTTCTCGACCGTCACGCCGGGATAGTTCCCCACGCGCTGACGGACTCCGCACAGCGCTCCGAACAACGTGGACTTGCCCGTGTTGGGGTTGCCTAGCAAGGCGATGGTGAGCGATCTGTGTCTGCCGTCAAGTCCCGACATGGCTCGGTGCATCCCGGCGGGCGTCGACCCCCGGCCGCACCAGCACGCCAATCGCGTCGCTCTGCCGGAAGCACAACTTCGTTCCGGAGGTACGAATGATGCAGGGGCTCCCCGCCTGCACCATCTCGACCCTGGTGCCCTGTCGCAGGCCCAGTTCCTGCAACCGATGCACCTGTTGCGGATCGCCCACCAACTGGCCCACTTCCGCGGTCTGTCCCGATCGCAAACAACGCAGCGGAATCAACTCGAACATATCCTCAACCGCCGGTTACGGCGTGCCCTGGCTGGAAATGAGATTAAATCTCACTATCATTTCGGTATCTTAACGTCCTGGGGCTGACTTGGCAATGGGCCTCGGGAAAAAACAAATTCGCTGGGCCCCTGGTTGGATTTCTTGGCCGGCAGCGGTAGACTGCGCGGAGTGTGACGGCTAAGGAGGGCTGGGGCAGTGGGGCAGTCAATTCACGTCAGGGGCAGTTGTTTTCTTGACGGCGCATGCGCGCCTTCGGTTTCGGCGTGCGCTGTTTCTTGCCGCAAATGACGCCCCGCCGCAGCTGGCCCGGAAGGGCTGGCGGGCGGGGTCGCGACGACCGCCCGGGCGTTGCCGCGCGATTCTCCGCTGCCGGCCTTTTCTGCGCAAAGCGTCACGTTCGTAACCAGTGTTGCCTACTGAAGGAGGGATTCGCGATGTTACGACTTGCTGTTTCGTTGGTGGTGTGGTGCGGTGCTCTGCCGATCGTCTCGCAGGCTGCGGAGGTCGTGCCGGCGCCGGTCGTCCGCGATGTGCGGTTGAACCTGGCGATTGACGACCTGAAGACGCAGACGCCGGTCCAGTTGAAGCGGCTGAGCGACGGAGTTCTGGCCGAGGGAATCAAGCCTTTGCCTGAGGCTTTGCAGTTCGAGGTGGTGGTCAAGGGAGCCCATCCGGACATCCCCGTGCTGTTCCCGGTGCCCAAAGGCAGTCCGGTGTGTCAGGCTTACGAGCAATTCATCAACACGGATCCCGGCAAGGTCCTGGCCTCGCTCAGCCTCGTCAAGATGCCCACCGTACGGGTCGTGGCTGTGCGGGCCAGCTACGTCTACGAGGCGTACGACGAGGGCGAGCTGAGCGAGTGCAAGCCCACGTGCGAATGGGTGCCGTTCTACGAAGTCAGCTTGGCCGCTGCCGCCTGCCCGAAGCCGGTGCTGATTCCGGTCCCGCAGCGGGACAAGGCGTTGCACACGCTGGCCAAGTGCGCGGTGAACAAGTCGCTGGGCCCGCACGAAGTGGTGCCCGTCCTGGAACTGTGCGCAGACAAATGCACCCAATTCTGCCCGCAGTGCGAGCCCCCGGCACCCGGTGACCAACCCAGCGGCTGCGAAATCGGCCGCAGCAGCCATGTGGAAACCTGCTGCAGCCAGACCGGACCGATCGTCCTGGCGGACAGCGTCCGGCAGTGACGCCGGGCGTCACTCCGCCAGTAATTTGCGGAGCACGGTCTGCAGGATGCCTCCGTTGCGGTAGTAGTCCATTTCAACCGGCGTGTCGATCCGAACGCGGGCGGCGAACGACTTGGTCGAGCCGTCCGCGGACTTGGCCGTGACGGTGATCGTCGAACGCGGCTGGAGGCGGTCGTCGAGGCCTTCGATCGTGTATTCCTCTTCGCCCGTCAGGCCCAGCGACTGCCAAGTCTGTCCCTGGGCGAACTCCAGGGGCAGGACTCCCATCCCGACCAGATTGCTGCGGTGGATCCGCTCGTAGCTGGACGCAATCACCGCCCGCACGCCCAATAGGAAGGTGCCCTTGGCCGCCCAGTCGCGACTGCTCCCGGTGCCATACTCGGCACCGGCGAGGATCACCAGCGGCGTTCCCGTCTCGCGGTACTTCATGGCTGCGTCGTAGATCGTCAACAATTCGCCGTCCGGCAGGTGCCGCGTCCAGCCGCCTTCCTTGCCGCCGGCCAGCTGGTTGCGAATGCGGATGTTGGCAAACGTGCCCCGGATCATGACGCGGTCGTTGCCGCGGCGGGCGCCGTAGCTGTTGAAGTCGGCCGGCGGCACGCCGTTGGCGATCAGGTACTTGCCCGCCGGACTGTCCTTGCCGATCGAACCGGCCGGCGAGATGTGGTCCGTGGTAACCGAGTCGCCCAGGACGGCCAGCACGCGGGCGTCGTGGATGGGGGTGATCGGGCGCACTGCGGTGGTCAACTCGGCCAGGAAAGGCGGCTCTTGGATGTAAGTGCTCGCGCCATCCCAGGCGTACAAGTCGCCCTCGTTAACGGGGATCTTGTTCCACATCTCGTTGCACTCGAACGCGTTGCCGTAACGCGACTGGAACATCTCGGGCTCGACGCACCGGGCGACAGTCTCCTGGATCTCTTCGCGGCTGGGCCAAATGTCCCGCAAGAACACGTCGCGGCCTTGCTGGTCCTGGCCGATCGGTTCCGTCGTCAGATCGATGTCAGCGGCTCCGGCCAACGCATAGGCGACGACCAGCGGCGGGCTGGCCAGATAGTTGGCCTTGACCAGCGGATTCACGCGGCCCTCGAAATTGCGATTGCCGCTCAGTACCGCCGCGGCCACTAGATCGCCCTCGGTCACCGCCTTGGCCACCGGCTCGGGCAGCGGCCCGCTGTTGCCGATACAGGTCGTGCAGCCGTAGCCGACGATGTGAAAGCCCAATTGTTCGAGTGAGCCCAGCAGGCCGGCCTTTTCCAGGTAGTCCTGGACGACGCGCGATCCGGGCGCCAAGCTGGTTTTGACATACGGTTTGACCCGCAGGCCACGGGCCACGGCTTTCTGGGCCAGCAGGCCGGCCGCCAGCATGACCGAGGGATTGCTGGTGTTGGTGCAACTGGTGATGGCGGCGATGACCACGGCCCCATGTCCGATCTGCGTGGTGCGGCCGTTGTCCGCCACGGTGCCCCGGCGGGCCAACGCTTCGTCGCCCAGCGCGAACCCGCGCTGGTTCAACGGGGCCCGCAGAGCGGCTTGGAACGAGGATTTTACCTGCCTCAGCGGCACGCGATCCTGCGGCCGCTTGGGCCCCGCCAGGCACGGCTCGACAGTGTCCACGTCCAGCTTCAGCGTTCGGGAGTACTTCGGCGTCGGCGCATCGTCGGTGCGGAACAAGCCCTGTTCTTTCGTGTACCGCTCGACGAGATCCACTTCCTGAGCCGTGCGTCCCGTCCGTCGCAGGAACGTCAGCGTCTCGGCGTCGACAGGGAAAAAGCCCATCGTCGCGCCGTATTCGGGACCCATGTTCGCGATCGTGGCCCGATCCGCCAGCGACATCGACGAGACGCCGGCGCCATAGAACTCCACGAATTTCCCAACCACACCCTGCTTGCGGAGAATCTCGGTGATCGTCAGCACCAGGTCGGTCGCCGTCACTCCGGGGGCCAGCTGGCCGGTCAGTTCCATGCCGACCACTTCGGGCATCAACATATACAACGGCTGGCCCAGCATGACCGCCTCGGCCTCGATGCCGCCCACGCCCCAGCCCACGACCCCCAAGCCGTTGATCATTGTCGTGTGGCTGTCCGTGCCGACCAGCGAATCGGGATAGGCGACGGCGCCTTGGCTGTCGCGCCCCGAGAAGACGGCTTTGGCCAGGAACTCCAGGTTTACTTGGTGGACAATGCCCACATTCGGCGGGACGGCCCGGAAGTTCTGGAACGAGCGCTGGCCCCAGCGCAGGAATTCGTACCGCTCCCGGTTCCGCTCGAATTCCAATTCGACGTTGGCCTGCAGCGCGTCGGCGCTGCCGAACCGATCAACTTGGACCGAATGGTCGATCACCAGGTCCACCGGGATCAGCGGGTTGATCTTCTTGGGATCCCCGCCCAGTCGCCGCATGGCGCTGCGCATCGCCGCCAGATCCACGACCGCGGGGACGCCCGTAAAGTCCTGCAACACAACCCGGGCAGGCTTGAATGGGATCTCGATCTCCGCCACGGATTCCGCTTGCCAGGCCGCCAAGTTCTTCACATCCTCTTCCGTCACCTGATAGCCGTCGCAAGTCCGCAAGACCGCTTCCAGCAGAACGCGGATTGAATAGGGCAGTCGAGAGACATCGCCCAATCCCAACTGTTCCAGTTTCGCCAGCCGATAGATCCCGATCGGGCCACCGCTGGTTGAAATCGTATCGCGAGCACCAAAGGGATTAAACGTCGTGGCAGTCGAGTCTGTCATGGCAGCCTGTCTCGGTTCAAGGAGGAGGACAAAACATCTCTTTTGATTGCTTACTCCGCAATCAGCGGTGTTCCACGGATTGACCCGCGCGAGGCGTGAATTCTAGCGAACCGGACGCGGGTCCGCTACGGTCTGCCGGGCCTCGTCGACCAGCCACCCACCGCGTTCTTCAGACAGGATTAACACGATCAGCAGGATAGGAAGCACGTTGGACAGTGCCATTGTGTTCGGCGGGAGCGATGGAACATACCCAAGATCAAGCACTTCCGCCCCCGCCGATCCTGCGTCGAATGGTACGAGATTAACGACTGACGATTGCCTGGGTGGCTGTGGTCGAGTGCAGCGAGCCCACAGTCCGCGGGGATTCCGGGGGCTCGCTGCTCTCGACCCCGGCCACCCTTCCCTGGCTTCATCGCTTGACCTCGTACCCTTGGCCTGCGGAAATCTTGCGATAGACTGCCGTCCTCGAAGCTGCGTATTCTCACTGTCCCGCCGGCTCGGGGCCGGCGGGGCAAAGACGCGACGGAAATGCGCCACTTCGCAGACGGCCGTGGCCGAGTCCAGCTCCGGTGGTCGTTTTGTTCGGGCCAAGCGGGAGGTACAACGATGTCGGATTTTGTCCACCAACGGCACAAACCGCCGCTCGAACTGCCCGGTGCCCGCGAGTTGATTCTGGCTTGTCCCAAGTTGCGCACGAACGTCAATGTGGCCCGCATCGTCCGTGCGGCCGGTTGTTGCGGCGTGCGGCGGATGATCGTGTGCGGCAAGCCGAAGATCGACCGCGAGATCGCCCGCGATGCGCTCGACCAGGTCATGCTGGAGCATCATCACTCGCTCGCCCCCGTGCTGCGGGAATTGAAGTCGCTAGGCCACGCCTTGGTCGGCCTGGAACAGGCCAGTCATTCGCAGTGCCTGTACGAATTCTCGTTCCCTGTCCAGAGCGTGCTGGTCATCGGCCACGAGCGGCTGGGGATCACCGACGATGTCCTGGCTTTACTGGACCATGTTGTCGAGATTCCCGTGTACGGTTTGCCCCTGGCGTACAACGTCGCCACGGCCACCTGTATGGCCCTGTACGAGTATTGCCGTCAGCATGGCCGCGGCGGTTGACGTCGCCTTGTGAGTTCGCCCGTCGCTTTGCATAATTCTCCCTGACGTTTCCGGCCGGCGGCCGATCAGGAAATCTCCCCAGCACACAGGAATCGACATGGCAGACAAGGCAAAGAACGCGATCAGCCCGACGCGGGCCGAAGACTATCCGGAATGGTACCAGCAGGTGATCAAGGCGGCCGATTTGGCGGAGAATTCGCCGGTTCGCGGTTGCATGGTGATCAAGCCTTGGGGCTGGGGCATCTGGGAGAACATGCAGCGGGTGCTGGACGGGATGTTCAAGGCCACGGGGCACGAGAATGCCTATTTTCCGCTGTTCATTCCCATGAGCTTCCTGGAAAAAGAGGCGGAGCACGTCGAGGGCTTTGCCAAGGAGTGCGCGGTCGTCACCCATCACCGGCTGGAACCGGGACCGGAAGGGGGCCTGGTGCCGGCCGGCAAGTTGGACGAGCCGCTGATTGTCCGGCCCACCAGCGAAACGATCATCGGCGCGATGTACGCCCAGTGGGTCCAGTCGTACCGCGACCTGCCGATCCTGATCAACCAGTGGGCCAACGTGGTCCGCTGGGAACTGCGCACCCGGCTGTTCTTGCGCACGGCGGAGTTCCTGTGGCAAGAGGGACACACGGCTCACGCCACGGAGGCGGAAGCGCGCGAGGAGACGGCACGGATGCTGGACGTCTACGCCGATTTTGCCGAGAACTGGATGGCCGTGCCGGTGATCAAGGGCGAAAAGACGGCGGGCGAGCGGTTTCCGGGGGCCGTTTCGACGTTGAGTATCGAGGCGATGATGCAGGACCGCAAAGCCTTGCAGGCCGGCACATCGCACTTCCTGGGCCAGAACTTCTCGCGTGCCCAAGGCATTAAGTTCCAGGACCAGAATGGGCAGGAAGTCTTCGCCTGGACGACCTCCTGGGGTGTCTCGACGCGGTTGATCGGTGCGCTGGTGATGGTCCACAGCGACGACGACGGCTTGGTCCTGCCGCCCAAACTGGCGCCCAAACACGTCGTGATTCTGCCCATCTGCCGCAACGACGCGGAGCGTTCGCAGGTCCTGCCGTATTGCCAGAGCCTGATGCAGGAACTGAACGCCCAGTCGTTTTCCGGCGGCCAGGTGCGGGCCTGGATCGACGACCGCGACCTGCGCGGCGGCGAGAAGAACTGGCAGCACGTGAAACGGGGCGTCCCGTTGCGGGCCGAAGTCGGACCGCGGGACCTCGCCAAGAACGCCGTCTTCCTGGCTCGCCGCGACACGGCGCAGAAGGCCGCCATGGACCGGCAGGAACTGGTGCAGAACATCGGTTCCATCCTGGACGACATGCAGGGCAACCTGTACCAGCGGGCGCTGACCCTGCGGGAAGCCAACACGCGGGTGATCGACAACGCGGACGAGTTCCGCCAATTCTTCACGCCCCAGGATCCCGACAAGCCCGAAATCCACGGCGGGTTCGCCTCGTGCCATTGGGCCGAGGACGATTCGGTCGCCAAGTTGCTGGGGGATTTGAAAGTCACCATCCGCTGTATTCCGCACCAGGCCGAGCCTGAGCCGGGCACGTGCATCTTCACAGGCAAGCCCAGCCTGGGGCGGGCGATTTTTGCCAAGGCGTACTGAGAGGCCGAGCGCAAGTCATGGGGCAGATTCGGCCGCATTACCCGGTGGTCCTGTTGCTGGCCGCATTCAGCCGCTACGAGCCGGCGTTGGAGTGGGCCAGACGGCGAGCGTGTGCGCAGTGGGGCCCGATCCGGCTGGCGAGCGAGGTGTTTGAGTTTGACAATACGGGTTACTACGAGTCGACGATGGGGACCGGCCTGAAGAAGGTCTTGTTCGCTTTCGAGACCCTCGTCGACCCGGCCAGCCTGGTCGACGTCAAGCTGCAGACCAACGAGTGGGAAGTGGACTATCGCCACCAGCACCCTCATCCCGAAACGCGGCCGCTGAACCTGGACCCGGGATATGTCACCGAAGCCAAGCTCGTGCTGGCGACGACCAAGGACCGCGACCACCGCTTGTACCTGGGGCGGGGCATTTATGCCGAGGTGACGTTGTACTACCAACGCGACCGGGGCTGGCAGTCGCGGGACTGGACGTATCCGGACTATCGCAGTGCCGCCTGTCACGAATTCCTGACGCGCTGCCGCAACTACCTGCGGGAAAGAAAACATGGTGCGTGAAGTTCCGCTCTGGTTCCTTGCGGCGACCCTGGCGCCGAGTCTGCTGACGGCCCTGGCCGCGGCGTACGTGATGCGCCGCGTGGCTCCGCGCTGGGGGCTGATCGACAAGCCCGCCGCTCGCAAAGTCCATCTGACGCCGACCCCCCTGGGCGGCGGCGTCGCGATCTGGCTGGGTGTCGTCCTGCCGCTGGCGATCGGCCAAGGCTTGCTGTGGCTGGTCGCGGCCGGGGTGGTCAGCCCCGAGTGGCTGCCGGCGGAAGCACGGCCGCATCTTGCGGGGCTGCTGTCTCAAGCACCACGCCTGTGGATCCTGCTGGCGGCGGGCACCGTCCTGATGGTCCTGGGCTTGCTGGATGACCGCTGGGGATTGGGCTGGAAGGTCCGGCTGGCGGTGCAATTCGGCGTGGCGGCCGGCTGTGTCACCCTGCAGGATTGGCGGCTGACCGCGTTTATCAGTCTACCGCCGCTGACGTGGCTGCTGTCCGTGCTGTGGATTGTGGCCCTGATCAATTCCTTCAACATGCTGGACAATATGGACGCCTTGTCGGCCGGCATTGCCGCGATCGCCGCGGGATTGCTGGCGACGGTGTTGTTGCTGAATCCCGCCCCCGACACGCGCCATCCCCAGTTGTTTGTCGGCGGGTTCCTGTTGGTCCTGGTGGGCGGTCTGCTGGGATTCCTGTGGCACAATCGGCCCGTGGCCAAATTGTTCATGGGCGACGCGGGCAGCTATTTCGTGGGCTTTTGCGTAGCAATCTGCACCTTGCAGGCAACGTTTACCAGCTATGACAGCACGTCCCAGTACACGGTCTTTGCCCCGCTGTGTGTGCTGGCCGTGCCTTTGTACGACTTGACCACCGTCTTGTGGATCCGCGTCCGCGAAGGGCGGAGCCCGTTTCAGGCCGACAAGAGCCACTTCTCGCACCGCTTGGTCGAGTTGGGTTTGACGAAAGGGCAAGCGGTGCTGACGATCTACTTGACCACGGCGACCTGCGGGTTAGGGGCCCTGCTGCTGTATCAGGTGGATGCAGTCGGGGCGGGAATCGTCCTGCTGATGATCCTGTGCGTGCTGAGCCTGATTGCCATTCTGGAAACCACGGGCAGGCGCAGCCGCTAAGGCGAGACCACCCTCGTGCCTTGTCCAGGCTGAGAATTGGGGTGGGGGGCCGTAGGAATTGGCCGTGGAGGCACATCTCACAGTAACTAACTCGGCAGCAAGCGTTGCTGGAAATCGCCGAGAAACGATTTACGTCTCCTCAACCCGTTCAGATGTGGTTTCCCAGCTGGTGGAGATCGCCCCGCCGTCAAAAAGCTTGCACTCGGGCTTGCACTAACTTCTGCCATTTCGTGCCTTCAACAGTCACTGACTGGCCATTGCCACCCATTTGGAGAATGATCCGCGCAAAACAAAACCCCTTGTGGGGCAAGGGGTCAGTCATCGTTTGGCAACGATTGTCGGCGGAGGGCACGGGAGTCGAACCCGCAACCGGCAAAGCCGACATCTGATTTCGAATCGAGGGCTATGTGTCTGTAACGTCTTTTGCAGCAATATGTTACGACGCGATTAGAAGGCTCCTTACACCAAATCTTACACCTCTTTTTCTGATCGCCCTTCCCGTCGCCTCGCATCTGGCAAACGGGCCCTTCGTCCTCGTGTCTGCCA
>CAIYOB010000679.1 GCA_903927685.1 uncultured Planctomycetaceae bacterium
AACTGACGCTGGAGTTCCTCAACCAAGCCACCCAGGCCTGGCTGGAAATCGAGTACAACCGCCGGCCGCACCGTGAGCTCGGCTGTTCGCCCGTGGAACGCTTCGCTCAGGCCCGCGACGTGCTGCGGGCCAGTCCTTCCCCGGACGCCCTGCGCGACGCCTTTCGCATGGAGGTCTCCAGAACGCAGCGTCAGAGCGACGGGACGATCTCGCTGGACGGCGTGCGTTTCGAGGTCCCCGGCCGCTATCGCCACTTCCGCAAGGTCTCGGTGCGGTACGCCCGCTGGGACCTCCGCCGGGTCGATCTGGTCGACCCACGCAGTGGGACCATCCTCTCGCCCCTGTATCCGCTGGATCGCCAGGCCAACGCAGACGGGCAACGCTTGCTCTTCCCGCACGACGCCCCCGTGACAACCGACGAGAAGCCAGCTGCCGGCCAGGAGGGGCCGGACCAGCCGAAGTCCGCGCCAGCGCGGGGCGGCAAGGAACTGCCGCCACTGCTCAAACGCATCCTCGACGAGTACTCGGCCAAGGGACTCCCGCCGGCGTACCTGCCCAAGAACCCGCCTACCCACCCAGGAGAAACACCATGAATGCGAAGAGACTATTGTCGTTGTGGGGACTGAAGTGGAACCCGTTCTCGCCGGAGCTTCCCAGCGAGGGACTGCTGGTGACCGCCGCGGTCGAGAACTTCGTCTGGCGCGTCGAGCAACTGGTCCAGGAAGGCGGTTTCGCGCTCGTCTGCGGCGAATCGGGCACGGGCAAGTCGGTGGCCTTGCGGATCGTCGCCGAACGCCTCGCGGCGCTGCGCGACGTGGTGGTCGGCGTGCTCCAAAGGCCGCAGTCCCGCTCCGCCGACTTCTATCGGGAACTGGGCGACGTGTTCGCGGTGAAACTCACCCCGTGGAACCGCTGGGGAGGATTCAAAGCCCTGCGCGAACGCTGGCGGGCCCACCTCAGCGCCTCCCGCATCAAGCCGGTGTTGTTGGTGGACGAAGCTCAGGAGATGAGCGTGGAAGTCTTGAGCGAGCTCCGGCTCCTCTCCAGCGCCGACTTCGACGCCAAGTCGCTGTTGACCGTGGTGCTGGCCGGAGACGGCCGGCTTCTGGAACGGCTGCGGCATCCCGACCTGGTGCCGCTGGCCAGCCGGATCCGCACGCGACTGACCACGGAAGCCGCTTCCCGCGAGGAACTCTCCGAACTCTTGAGCCACGCGTTGGCCAAGGCCGGCAACGCCACACTGATGACGGCCGAACTGCGCGACACGCTGGTCGACCACGCCGCCGGCAACCAGCGGCTGCTGATGACCCTGGGCGGTGAACTGTTGGCCTACGGCATGGCCCACGAGGTCGCGCAACTCGACGAGAAGTCCTACCTGGAGGCGTTTCAGCCGACACGGCCCAGGGCGGCCGCCAAGAAGAAAGCGAGGGCCTGACGATGGTCGTCAACTCCAACTCGCCGCTGCCGGTGGTCCGCATCGGAGAGATCCCTCGCGAAAGCCGCGT
>CAIYOB010000680.1 GCA_903927685.1 uncultured Planctomycetaceae bacterium
CATGGTGCAGGCTGTTGATCAAGATCTGCCGCAGCCAGGCCAGGAACTCGCGCTCGGTGCGGCCCCGAAACTGACGAAAATCGCGATGGGCCGCTAGCAGCGTCTCCTGCACCAGATCGGACGGGTCCACGCGGCGGCGCAGGCGCTGGTCCAGCTGGGTGGTGGCGAGCACGGCCAGGTAGTTGCGATACAACTGCAGCAACTGGCCGACCCGCTCAAGCTGACCTTGACGAGCTTCCTGCAACAGCTGCTCGGCGGGGATCTGGTCGCTTCGGCTTTCCTGCGTCTGTCCCTGGTTCATACGCGGATCTGCTTCCCGAAATTCTGCCTGTTTGCCTTCTAGCGCCCGCCGCCCAATTCACGCAACCTTCCTAGCATCAGGCCTTGCCAACCGCTGTTTGGCCGCCTTGGTTGGACGGTGTGCTCGCGGGCGGGTTCCCTTCTTCACCCGCCCCGAATCCTCTGCAAAGACGAACGGAAATGCCTTCCGGACGAATGGATATCTTGGGGCCGCGCACGCTGTGCCGGGGCACTCTTGTAATAACGGCAGGGCCGGGCGTTTATTGCAGTCGCATTGGCTCAAAGTGGGGAAAGGGATGATGGCCGCCTGGATTTCGACGGGCGAACGTGTCCGGCGACGGGAAGATGCCTGGCACACCCTCGCGGCCGGCGTCCAAACCGCCGTCAGCGACGCCGTGTGACATTCACCTTGCCATTTCGTCCTAAGATATCCGGCGGGGTTCTTGCTCCAACGCCACGCGGACCGGTTCCGCGACCCTGACGGGCATCGTTCCAGCTGTCGAACACAACTCTTGGCCATTTGATGATCCCAGCGAGTGATCCACTCTCTGCCGTCCTACGGCGCTGGTCACTTCCCTGTCGGCGAACAGGGCTGGCCAGGCTGAATGCTCCCTGGGCGTTCGCGGTTCCCAGGGGGGCCGCGGCCCTGTACGTGGTGCTGGGCGGTGAGTGCCTGCTGACGGTTGAATCCGGGGCCGCGGCCGAGCGCCTGCAGCCTGGCGATATCCTGCTGCTGACGCACGGCGATGCCCATCGGCTGCAAGACCGCCTGGACAGCCCGTTGCAGCCCTTTCCGGAAGGTCTCGACGCCGCACGCCGGGAGACGCCGGAGGACATGGCCCCGCCGTCCGCACATCTCCTGTTCGCCTGTTTCTCGCTGGAATCGTACGGCGATCACTCGACGACGCACGGTTTGCCGGAGCGTATTCGCCTGACCTTGGACGCCAGTCCGACGCTCCGGGGTTTCGAGACGATCGCCCAACTGGTAGCCGCCGAACAGGCCGCCGCGGCGCCGGGTTGGCAGGCAGTCGTCGAGCGTTGGGCGCAAACGCTGCTGGTACAGACCTTGCGCGAGTATCTCCTTGGCGACTCGTCAGTCGCTGTCCCCCGGCAGAACGCCGCAAGTCATCCCTGCCTGGCTGCCGTCCTGGACGAGACCATCGGTCCGGCCGTGGGGTTGATCCATCGCCGGCCGGAAGAAGCGTGGACCGTCACGGCGCTGGCCGAACAAGTGAACATGTCGAAATCCGCGTTCTCGGAACGGTTTCGCGAGGTCGTGGGTCAGCCGCCACTGCACTACCTGACCGCACAGCGGATGCGTAAGGCGTGCCAGCTGCTGCGGGAAACGCGGCTGGGCGTCAAAGAGATCTCCGGCCAGGTCGGCTACGAGTCGGCGTCCTCGTTCAGCAACGCGTTTAAACGCTACCTGGGCAAGAGCCCGGCCGGATACCGCAGGACTTCCACCTAGTTTTCGGCCATGCTTAGACGAGCGAACGGGCCACGGCCTGCTGTTGTGGTACGTCCTGCAGCAGATCGAGCCGTTACGCAGCATGGACACGAGTCTGCGATGCAGCGCACGGATACCGAATACATGGGCAGGTTGGAAGTGGAACTGCAGACGGCCGTTCTGAGGGCCGGACGGAAACGCAAGCAGCGCGTCTACGGGAATTGCTGGCACGCCAGCAGGAACGCCGACTCCGCGTGCAAGGCGTTTTCATCCTCACGCTGCCGGCGTTTCAAAAGACCTTCGCCTGCTGCAGATCTCCCCGATAGACCCGAACCCGTTTGCCGAACAGGTCGATTCGGAACCGATCCTGGCCGTAGCGAAGCAGGATCGAGGTGGTGTCGCCTACGCCCTGGTACGGATCGAATGCGACGACCGCGATCTGGCGGTCTTTGACGGCTCCGGTGACGATAGGGCGTTTGTCCCGCGCCACGTCACACATGGTCGAGCCATTCGCGGGCGGGGTGTACCAGGACTTGCCGTCGTCCAGGCTGTATTCAAAGTCGAGCCTCGTTCCGCCAGCGACGAGATCCGCGATCTGCGTGTACTTCCATGCCGCCAGCGCGTAGTAAACCGGCGAGTAGGCCAGGCAGTGCGTCCCGGGAACCTCCGAGCGGCCCGGCGGCGTGCCCGGCACGTCCGGCTGCCAACTGCCGCGCGGATCCTGGTAGTCGGTCGCGTATTTCACCTGCCAGAACGCGGCGTTCGGATCGCGCGAGGTCGTGAAGAAGGAATCCCAGAGGTAGGTTCCGTCGCCTTCCAGAAAACCGAACAGAGCCAGTTGCTCGGTGACGTTCGGGGCCACGGGCAGGCGTTCCTTCCACGTCACCACCCCCGGCGGATCCGTGGTGCGAGTGCGGAAAGGAAGCGCGGGATGGTGATAGTTGCCTTCCAGAATCGCCATGCCGAACCAGATCGGCGGCTTGCCGCGATTGACCGGCAGGCGGCGGTTCACCCGGGTGAAATGGATCCAGGAGGGGAAGGTGTAATCGAAGCGAAATTGCCGCAGCTCGTCGTCGTAGCCGAAGAGGTGGTCGAAGTAGGTTGTGACGCAAACCGCACCGAACAGCTCAGCCAACGAGGTCTTCTGGCCTCCCACCTCCACCTGGCGCGTGATGGCACGGTGCGCCACCGCCATGGCCTTGGCCGGATCCGAGTAATGCTCCGCCAGAACCGGGAAGGTCGCGGACCACTTCTGGTCGCCGCTGGGCTGCCATTTTCGATAGGGTGGCGCGCCACTCCAGAAATCGCTCGGCTTGCAGAGTGGATTGCGGCGGCGCAACTCCTGGAAAAAGACGCACAGACGCTCGATTGTGGCCGGCTGGTAGTCGTCATGCCAGAACTCTTCGTCGAGGAAGAAGTACTCGGCAAAGCTGGCGGCTGCCGCGCGGTTGGCCACGTGGGCCAGCGAGCATTCCATGAACGCATTTTCGCTGGGCGAGATGTGGTCGTGCTGTTCGTTGGGGTTGGGCTTCGAGCCGATGCCCTCGTTCAGAAAGCCGCCCATCGTGATCGCTCGCCGCGTGGTCGGCAGCTGATCAAAGTCGGCTCCGACTCCGGCAATGTGGGTCACGCCGTGGCGGAACATGTCGGAGAACGTCAGCCCCTCGGCATAGCGCCCGAGAATGAAGACCTTGTCGGGCGGAAGCTGAAATGGCGGCAGCAACTGCGTGTGCAGCGGCAGCCGGTCCCCGGCGCGAAAGCGAAACTGCGCGGGGTCTTCGCGGATCTCCCGCAACACACCCGTCGTGTCTTGGGCCTCACGCACCGTCCTGCGAACTCCGCTGCCGCCGACCCACAAAAAGGCCGCATCGCAGGCTTTGCGCGGATCGTCTCCCGTCCAGAAATCCCCGAGCGGCCGCGGTTTGCTGAGTTCGTACAGATGCACCAGGTACAGGCGGTTGGGTTCCACTTCCACGTCCGTCAACGGCTGGGGCTGCTGCTCGTCGCCGATGAAGTCCCAGTCCACGAAGTAGAAGACGCTGCGGTCGGAAGGCTGGTAGCCCGAGACGTTATTCAGGAAATACCTCCCGTCCTTCTCCTCGACCGTGAGCTTGAGCTTCGACTCGTCCGTGCTATCGCACCAAAACAGCGGTTCGTCCGCGGACGGCGCCGGGGCTGTCTGCGCCGAACTGTCAGGCTGCACCCAACGGACGTTCGTGATCGACACGGCGCGTCCGGGATGACCGCCGGCGTGAATCTGCTCCGCGCCGAGGCGGTGCTCCGACCGGCAGGCGAGCAACCCCAAACCGACGAGGATGAGTGCGGTGAGTTGGCGATGCTTGTTGAGTCTCATCGTGGAGCGATTCTGCGTGTGGGCCGTAGCATCGTTCACGAAATAGAGTCCTCGTTTAACGCCAAGCCGGCAGGCGACGGCCTGGGTGGCCGCATCCGGCTGATCCGCCGTCGCCTGCCGGCTCGGCGTTAAACGAACTGAGCCGAAATGGGGAAGTTATTTCGTGAGCGCTGCTAGCGGAGTAAGTGGTGGGACATGATCGGAAAGTGCTTTCCGACTTCAGGTCTGAGGCTAAGCGGGGAAACGTGGTGGGTCAAGTGGGTGACATCGCTTGGCTGGCAGCACGCCGCCGGTCAATGTCGGAGACCCTTATCAGGTCTCCAATTCGGCAGCTTGCCCTGGCGGCCTTCAGGCCGTCGTCCCCTTGGCCCCCGCATCCGCCTCGCCGGCTTTCGGCAGCCAGGTATTCAAGGCTTCGATCAGGGCCTGGGGCGAAACGGGTTTGGTGAGGTAGTCGTTCATGCCGGCGGCCAGGCAACGCTCCCGGTCACCCAGGACGGCGTTTGCCGTCATGGCGATGATGGGAATCCTGTGATCCGGAACGGCAGAGCCGGCGTCGCGGATGACGCGGGTCGCTTCCAGGCCGTCCATCTCCGGCATTTGCATGTCCATCAGGACCAGATCGTAAGGCAATGTCTTCAACGACTGGACCGCCTCGGCGCCATTGCCGACGGCATCGGCCCGCAGCCCGAGCTTTCGCAGGATCCCCAACGCCACTTCCTGGTTGACCAGATTGTCTTCCGCGACCAGGATCCGGGCACCCCGGCGGCGGACGGCAGGCAGCCGTGCACGCCCGGTCGGGGGCGACTCGCGGAGCGCCTGGTCCGGGCCGTCCGCCGGGCCGGGCCGCACCGGCTTGCCCATTTCGACGGTGCACCAGAACTCCGAGCCAGCCCCCAACTGGCTGTGCACGCCGATTTCGCCTCCCATCAATTCCGCCAGTTGCTTGGAGATCGCCAGCCCGAGCCCGGTCCCGCCATATTGGCGCGTGGTCGAGGTGTCCGCTTGGCTGAACTTCTGAAACAGCCTGTGCTGCTGCTCGGCCGAGATCCCGATTCCGCTGTCCCGAACCGCGAAACGCAACACCGCGTCCGCCGCGGTTTGCGCGACCAAGCTGACAAGCACGGCGACCTCGCCCTGCGGCGTGAACTTGACGGCGTTGCCCGCCAGATTGGTCAGGATTTGGTTCAGGCGGTTCGGGTCGCCCACGAGCTGCGACGGGACGTCCGGGGCAACCTCACAGCGGAAGTCGAGTCCCTTGTGGTGGGCGCGCAGGGCCAGCGGCGCGGCGAACCGGTCCAGCAATTCGCCCAGGTCGAACTCGATGATCTCCAACTCGACCCGGCCCGCCTCGATCTTGGAAAAGTCGAGGACATCATTGATCAGGGCCAGCAAGGATTCGCCGCTGCTGCGCAGCGCCTCGGCATACCGGCGCTGTTTCGGATTGAGTTCCGTATCCAACAGCAGTCCCGTCATGCCGAGGACGCCGTTCATGGGCGTGCGGATCTCGTGGCTCATCGTCGCCAGGAAGGCGCTCTTGGCGCGGTTGGCGGCCTCCGCCTCCTCTTTGGCGATGCGCAGTTCGCTTGTCCGCTGCTGGACCTTCCGCTCCAGCAGGTCGTGGGATTCCCGCAAGGCGGCTTCGGCCTGCTCGCGCCGGTTCTCCACGGCCGCCAAGGCCAGGCCCGTCATGGCCACGACTCCCATAAAGGACTGCAGCAGCAGCAGCGAGTGCGTGACGCGGGAAGGGTCAGGATCGCCAAAGGGCCCCCGGAGCTGAATGGTGGCCAGCAAGGCGACCGTGCAAATGATCAGCGTCGCGGTCACCGCGCCGTGTTGCCCGTACCGCAGCGCGGCCCAGATCACCAGCGGCATGCAGAAAATCGAGATCGAGGCGTGGGCCCGGCCGCCGAACAACGGCACTTGCCAGAAGAAGATGAACAGCGAAACGGCCGCCAGCAGGCCGAGCAGGACAGCGGCCTCGACGAATCGCTGCCGGGGCCACGGGCCCGGGATAGGCTGGCTCAAGACCAGCAGCGCGGGCGCCACCACGACCGCGCCCATGATGTCTCCCAGCCACCACGTCAAGCAGAGGTAACCGTACTGGTCCCAGGAATCGAGCTGGCCCAGGCACATGCTGGCGACGCCCAGCAACGCGCTAAGGGCCGTCGCCAGGAGGCCGGCAAAGACGAAATATTGCACGACGCCGCGGGCGGTCGAGAACACGCCACCGACGTCGCCAAACCGCCGGAGCAGGCTGACGGCGACCAGCGGTTCGAACGCATTGGCCACGGGCGTTACGAGACAGACCACCGCCGGGGCCCCTGTGTACAGTTCGAAGATCAGGCCGCCCAGCCAGACTCCGGGCGCGACGCGATATCCCCAGCGGTAGACGGCGGCGATGGCGATCCCCGTCGACGGCCAGACCGGCGAGATGTTGCCAGCCGCGATCGCCAGCTTGCCGCCCCCCACCGCCGCCAGCCAGTATAACAGGGCGATCACGGCATTGGGCACGGCCGTCTTCAACGGCGACTTGATATCGAGTGCCAAGGGTTCCCCAGGGACCGTCATGCCAGGCGACCTTGCAGCCAGTTCCGGGCCTCGTCAAGATCGCTGAACGCCCGCACGATCAACCCCCGGTTCACGGCAAAGGTCTCCCAATCGAGCGCGTCCTGCAACAGCCTGGGATGGCAAACGATCGCGACTCGACAAACGCGCGGTACGTGCTCGGCAATCACCGCCGCGGCTTCGTACGTGTCGATCGTGTTCAGGCGGTATTCCAATTCGCGTTCGTCGCACAGGACGCGGGTCACGCCCTCCTGCTGGCATTCGGCGATCAACGCCAGCCCATACTGCTGCACATCGGCCAAATCCTCGTCGTAACCGGAGGCTTTGACAAACAGCGTGCCGTCTTGGACTGTCGTGGTGTATTGGATCGCCATCGCAACGCTCTCCAACGTCTTGTGCAACCATCGCTCGGGGCGGCAGAGCCATCCGCTAAACCGCCAGTTAACACTCCCATCATATCGCAGACGGCAATTCTTGCCATGCGGGGTCCTCACACAGGGGTGGTGCGGAGGCGATTGCCGGGCACCGCAATGCGCGGCCGGTTGGCAGGCTGCCGAACAGGAAAGTCTGTGGGCGCTGCTACGCCAGGAGTTGCTGCACGACTTGACCGTGCACGTCGGTCAAACGGTAGTCCCGGCCCTGGAAGCG
>CAIYOB010000681.1 GCA_903927685.1 uncultured Planctomycetaceae bacterium
CCACGGATGCTCGCTCTCTTCAGACATGTTTCTCCTCAATTATTGCCACCGCTTTCCGGAGCCGCATCCAGGATCGCCGGAGTACCGGCGGCGCTGCCCAGTCGCTGGCAGCCCTGGTCCAGGTATCCGCAAGCGACTTCGTAACTGCGGATGCCGCCAGAGGCCTTCACACCCAATCGGTCGCCGACGGTCTTGATCATCACGTCGATGGCCGCGGGCGTGGCAGGGCCGTCGCCAAAACCCGTGGATGTCTTGACAAAGTCGGCCCCGGCATCGCGGGCGATCTCGCACGCTTGGGCGATCTGCTCCGGCGTCAGGTAACAGGTCTCCAGGATCACCTTGACCAGCACGCCGCCGACACGTTTCGCCTCCGCGACCACGCCTGCGATGTCGCGGCGGACCCAAGCGACATCGCCCGACAGGAACTTGCCGATCGCCATCACCATGTCCAGTTCCTTGGCCCCGTCCTCAATGGCCAGCCGCGCTTCCAGGGCCTTGACTTCGGGCCGATGGGTTCCGTGCGGAAAACCGATCACCGCCGACGGCACCACTCCCGAGCCGGCCAGTTCCCGGGCCGCCAAGGCCACGTCGCAGGGCCGCACGCAGACGCTGGCCACCTGGTAGCGTCTGCCCAGTTCACAGTTCGCCACGATGTCCTGGTCGGTCATATTCGGTTTCAACGCCGCATGATCGATCGTGGCGGCGATTTGCTGTCGAGTCCAACGAGTCATGAATGGGTCCTTGTTACAGGCATTGCTGTCAGTGCATCTCCCGACCACCGGTGATGTTGATCGCCTGGCCGGTCATGTAATCGGCCCGAGCCGACGCCAGGAAGCAGGTCATGTTCACCACGTCGTCGATGCGGGCCAGGCGGCCGAGGGGGACTTTGGACGTGAACTTCTTGACGACCTCGGGCATGGGCAGCTTGAGGTTCTGGACATAATCGGCCGAAACGTTGCTCCATACGCCCGTGGCTTCGGTGATGCCCGGACACACGCAGTTGACGCGGATGGCCGGAGCCAGTTCGAAGGCCAACGCCTGGGTCAAGCCGATGACGGCCGCTTTGGCTGCCGAATAGGCGCTCATCAGAGCCGAGCCGGTCTTGCCGGACTTGCTCGAGAAATTCACGATGCTGCCGCGCCCGGCTTGCTTCATCACGGGCACGACTTCCTTGGTGAATAGGAACGTGCCCCGGCAATTGACGGCGAACACGA
Source organism: uncultured Planctomycetaceae bacterium (assembly GCA_903927685.1). Next base: position 1,215 of record CAIYOB010000681.1, read on the forward strand.
ACTCCCAATTGTCCAGCGCCATCTGGTCGACCGGGCCCCCTTTGCCGACCGTGCCGGCCACGTTGACCAGCACGTCGATGCGGCCGCCGAAGGCCGCCAGCGCCGCCTGGACAACCCGGCGGACCTGGTCCTCGACGGTGACGTCCGCCGCCATCCCTCGGCAATTCTCGCCCAGTTCGCGGCAGACGTCGTCCAAGCGGGTTTGCTCGAGATCGGTGATGAAGACCCGGGCGCCCTCAGCCACCAACCGGGCCGCGATCCCCTTGCCGATGGCCCCCGCGGCGCCGGTGACCAGCGCGACTTGGTTTTCAAATTCCATGTTTGGCTTCTCCGTTGCCCTACTGCTTCAGGAAATACTCGTTCAGCACCGGATCCGTATGCCGGACCGCAGAGCCGGTATGCACGTTGGCGACTTCGGTGATGATCGCGCCTTCGGGCCCCGCGTACTGCCAGTGCCGCGTCTCGACTTTCGACAACTTGACGAACGTGCCCGGCGTGGCGACGACTTCATGTTCGGTCGTCACCTTGCCCTCCCAATGAGTCTTCGGCACGATCACGTCTTGGCCCAGGTTCGGGTCGCCGATGCCGACGATGTGGCTGACGCCCCACCGCACCAGCCAGCCTTCGCGCTTGGCCGGGTTGCCCTCGCCTTCGACGTGCCAATGCTCGGGCAGCATCTGGCCGGGCAACAAGAAGATATCCATCAGCATGTACCGGTCTTCGACATTGTTGATGAAAATGTAGGCGGCCAGACCCACTTTGGTGAATTCGCCGCGTCCGTAGTCCGAGATCCACAGGCCGTCGCGGAAGCCGGGGAAGATCGGGTAACCGTGGTACTTGCACAGCGCTTCGATGGCGTCCTTGCCCTTCTCGGCGTCGAACTTGCCGTCAGTCCCGCGCAGTTCATCGTCGGTGTAGCAAATCTTGGGCTTGTTGGCGCTGGCCGGAGCGGCAGCGGCAGGCGACGTAATCGCCGTAGCGGCGGCCAAGCCGGCAACCGAGCCGGCGGTCTTGAGCAGTTCGCGTCGGTCCATGTCGTGTCCTTTCTCGCTGAAACGGAGGATGGAAACTTGCCTCGATGATAATCCACGGCGGCAGCCAAGGGAACGCCCCCCGACACGCACCCCCGACACGCCGCCCCCCCGACACACCAGGACACCATTGGGGCTTGCCCCGAGTTGCAGGCGGTCGGGAGAATCGGGTAGAATTCACAAGGTGCCAAGCATCGCCGTTGGTTATGCACAGTGCTTCCGTTCTCGAGGGGCCTACCTTCGCAACGGCCGCAGGTAACCCAGGCGGGAACTTGGTACGTGACCGCTGCAGACGAGTCTTCAAGTGACGATTGGCGCGGCCATGCAACTGCAACAAGTCCGGGCTACACGCGATGACCGCATGGCATTTCTGCAGGGGTTCCTGCGCCATCCCCGGCAGATCGCGTCGCTGGTACCCAGTTCCCGGTTCCTGGAACGTCGCATTGCCGGCCTGTCCGCCTTGGCGGCCGTTCGGACCGTCGTCGAATTGGGGCCGGGTACGGGCGGCACGACCCGCGCCCTGCTGGCCGCCATGCCGTCACAGGCGACGCTGCTGAGCATCGAACTGAGTCCCGATTTCGTCCGCACCCTGCGCGCGATCGAGGACGACCGCTTGCTCGTCCACCACGGTAACGCCGAACGCCTGGCCGAAATCCTCGACCAGTACGCCTGGACTGCGGTCGATGTCATCGTCTCCGGCATCCCGTTTTCGCTGCTGCGTCCTGACGGCCGCCGCCAAGTGATCGATGCCGTTTGGTCCGCACTGACGCCCGGTGGCCGGTTCGTCGCGTACCAGGTCTGCGGCCGCATCCAGCAACTGGCGGAACCACTGTTCGGGCCGGCCCAGGTCGCCGTCGAACTCCGCAATTTTCCGCCCTTGCGGATCTACGCCTGGCGCAAGGGACGCATCCTCGCGAAATGACCCGCTCACCGCGTCAGCCGGCGGTTGCCGATGGCGGTCGCGGGGCTGCCTCGCGTCAAAGAGTGTGGCTTCAGCGTGCCTTGATGAATCGATCACCATCCCCAACCGCGGTTATTGCTGCGGCAGCATTTTGCCGGGCACCTGAGTCCCGTCGCCCGTCGCTTTCCGCCAGGAGGCTTCCCAGTCCGGAGGCATGAACCGCGGGTTCAAGACGTGGCGCACCGGGCCCAGGCGGTACACCTCGCGGTACAGCCGTTCCCGGGTGGCGAAGTACTGGTCCGCCAATTCCAGTCGTTCGGCAGTCCAATCGCTGTCGCCGGGCCGGCCGATGGCCCGGTCCAGGGATTCCAGTTGCACCTTGATCCGCCAATGTTCCAGCCGCCAGCCGGGTTTGGCATCCTCCGCCAACCTTGTCAGTTCCTCGGCCGCGGCAGGCAACGGGACGATTCGCCGATTACCCCAGGCGGCCAGCCACTTGGCCCAGTCTCCGCCGCGCTCGGCCGCAGCGCCGAAGTACCGCTGAGCGTAGGCTTGCAGTGCCTCGTCCGCGTCCGGGAACTGCCCCGATCCGATGCCGGCCAGCAAGGTCTTGTTCACATCGTCGAACACGCCTTCGCTGTACGCCTGGAATCCGTCGGCGCCCGTCGCCGCCAATTCCCGCAGCGTTTGGGGAATGCGTTGCGGCGCGATCACGGCGCCCTGCCGGCCGTAGACTTCCGCATCGCGCTGGTCGCCATAGCCGATGTGCACGAAGGCCAACTTCCGGCAACCGGCCGGCAAGGCCACCTCCTTGGGACGCGTCTGGCCGTACTCGATGTGCAGCGTGACGGCCTTGAGCCACCCGGGCGCTTCGGCAGCCGCCCAGTCGTTCAGCAGGGTGTGCTCTTCCGGGGTCCACCACCACGAGCAGAACCAGGGCTCCAGATCCGGATGCCGCCGTTGGGCCAAGGCGTGGATGTCCTTCATCAGCCGCGCGAAAGTCAGGATCCAAGGCTGGCACTTGTCGCACCCGCACCCGCCGTAGTCGTAGGCGAAGGCCGTGAAGGCGCTGAAACGCAGGCCGGCGTCCGCCAGATCGCCGAACCAGCGCTCAAAGTTCCGCAGGATCAACTCGCGGGCTTCCGGTTGGCTGGGGCAGACCAACTGGCCAAAGATCTTCGGTTTCTTGACCGCGGCGTATTCGGGACGCAACTGGTCCAAGTAGACATGGTTGGGGGTGACGATCAGGTTCAGTCCGAGGCCCAAGTCCTGGGCGGCACGAAAGGCTTTCTTCTTCCGGTCCAATTGCTCCTTGGCCAAGTCCCAGGTGGCGTCCGAGGTGTACGGATTGCAGAGGTCTGTGGTCGTCATCCAATCGGCATAGCGATTGAAGCCCATCCACTTCAGCTCGGCCAGATAGGCCGCCATTTCGCGCGAGCCCATCGCTTCGTACGAGTTGCCGAAGTGCGCCGGGCAGTAACACTCGCGGATCGGCAGGATCCGTGCCGCCTCCTCGGCCGCGCTCGCCGGGCGCCAATTCGCTCCGCCGACCCAACCGGCCAAACCGCCAGCGGCGGCGGCCGTCAGAAATGTGCGTCGAGTCTGCATGGGGAGTCTCCGTGGATTGAAATTGGTCTGCGCGTGAGGCTGTTCGCCACTATCTTACAGGATCGCGGACCGCTAGTTCCTCATCCTCGACTCGCGGAATAGTGCATCTCGCAGAGCAGCGGCGGGCGGTCAACCCTCCCAGTTTTGCCGGGCCGAGCAGGAACAGCGCCTGCGTGACTTTCAGGAATTGGGGCCAGTCGCCCAGACTGCCGGTGACGGCGAAACAGGCGGCTTCGGGGACGGAGCCTGCCAAGAGTTCGCGCGCCCGTTGAATGTCCGGATCGTCGGCGCCGGCCCCGCAGGATTTCAGCGCGTCGATGATGAAGGCCGTATTCGACCAATCGGGTCGCGACTTGCCGCCGTAGCCCGCCCCGCGGTGAGGCATTGAAGCGCGGGCCATCACCGCTGGGTTTGCCCGCGAATGTACTCCGCTTCGGCGGGACGGTAGGGCTTGCCGTCGGCGTGGAAGATGTCATGGAACCAGAGGTCGGGCTTGGCGGCATACCGCTTCTGCCACGTCTCCCACGGGTAGATCGTCTGCGTCTTGCCGTCGACCAGGCCCCAATTGTAGGCGCCGATGCGCCGCTGCTTCAGGTACCCCAGCACGGGATCGAACGTGCTGCCGCTGCCTCGGGACATGTACTCGGTGCACAGCAGCGGACGGCCGTAGCGCTGCAAGTGCGTGACCCGTGTCTGCATGTCCGGCAGCTGGCCGTAACAGTGAAAGCTGATCACGTCGGACTGGCTCAGCAGCAGTTGATTGCACGCCGACAGGCGGTTGGGGTCGGACCAGTCGTCCCGCCAGACGCCGGCGGTCAGCGGTTGCTCGGGGTCCATGTCGCGGGCCCAGGCGAACAGTTGTGCCAGCAGGCGAGTGGCCAACTCGGCCTTCTTGTCCGGCGGCAGCTCGGTGCGGGCCCCGGCTTCGCCGTACGAGTTGGCGTTCGGATTGTCGGGTTCGTTGAACAGGTCCCACGCCTGAACGCGGCGGTCGCTGCGGAAGCGGCCGATCAGGCCCTGAATGTAAGGCTTCAGTTCCTCATGCCGGGCCGGGTCGGCCAGCAGGGCGGCGCCGGGGGCTTGCAGCCAGCCGGAGTTGTGGACGTGCGGCTTGGGGGCCCGCTGCTTGCCCAGCGCCGGCTGCGGATCCCAGACGCCGTCCAGCGGGACAAGCATCACCCCGATTCCATGCCGGTCGGCGATGGCCAGGAACTGGTCCAGCCGGTTCAAGAAGCCCGCGTGGTCCTGCTGCCACAGCAGATCGTGGAGGAATACACGCACGCTGGTAAAGCCCAGGCTGGCGGCCCAGCCGAGTTCCCGGTCGTTGGCCGCCGGATCGAACGTGTCCGCCTGCCACATCTCCAACTGGTTGATCGCGTGGCTGGGGATGTAATTGCAGCCGACCAGCCAGGGCTGTGTCGCGTACCAGGCGTGGGCCTGCTCCGGCGTCCAACGGTCGCGAGCCTGGCCCGCCGCAGGAGTGAGAGTCAGCCACGCCAAAGCCAGCACGAGCAACCTGCGGGGCCAAGGGGTGGAAGTGGACAGCTCGGAAGAGTGAGTCATGGGAGGTCCTTTTCTTGCCGCTAGGGACGGATCCTGAACACCCAGTAGGATACGCCGGGAAGGGGCGGAATTCAACCGCAACGAAGGCGCCGGCCCGCGCTGTCGTTCAACCGCTATCGGTAACGGATATTGCCGGGAGGAATCGATGCCCAAGAGGCCGCAGGGGTGGGGTCTTGGTGGCGGGCGTGGATTGCCGCCGGTTCCGGCTGGATAACACGGCTGACTTGCTTGCGGGCGACGCACGAGGGCTGTTGATTTCCCTGGCGATTGGGCGCATGCTGGCGGGCAATCGGTGGTGAGTTGTTGGCGGCCTGCGGCCCGGGAGCGATGGGAATGGAAACTCGATTGCGGTGTGCCTTGGTCTGGTGCCTGTGTGCGATCCCGGCCGGAGTCACGGGGGAAGATGTCATGCGCGAGAACTTTGACGCCGCGGGCGACAAGCTGCCGGCTGGCTGGCGAGTCTGGCAGGGTCAGTGGACGGTTCAGGATCGCAGCTTGGTGGGCGAGGGCGCTGAGGCGTACATCCTGTTTGGCGACGAGGCCTGGCAGAATTATGAAATCGAGGTTACGGCGACGTTCCTGACCGTTCGCGATGACTCGCGGTGGTGGTCGGTGCTATTCCGGGCTCCCTGTGACGGCGCACCGCCGTGGATGCAGGTGCCCGTGCGATTCCGCAGCACCCAGCGGAACGGGACCGAGTTCGCCGTGCGGACCGCCGAGGGCTGGAGCGTGCGGCAGACCGCCAAGGCCAGGGCCGATGCGGCGCTCGGCCAACCGCGCCGGCTGCGCGTGGCCGTCAGCGGCTCGAATGTGCAGGCGTACCTGGACGACGAACTGGTCATCGAGTCGGCCTTTGCGCTGGATCGCCAGCGCGGCTGCGTCGGGCTAGGCATGAGCGGCGGCCGGGTGCGGTTCGACGAGTTCTCGGTCCGGCGGCTGCCGGATACGCCGCAGCCGGCCGCAACCCCGGTCGGCCGCTGCGACGTCGTCGGGCATCGCGGCTGGTCGGCGGTGGCCCCGGAGAACACGCTGGTGTCCGCCAAGCTGGCCGTCCAGGCGGGCGCCGACGGGACGGAGTTCGACGTCCAGGCCACCCGCGACGGCGTGGTCGTGCTGCTGCATGACAAGACGCTCGATCGCACGACCAACGGGCAGGGCGAACTGAGCACGAAGACGTGGCCCGAGCTGCAGTCGCTCGACGCCGGCTCGTGGAAGGCCCCGCAGTTCGCCTGCGAGCCCCTGCCGACGTTGGACCAGCAACTCCGGGCCCTGAAGGACACCGACTGTCAGCCCGTGATCGAGATCAAGGCGACGGGCATCTCCGACAAGGTGGTCCGGGCGGTGCGCGAACTCGGGATGGTGGACCAGGTGGCGGTGATTGCGTTCAGCGGCGACGTGGTCCGCGAGATCCGCACCCTGGAGCCGCGGATCCCGTGCGCGTGGCTGGCCAGCGAGCGGTTGAGCGGGACTCCGGCCGAGCGAGCCGACTGGATCGCGGCCCAGGCCAAGCTGTATGGCACCGACATGGTGGACTTGAACTACAACATGTTGTCCTGCGAGTTGATCGCCGAATTGAAAGCTCGGGGACTGAAGGTCTGGTGTTGGACCGTCAACGAGCCGCCGCTGATGGCCGCCCTGATGCGCTGGGGCGTGGACAGCATCACCACGGACCATCCGGACGTGCTGGTCAAGCTCCGGGCAGACCTGGTGCAGGAACCGGTGCGGTAAGGACCGTCGCTCGTCGAACGGCCAGCCGAAGGCGACGGCGGGAGCAGGTCCCGTCGCCTTCGGTTGGTCGGGTTCGACGAGCCGCGTGCGGGCGAATCGTCACGCCTCGAAATCGCTCCGTCGCGGCTGGACGGGCTCGGCCTTTTCCTCGATGGTCTGCCGTTCCCGCCAGGGCTTCTTCTGCTGATAGCTTTCGAGTTCTTTCTTCAGCTGGTCGTCAACTTCCTTTTCCTCGACGCCCAATTCGACCGCCTTGGTGGACCATTTGACGGCCGAGTCGAAATCCCCGGTCTCGGCATAGGCGGCGGCCAGCGTGCTGAGGATATGGGCCTTCTTGAACTCGGTCACCTCGCAGGCTTTCGTCGCCAACTTGACGGCCCGCGCTCCGTCCCGCAGCTTGTCGTCGGTAGACGTGGCGAGCACCCAGGCAAAGTTATTCAGGATGCTGTCGTCCTCCGGTTCCTGTTTCAGCAGGATCTCAAAGTCGGCGATCGCCTCGGCGTGCTTGCCGATGCTCAACAGCGTGTCGGCCCGAGCTTGCCGGGCGAAGAAATCCTCGTCATCCTCGGCCAGGATTTTCGTGAAGATGTCCAACGCTTTGCCCGGCCGGCGGTCCTTGACGTAATAGCTGGCCAATTGCAGCCGCCACGCCACGTTCTTGGGATCCTCCTTGAGCAGCAGTTCGACGTCCGCAATGGCGTCTCCCACCCGGCCTTCCTCGGCGTAGATCAAGCTCCGCATCAAAATGCCCTGGACCAGGCCGGGGCTGATCACCAGCATCCGCTCGACGTCGTCCTTGGCGGCCGCGAGGTTGTCCTGGGACAGGTACAGCCGGGCGCGGATGACCAGGGCGGTGACGTCCCGCGGCTCGAGCTTGATGGCCTGGTCCAAATCGTTCAAGGCGCCGTCGATGTCCTTCTTGACCGCCTTCCAACGCGCACGCAGCGTGTACCCCAGCGCCGATTCAGGGCTCAGCTGGATCGCCTTTTCGATATGCGGCAGGGCTTCGTCCAACTTCTCGAGGTTCGTCAGGGCCTCGGCCAGGGCCAAGTGAGCCTTGACGTTGTTCTCGTTTTGCTTCAACAGGCCGTTGAAGTCCTCGATCGCTTTGTCGGCGTTGCCTTGGTCCAGGTGCACCAAGGCGCGGGCCTGCCAGGCGTCCGCATTGCTCGGATCCAAGTCGATCGCTTGGCCGTAATCCTGCAATTTGGCTTCGGGCTCCTGCCGGAAGTTGCCGCGCACGACCAGGGCGGCCGCTTTCTTCTTCGGGTCTTCGTCAAACGAATTCACCGCGGCGCCCGCCGCCTTGGTGCCGCGCTCCAGATCGCCGCCGGGCAACGCCTGCAGCCTGGCGATCAGCAGGTGGGCATCACCCAGCGTCGGATTGATTTCGACCGCGCGCTCCAGGTGCTTCATCGCCACCTGCCGCATCAGCGGCCAGCGGCGGTCGGGAGGGCTTTGGTCGAAAACCGGGCCGCACAACTGCTCGGCGTATTGGTACAGCGTGGACGACAACAACTGCTTGGCGAAGGCCTGATTGCCCTCATCCAGCCCCTTCTTCAGGGCGCTCTCGCACAGCTCCGCGACCTTGCCCAAGTCGGACAGCGCCCGCGCGGTGATCTGCATTTCGGTCGCCTTGTCCAGGTCATCCTGCCCCTCGTTGGCGGCCAACGCCGGAGGAACGGAAATCATGGTCCAGGCAAAGAGACATACGACGTTCAATACCAGCAGCCCCGCGCGAGTCATTCTGGAGTTCTCCATGCGATAGCCAGACTTTGGATTGCGTGAACCAAAAGCTCGGTCCAACATGCGCATTATTACGCAAATCGCCGTTCTCGGCTATCCAAGGATTTGTGACGCTGCTAGCACAGGGGCAAAGGTCAGGCACTTCCAACTTCAATCTACGGCAATTCCTTGACGTAGATGTTCTTGAAATACAACGTATTGCCGTGGTTTTGCAGTTCGATCGCGCCGGTGGGATAGATCGGCTTGTCGCGTTCCCAGTAGTTTTCCATGGTCACGTTGTCGACCACCAACTGGCCGTTCAGCCAGACCCAGACCTCTTCGCCGACCATCTTGATGCGGAATGTGTTCCACTCGCCGACTGGCTTGTCCGCACACGCTGTGGGCTTGCTGGGGTTCTTCTGATTGTTGTACAGCCCGCCGGAGCCTTCGGTACGGGCCCCGGCATCCCAGATCTGTACCTGGGGACTGCCGCGCAAATAGATGCCGCTGTCGCCGGCGGGCAGGATCTTCCAGTCGACGTACAGCTCGAAATTGCCGTAATCCTTGGCGGTGCATAGATTCGAGCCTTTGCCGTCGAACACGATGACGCCGTCGGCGACCTTCCAATGAGCCCGCGCCTGTTCGTCGGCGTTCTTCTGCGCATCGGCCAGTTGCTCCGCCGTCATCTTGGCCCGCTTCGGCGGATCCGCGACCAATCCCTTCCAGCCGCTCAGGTCCCGGCCGTTGAACAGGGCCGTAAAGCCTTCGGGCGGCGTGTTGTCGGCAGCCCGTGTGCCGCTGACCAGCAGGGCGAAAAGGCAGCTTGCGAACAGAAGATTGCTTCGAGTCATGGTAACGCTCCTTAAGGTGTGATCGCACTAGACGCACTTCGCTATCAGTCGCTCGACAAACTCGCGGGCCCGTTTGGCCTCGGCCAGCAAAGTCCTCGGTTCTCCGTCGCCGGGGCTCAGACATTCAATGACCAGATCGCCGCTGGTGAAGCCGCCTTGGCGCAGTCGCTGCAAGACCTTCAGGAAATCGACGCGTCCGGTACCCGGCGTCAAAGCGACCTCGCGCGTCGGCTTGCCGTCGCGCTCGACCAGGTCAAAATCCTTGATGCACACGCCCTTCGTGACCAAGCCATCGACGGTGGCGGCGTCGTCCACCGGGTCCAGTTCGCCATTGGAATAGTAGAAGATGTTCCCGGGGTCGTACCAGAGGCTGAAATTGGCATGCCCGACGAACTCGATGCACTTGCGGCATTGCGGGCCCGTGGCGTTCAGCCCGCCGTGCGGCTTGACCGTGATCGCCAGTTTCCGCTCGGCGGCGTAATCGCAGCAAGCGGCGACCGCCTTGTAGTACGGTTCGTACAACTTGTCATTGCTCGTCCCGCCCATCAACAGGCTCGTGGCGCCAGCCGCCACACAGTTGTCGATCAGCCGCCGCATGCCCGCGATGCCCTCGTTCAAGGACTTGTTGACCGGGATTCCGCCGCCATACACCGACGGGACCTGCAAGCCGCGCTGCCGCACCTGCTGGCCGATCTCGGCGGCCTGTTCCGTGCTGAGTTCGGCGGTGATCACTTGCCGCCCCCAAGGCATCGTGGTGGTCATCAAGCCCGCGTGTTTGAAACCGGCTTCGGCGATCGCATCCAGGGCGACGCGATAATCGTGCTTGTCCCAGGGACGTGTATAAATCCCGACCCGGTAGGCTGCCCCGGCGGCCGGCTCGGCGGCCTCGGCAGGAGCCGACAGGGCCAGCGAAGCCGCGGCCCCGGTGGCCAGGGTGTGCCGGAGAAAGCGTCGCCGCGTGAACAGGGAGGGATTGGCCATAGGTGGGCGTCCTCGTCGGAAGGTTGTTTCGTCGGCCGCCGTGCTGGTTGAGCCAAGTTCCGTCTTTGCCAGCCACTGAGCGTACCGCGGCCGGCGGCTGACTGCAAGCAAACGCGTCGCTACTCGCGTCGCTACTCGTCCCCGAGTTTTCGCACGATCGGGTCACCCCAGCAGGCCCAGTCACAATTGAACGCCCCGTCCGAGTCGGTGACCAGGCAGACCACGACCGCTTGGCCAGCCCAAGCCGAGAGATCGACCGCGAGGTTCTCCCACGCGCCGGGCAACATTCGGCGGCGCGCGAGTTCGCGCCCGTTGACCTCGATCGCCAAGACCACGCCTGTCGATTCCGCCCCGTCGCGCAGACCGATCGCGCAGGACAACTCGGCGCGCTCCGGCGGCAAGCCCAGCGGCAGGTAGGCCAGCGTGCGGCCGTGATCCGGCGGATGCACGAACAGGCCCGTCTTCGTCACACCGCCCACCGTCAGCCGCTCCGGCCGCACGGCCGCATGTTCCGGGCGAATCAATTCGCGGCCGGAATCGTCCAGAAAAACCACGGTCCGCGGCTGCTGGGCGAGGTTCGCCGGCAGCGAGATCGCCGGCGGCGGTTGCCGCAGCAGGCAGACGGAACCGGGCTGGAGGGCCTCTACCATCAACAATCCGTCCGCACGCCGAACCGGCTGCGGCCCACGCCCATCGAGGGCCAGGCCGTAGTCGCCGCGTCCCCCGAAGGCGAGCGTTGCGACCGCCTCGCCGCGGCGTTCGATCCTCGGCCGCGTCCAGCGTGCCCAATCGTAGCTGGCCGACCGTTTCGGCCCGGGTGCGACCGATAATTCGACCGTCACCGCCTGGCCCGCCAGCGGCGTGAGATCCAGCTCGATCGGCAGCAGGTCCTCCGCAGCTTGGTGCAACTGCGTCTCCAACCGGGTCGTCCCCGCGCTGACGGCCATCCGGAAAGTCACGCCGTCCGACCGGTCCGGCTTGCCGGCCCCGGCCGCCAAGGCGACTTGGCTGATCAGCCGCAGTTGCGGCGCCGACGGCAAGTCCACGGCAAAGCGCGCGAAGGCGACGCCTGTGCCCCCGGACCGCGTCGCCTTCGTGGCGGCGTCCTGCCAGGTCGCTTTCCACGGCGGGTGCGCCGCCAAGACGCCGTCGCCTTGATCGACAAAGCTGCCGCCGTCCGCCGCGGTGCCCGGACCGAGCCACTCGCTGGCCTGTCCGTCGAACGGTTGCGAGCCGCAGGTGGCATCATCGAGCCGCGCGACCAGATCCGCGACGACCGACTGACCGCCGCGAGAACGAAACACGGCCAACTCGTCGCGGGCGAACACGCCCTCGCAGATCACGTCGTCGGGCAGCGATGCCACGTGAAACTCGCGATCGTCTCGCGGCTGGGTGAAGCACGGGTACCAGCGTTCCGGATCGAGCCCCAGCAGGCGCTGACCGTCGAATGCCCGCCAATCGGGAATCGTGCCCAGCGCCGCCACTTGCCCCACGCCGCCGACCGTGCGGCTGATCTCGATCGCGTCGAGGCCCGATGCGTCAGCGAGAGGGCCCCGGCCTCCGTAACCCGAAGCGCCAGCGAGAGGGCCCCGCCCTCTGTAACCCGAAGCGCCAGCGAGAGGGCTCCTTCCCTCGTAACCCGACGCGTCAGCGAGGAACGAATCGCTTGCTCCACTCGCTGTCGCTTCGGGCTTCACTGCGGGCCCGGCCTGAACAAGAAACCGTCCATCCGTCGTCCTCACGGCCCGGCGGCCGTCGGCGGTCCGGAACGGAAACGCCACCTGGGCCGGCCACGGTCCATCGAGATCAGGCTCCAATCGCTCGCCCAGCCAGAACGCAGCTTCGTCGAAAAACTGCCGCGAGAACCCCGTCGGCTCGCGCAGTTGGCTACGTTCCGGCTTCAGCGTCGGAATCACTCCCCAGTGCTCGTACGCCTCGTTCCAGGCCGCGTACAACTGGCCTTGCGTGGGCGGCGCACAGCCGAGGTACCCGTTGATCACGGTGTACGGCCGAAACAGGTAGGAACTGATCGGATGCGCGCAACCCAGCGGCCCGCGGCTCCACGTTCCCTCCGCGTGATTCACGCCCCAGGCATGCCGCTGAGCGAACGCCTCGTAGCGGTACGTCACCTCGTTCAACCCCTCGCCGCTGAGTGCCACCTCGGGCAGCGCAGCGCGCAGTTCTCGGTGCAGGGCGAGATTGCCGTCGATCATCGACGCCCCGTCGATCAGGCCGTTGTGATCGTTGTAGATGCACAGCGTCTGGTCCAGGTGCAAGGCGTCAATCTGGTAGCGGCGGCACAACGCCGCCATCTGGCCGACGAAGTACTCGCGCCACGCGCGGCAGGCCGGATTGATATAAGCAAAGCGGATCTCCGGTTCCACGCGGTCCCAAAGCCACCATTGCCGCTCGTGTGCGCCCCAGGGATCGCGGACCTGATACCGCTCGAATTTCTCGTACAGCGGATGCTTGGGGTCCACGCCAAAATAGTTCACGTGCAGCATCACGCGAAACCCCAACGCGTGGGCTTGTTGCACGAACGGTTCGAGCGTGTCGAACACCGCGTCGTAGGTCGGATAGTCCCGGTCGTATCCGGCCGAACGCCACGAGGGAACGTACAGCACCGTCTGCGCCGGATCCAAGCGCCGGGCCAACTCGGCCAACAGGGCCTGGTCCAGTCCCAGGATCACCAGGCAGCGGGTTTCACGGACCCACGCCGGTTTCTGCTGGTCGATCGGAACCGGCTGGAATTGCCCCGTCATCCAGTCGCGATACCGGCGCGCCGCCACGCGCCAATCCCCGCGATAGACGCCCAGTCGCCAAGGCACGGAATCGCACGCGGTCCAGTCGTCAAACGGCGCCGGGTTGATCGTCACGAGCGTCAATTGCCAGCCGTCCCGAAACCGTTCGACCACCAGCCGCTTGAAGCGTCCTCGCGCGTCCTCGGCCCAGACATAGAACCCGCGGTCCGCGCCTTCGACGATGACCAATTGGGCCTCCCAACTGAGCGGATAATCGAACTGATGCTTCCGCCCGGGGCTGTCCGCGGTCAACCGAATCCCCGAATTCCCGGGCACCAGGATGGCGTATTCCAGTGGAATCCGCCCGATCGTCCAACTGACGCCCCACACGCCTGCCGTGCCAGACGCCGAACTCCCGCCCCCAGTGCTCGGCGCGTTCGGCGCGGGTCTCCCGACCCCGCCGGACCGCTCGACCGCAGGTCTCCCCTCCGCGCCCGCCGCAACCCTCCCCCGCTGCCCAACCACCATCTCGCCAGATTCCCTGTCCAGCGCAACCTCGCACTCCGCGCTCGCGTCGTCCCGACCCTCGAACCCGACGCAGCGTTGGACGGCCGGCCCATCGTCTCCAAGCCGGCCCGGCCCTTCGCCGCCGCCGGCATGCCATTCGCCCGTCACCGTGTGGATGCCCAGGCCGACAGCCTCCTGCGGCGGGCTGACGAAGTGCGTGCCATCCGCGTCGGCCAGTCGAACCAAGGCCCCACGCTCGAACCGCGCGGTGAAGCCCGGTGAGTTAATCTCCAGCCCGGACTGCGGTTGGGCGGCCAAGCAGGCCAGCAGGGCGATCGCCGAGGAATCGAACATGATGAATCTCCATCAAAACGTCGAGGTGTGACCGAGCCTGCCAAGCACACGGCTGGACCGGATACGCGGCCGCCTTCGGCCTGCCGTTCAATGTCAAAGTCCTTCCCACGTCGGTCCTAGCGTCCCGGTTTCGCTTTCGGCTTGGGGGCCGCGGCGCCCAGCCGTCCGGCTTTGGAGCGGCCGCCTTTCCAGACGTCATATTGCGGGTCGGCATGCCGGGCGAAGAAGGCGTCCAGCTGGTCAGCCAACTCGCGCTGCTTTTCGGCCACCGTGGGCTGGCCGTACAAGTTGAATCGCTCGCGCGGGTCGGTTTGCATGTCGTACAACTCGTAAGGCCCGTCCGGGTGCCGCGCGACGTACTTCCAGCGGTCCGTGCGGATCGCGCGTGTGGACTCCATTTCGTAGAACGTGACGTTGTCCCAGGGAATCGCTTGCCCGCGCAGCACGGCGGAGAAATCCCGGCCGGGCGACTGGGCCGGGGACTGGTCCCGGAGGCCCAGATAGCTGAGCGTCGTGGGCAGGAAGTCGTAATTGCTGACCAGCAGGTCGCTGGTCTGGCCGGCAGGGATCTGGCCCGTGTGCCGGAAGATCAGCGGGATCTGCATCATCAGTTCATGCGCGCCGACGGGCCGCGTGTGGTCGCCCATCCCCCACAGGCCGTTCTGGCCGCCCATCCAGCCTTGGTCCGCCGCAAAGACGACCAGTGTCCGCTCGTCCAACTGCAGACGCTTCAGGGTCGCCAGGATTTCGCCCACGCCGTCGTCGACGCCGCTGATTTCGGCGGCCACGCGGCGAATCGCCACAGGGTTGTTGAGGAACGCCTTGTTGGCGGCCTGCCAGGGATGCATGGCGTCGCGGGGGAAGCTGAGCAGTTCCTTGTCGGCGTAGTACTCCGCGTGCCGATTCCGGGCCGGGTTGAGCAGCAGGTTCCCCAACGCGTACGGGCCATTGTAGGCCAGGTACAGGAAGAACGACCGGTCCCGGTTCTGTTCGATGAACTGGACGCCGTGCTCGGTCCACAGGTCGGTCAGGTACTTGGATTCCTTCCGCTCCTGACCATTTTCCAGCACCGGCACATCGTAGAATTCGGTCGTGTGCCCGTGCGGCATGGTGATCCAACTGGTAAAGCCCTCCTGGGGCGTCAAGTTCGCCCCCAGGTGCCATTTGCCGCTCAAGCCGCACACGTAGCCCGCCTCGTGCAACAGCTTGGGCAGCGAGGCGAATTCGCGGATCGTGCAATACGCGTCCGGCCCCATCTGGGCGTTGGGCCGCTCGCCGCCCAGGTAGCTGTGGACGCCGTGTTGGGACGGAATCAGGCCGGTCAGAAACGTCGCGCGGGTCGGCGAACAGACCGGGTTGCTGCTGAGCGCCCGCGTAAAGCGGATGCCCTCGGCGGCCAGTCGGTCCATGTTCGGCGTGCGGATGTCGGGGTTGCCGTAGCAGCCCAGCGTCCAGGCCCCGTGGTTGTCCGTCAGGATGAACACGACGTTGGGCCGGTCCGCCGCGGCGGCGGGGAGCGTGGCGACGACAAGCAACGGCAGGAGGACGCAGCCGAGCGGCCAGGGGAAACGGCGGGAGACAGGCGTTGGGGGTAACATGACAATCTCCTGGAGATTAGTCGCAGCGATCGCAGGCCACGGGTCCGACCCACGGGGCACGTTAACGTACCACAGCGCGACTGGAGGATGCAACGAATATCGCCGGATCTGGCTCCCGGGCCGGACTCCGCTATAATCCGCCCGGAGTGTCCCCATGTCGCGCCGGCGTCACGTTTGACGCCCGGCATCGCTGGAAACCGGATCCGACGGAGACTACCCGTGAGAATACCAGTCCATGCAGTCTGCCTTTCGTTCGGGCTACTAATCAGTGTGCTGCTGACCGCCGACGGCCTGCCCTGTACTTCGATCATGGTCGGGCGCCGAGCTTCGACGGACGGCTCGGTGATGACCTCGCACACGTGCGACAGCCATCGCACCGGTTCGTCGATTGTCGTGGTGCCGCGGGCCCAGCATCCGCCGGGCAGCGTCGTGGGCCTGACCAAACGCTGTGACGACGACAGCGGACCGATGCCGAGATACGGGCGAACGCCCACGGGCTCGATTCCGCAAGTCGCCGAGACGTACGCCTATCTGGCGCCGGCCTACGCGTGTCTGAACGAACGGCAGCTGGCCATCGGTGAATCGACCTTCGAGGGCCGCGAGGAATTGGCCAGCGACAAGGGCTTGATCGACTGCGAGACGCTGACGCGGCTGCTGCTGGAACGCGCCGCGACTGCCCGTGAAGCGATCCGCATCGCCGGCGAATTGCTCCAGCAGCACGGCTGGTGCGACCTGGGCGAAGCCCTGACGATCGCCGATCCGCAGGAGGTCTGGGTGCTGGAAATCGTCGGGCCCGGCAAGGACCAGGTCGGGGCGGTCTGGGCGGCGCAGCGCGTCCCGGATGACCACGTGTGTGTGGTCGCCAACGCGGCGCGGATCGGCGAACTCGACTTGGGCAACCCGGACTTTTTCCTGGCCTCGGAGAATGTCACCCGCGTCGCGCAGGAACGCGGCTATTGGGATCCTGCCAGCGGTCGCCCGTTTCGCTTCTACGAGGCCTACAACCCCGACGGCCGCACGAGCTACGCCTGCACGCGCCGCGAGTGGCGGGTGCTCGACTTGCTGGCCCCTGCGCTCAAGCTGCACCCCAACAGCGACGTGTTCCCGTTCTCCATCAAGCCGGAGGCCCCGGTCGGGCCGGAGAAGATCATGGAGCTGTTCCGCGACACGTTCGAGGGCACGGACTTTGACATGGTCAAGGACCTGACCGTGACGGCGGAGGACGGCAAGACGGTGAAGAGCCCGCTGGCCAATCCGTTCATGCCGTACGAGATGAACAAGTTGTTCAAGATCAACGGCGGCTGGGGGTGGCGCGGCGAGCGGCCGCTGGCTCGCTGGTACTGCATGTACGCGACGGTCACCCAGTCCCGTTCCTGGCTGCCGGATCCAGTGGGCGGATTGGTCTGGTTTGGCTACGGCAATCCGGCGGTCACGACGTACGTGCCCCTGTATGCCGGCATCACCGACCTGCCGGAGGATTTCGAGGCGGACGGGCGGACCACCGGTTTTGGCCGGCGGGCTGCCTGGTGGGCGTTCAAACGCGCCGGCACTATCGCGGCCCAACGCTGGGGCGAGATGCGCGTGGACGTCGCCGCGATCCGCGATCCGCTCCAGCAGCAATGGCTGGCCGCCCAGGCCGACGTCGGGGCGCGGACCGCGGAACTACTGAAGACCGATTCGACCGCCGCCCGCGCATTCCTGACGGAAACCACGCGTGAGGCTTGCGCCCGAGCCACCGAGGCCTACTGGACGCTGGGCGATCGCCTGTGGGAGAAGTATGATGAGAAGTGGTGATGCACGCACCAAGACGAAAGGGCTCGACCATGACCACAGCGATTGACTACGAAATCCGGAGGCTAACGCCCGAGATGGCCGGGATGCGGATGTCGCCGGAGGAGTTCGACGCGGTTGAAGAATGGGACGAAGATTACATCTATGAACTGGTCGAAGGAGTGCTCGTTGTGGTTCCGCCGGTTTCGGAAAACGAACGTGGTCCGAACGAAATGCTGGGCTACCTGCTGCTCGACTACAAAGAACATCATCCCCAGGGCTCTGCCCTCGACCTGACCCTGCCGGAGAACCAGATCAAGACCCCCCGCAGCCGGCGGCGTGCCGATCGCGTGATCTGGACCGGCCTGGGCCGCCTGCCCAATGCCAGAAAGCACCGGCCCACAATCGCCATCGAGTTCGTCTCGGCGGGCAAACGTAGCGTCCAGCGGGATTACGTCCAGAAACGCGACGAATACCTCGTCGCGGGCCTCCAGGAGTACTGGATCATCGACCGTTTCCGCCGCCGGATGACGGTGTACCGCCGCGACGGCGACGAGGTGGTCGAGTTGATCGTCCGAGAGGAGGAATTGTATCGCACCCCGCTGTTGCCGGGATTCGAGCTACCGCTGGGTCGGCTTCTGGAACTGTCCGACGCGCTCGAACAAGCCGAAGCGGATGACAATGACTTGGCGTGATGGCACGGAGCGATCAGGCTGCGCCGAATGTCGGGTCCTGGGTCGCTCACGTCGGTCGTCACGGCACACTGGTCAGCGACAGGATCGCCAGGCTGGTGGCAACCAGCGGAGGCTCGGCCGCCTGGCCTTGCCAGCTGCCGGCATCGACGTCTTGAAGTCTGAGCAGGAGCGGCAGGGCCTGTTCGCGCCACGCCAAGTCGCCGATCCGCCGATGGTCCGTCAAGCTCGCCGCCAAGCCCAGCGCCTGCAGCGAGTAGAATTGCCAGGGGGAACCCCGCCCTAACTGCTCGACGGAAAACCGTTCGTCGTGCCACCGCCATGCCCGTTGGATCGCCGCGTCGATCGCGTGCTGCGCCGCCTCGTCAGCCGCCGCACGGCGTGCGGCCGCCAAGGAGGCGATTCCTGCCAGCGTCATGGACACGGTGCCTGCGCCGACTTGCGGCATGTAGCCCCAGGAACCGTTCTCTTGTTGCGATCGCAGCCAGTACCCGGCGGCGGCTTGCCAAGTCGCCTCGGGGGCCGGTACGCCGGCGCGAGCGGCTTCGTCCAGCGCCCAGACGGCGAACCGCGTGTTCGAGCCGTCGCTCCGTAGAGACCGTTGTGGGCCGTAGGACCAGCCCCCGCTCGCCTCCCCTTCCGCCGTCTGGGTCTCGGCCAGCCAAGCGACGTTCTTCCGGATGACCTCGCGGTGCTTCGTCGGGTCCGCCGCACACAGGGCGACCGTGTGCAGCGCGACCGAGTAGGTGAACTCGGGCCGGACCTGCTGCAGCCGGTCGAGCGATTCCTTCACGGCCGCGTCGTCCCGAGTCCGCCCGGCGCGCAACAGGGCCAGGGCACACAGGGCGGTCATGCCGTCCCGATAGGCCCCCGCGGTTGGCCCCGACCGCCACCCGCCGTCGCTCGCCCGCTGGCTCTCGATAAACGCCGCGGCTCGCGCCAACGCCGCTGGCAGCGGATCTTGGAGATGAGGGAGATTCGCCGTCGGCGGGCCCTCGCTGGGGACGGCGGATCCCGCGTCTCTCGAAGAAGCCGGGCGGATCCAGGCCGGTTCGAGGAACTCGGAGCGGATTCGCTCTTGGTCCGCGGTCAGAAAGGCACCGTGGTCGCGATTCCAGTACTCGTAGACCTTCGCGCGCGACTGGGGATCGGTGATCTTGAACCGGCCCTGCTGCTCCTGCGTTTCCAGGAACGTGCGCATGGCGTCGAAGGCTTCCACTCCCCCTTGCTGCCAGAGAATGCGGCCGCCGCCAAAGTGGTCGTACAGGTGCTTCTGGAGCTTCCAGCCGTTCAGCATGAACGTCGCGAACATCCGCCCGGGCGGATCCAGTTGCAGCTGCAAGCCGTTGCGTTTCCCTTTCAGTTGCCGCCGCTCGTCCGCGCTCAGATCCGCCTGGGCGATGCGTGCGTCGAGGGACTTGAGCTGTTCGCGAAGTTCGACGTCTCGGCCCTCGGCTGCGAGCCGCTCGCGGTGCTGCCTGTCAAAGAACTCCGTGGCATAACGGATCTCCTCTTCGGTGGGCGTGATCTCGGCGCGATGCGCGGCCGCATACTGCTCGATCACGGAGGCCAACAGCTTGCCCAACTTGTCGCCATCGACCTCGTCTCGATAGACCGGTCTGCCGAGGACTTCGCCGACCTGCTCGCGGTTTGGCTGCCCAGCCGGTTCGTCCGCGGGCTTGGCACTGCCGCCCTCGGGCGCCTCGCCGGGATCAAGCCTGAGCCGGAGGGAAGTCGCTTGCAAGCGTGTGCCACTCGCCGTCCGGAGGGAAGTCACTCCCACGCGTGTGCCAGTCGCGGCATTCAGTTTCTGCTGGGATGCTCCGAGTCGGAGGGCTTGCTTCCAATTCACCCCGGCGCCGAGCACCTGCAACTCGAACCGCTCGGCCACGATTTCGGTGTCACCTTGACGGACGGACAGGTCTGCCTCGCCGGCCGCAAAGTGGAACGGGCCGCTGGCCCAGGCATTCCACGGCGGCTCGCGCTTGGCGGGCTCGACCAGGATCTGGAACGCGAACATGGTTGGGATCTCGGAGATCGAGAAACGGCCCTTGTCGTCCGTCTTGACACTGGCGATCACGCTGGACGAAGGCGGCAATTCCTCGCCCGTCAGCGAAACCCCATAGCCCGCCAATGGCCGGTTGTCCTGGTCGATCAGCGTGCCCGCGAGTCGTGCCGCGGGGAGCATGACGAAGTCCAGTCGCCTGGTCTGGCCGGGGAGGATGACGTCGTCCTTGGTCTTCTTCCCCCAGCCAATCTCGCCCTCGGGCAGTCTCCTGGCCATCAACAGATCGCCTTGCCGCGATAGATTCCTTTCGAAGTACCCGGGCTTGCGTGCCGAGATGGTCGCACCCTGCAGCTCGATTCCGTCCGTAAAACGCAAACCGGGACCGAAATTGAAGCGATACTCGCCGTCGGCACCCGTCTCCGCCTTGCCGGTTCGGAACGCCGTCCCCATTCCCGTGTGCGCCGAGACCACGACACCCGCCAGCGGCCTGCCCGCTTCGTCGACGACGCGGCCTGCCACCGACCAGGCCTCAGCAGGCCGGGCGGCGGGCGACGGTTCTGTGGAGCCTTGCTGTCCTCCGGCGTCGCTACGGCTGGGCTGTTCGACTGCGACGGCCGCAGGCTCGTTCACAGCGCCGCCTGGTTCGGCAGCGTGCGTCGCCGCATCCCGTTCGCTCGGCTGATCGCTCGCCGATCCGACTCCGACCCACAGAGCCGTCGCGGCCAGCAGCGTGCAAGTCATTCCCAGACTGAGCAGCGGCCAGCGATCGCCCCAATTCAATGCGGCCCGATCCGGGCCAGCCGCGGCAATCCGCCGGACGCGTGCGAGCAGGGAACCATCGGTGACGCCCACCGCCAGCAACGGGCTTGGACCGCGCGATTCCTCGACAGCCACCAGGGCCCGGCCGTATTCGACGCGATCGCCCAGCACCTGGACCACCAGGTCGTCGCAGCAGTGCTCGCGCTCGACACGGATCCGCCGCGACAACCACCACACGGCCGGATGGTAGAAGAAGACCGTCTCCACCAGCGTCTGCAGCAGGTTCACCAGGAAGTCGTGTCGCCGGACATGGGCCAGTTCGTGGGCCAGAATCGCTTCCAACTGGGCCGCGGGCATGCTCGTCACCAAGGCGACAGGGAGCAGAATGACCGGCCGCAACCAACCCAGCGCGATCGGCATTGGGGCCACGGTCGACTGCAGCACGCGGACCGCCCGACGCAGTCCCAGCCGCATCGAGACGCGCCGCGAGGCATCCAGAACCTCGTCGCGGGCCGGCGATACACCACAGCGCCGCAGCCGCCACAGCGCATATCCGCCCAGCAGCGGGCGAAACGAGCACGCCACGACGCCCAAGCTCCAGCCGGCCACGATCCACGCCAGCCAGGGCCGCAAGACGCTGCGAGCACCGTTCAACCATGCCGCGGCAAGCGGAACGCCGGTGTGCGGTCGCCAAGCCGGGGCGGCCAGCGGTTCGGCCGCGACGCGCGTTGCGGCTGGATCGACGCCATTCGCGGCGGCGTTCCTGGTCCGCGCGGCGCGCAAACTGGCGGAAAAACCCGTCACGTCGGCCGGCGGATCGGCCGGCGCGAATTCGACGTGCTCGCCGCCAGCCAAGGCCGGAACCTGCAGGCTCCACGTGACGACCGGAGCTGCGACCAGCGCGGTCATGGCGACGACGAGCATCCCATACCGGGCTGCCGCCGAGCTGCGCCGCATCGCACCGGCCGCCGTGCCCGCTAGAGCCGCGACCAATGAGAACTGCCACAGCGAATGCACCAGCACCCAACCGAACCGTTCGATGGTTGCTGCAGGAAAGGACCACAGAGTCGCGAATTCGGCCATCATCGCTTGCCCTCCAGCTTGTCGAGCAGTCGCCGCGCCTCGTCGATTTCCGCTTGGGAAGCCCGGCCGCCGGCCAGGGCCTGCAGCACCAGGCTCATGGCCGAACCGTCATAGACTTTGTCGATCAGGTCCGCAAGAAAACTCTTAGCGGCCCGCTCGCGCGAGATCGCAGCCCGGTAGACATGCGGCCGCACCCGCTCGTCGCGTTTGACCAGTCCCTTGGTCAGCATCACCGACAGCATCTTGACGGTCGTCGAATAGTTTGTCCCCTTGTCCGCGGCCAGCCGTGCGTGGATTTCGCGGACCGGACTGTCGCCCCGCTCCCAGAGAATCCGCAAGATCTCCAGCTCCACAGCCGTCGGCTGCGGCGATCCCAGCTCACGCATGGCCCGATCCTCCCCAGAATCCAGCTCGAAGCGACGACATAGCGAAACCTTTCGCCAGTAGATTCTAGCGAAAGCTTTCGCCAATGCAAGAGCGACTGCGATTTTCTGTCGGGCCGCGGTGGGGGCCGTCAGCGGCGCGACGGTTTTGCCGCCGGTCCACTCGATGATGTTCCGAATCGTGCGTCAATACCCAAGCAGCAGCACCTCGTGAACGTCATTCACGGTGACCTCGAGGCGGGCAGCGTGCTGTTCGAGCACGGTGGTGGGGTTGAGGACCGCCACGCTCCGGGGCGGAGCAGCCAACTCGACGCTCGCCCGGAAGAGGGGCGCGTCTTCCTGCAGGGCCGGCAGCACGTAGGGACGCTCGCGGACCGGCGTCGTTTGCGGTGGGGAATTGTAGCCGAGCAGGTGCACGCGCAAGGTGCGCCCGGCCGGGTCGTCCGTGACGACGGCCTCGACGTTGGCCGGCGCGAGGATGCGAACACGGGGCTCCGGATGCAGCAGTCGCACCGCGGCGGCCAGCAGTTTGCGGGCTTCCACGATGTGATGTTCGCTCGCCACGGCGAAATCCGGGGAACAGGCAAACGTCAGCACGCGGCCCTTGCCGACGGTGTTGATCAAGAGGGCGGGGCCAACGGGCGTGTCGGCGCTCATGGGCCAGTCGGTGCCTTCCCGGCCTTCCAGCTGACGCGTGGTGCGGTGCGGCGTGAGCAACTCCCCAAGGGGCTGGGCTGTGGTCGGTGCCAAGACACCGGCGGGGCCTTTGACGAGGAACGGCCAGTCGGGCCTTAACGTGGACGCCGGGATTTTCAGGGAATCCAGCTGCGCGGCGGAAAAGCGAACCCAGTTGTCGAGTGAATC
>CAIYOB010000682.1 GCA_903927685.1 uncultured Planctomycetaceae bacterium
CGCTGGAGGTACTGCTGATCCATCCCTCCGGTCCCTACCATCGCCGGACGCCTTGGGGCATTCCCAAGGGTGTGCCGAATGACGGCGAGGATTTCGAACAGACGGCCCGGCGGGAGACCTTTGAGGAGACGGGCGTCACGGTTGTTGGCGAACTGACATCGCTGGACTACATCCAATACCACAGGACGCAGAAACGCGTGCACTGCTTCGCCGGCCCCGCCCCGTCCGAGGCAGCTCCGAATACCGATTGCTGGGAAGTCGACCGGGCCGAATTCGTGCCGCTGGAGGAAGCCCGCCGCCTGATTCATCCCGACCAGCGTCCGTTCCTGGATCGCCTGGAAGCACTGCTGGCCCAGCCTTGACATCTCCGGCCCGCTGCCGGTCCGACGCCGCAAACCATTGATCAGGTCGTCCGCGGCTGCGCATAATTCGGATTGGGGCCGGTGGGAAACGGGCGAATTGCTGCCCAGGCGGTCGGATCAGCTGGGCGAGCCCGGCGGCATCGAAGGGGGATGACATGATCGCGCTGCGCTCGTGGTTGGTAGTGATGTTGGTGGCGACGGCGGCGGCCCCGGCGGCTCAGCCGCCGGGGCTGGGCCAGTTGCTGATTCGGGATGCCCAGAGCGGCTCGCCCGTGCGGCTGAATGTGGCCCGCTATCACGTCCACGTCGTCTTGCAGCCGCCGGTGGCCCTGGTCCAGATCGACCAGTCGTTCTACAACCCGTTCGACCAGCAGCAGGAAGGCCAATTCGTATTCAACCTGCCGGTCGGGGCGTCGGTCAGCCGGTTTGCGATGTACGTCTCGCCGACGCAACTGATCGAGGGCGAATTAGTCGAACGCAAGCGGGCGTCCGAAATCTACGAGTCGATCGTCAGCCGCCGCCGCGATCCGGCAATTCTCGAGCAACTGGGCGACAATCTGTTCAAGATGCGGGTTTTTCCGATCTTCGCCCGGGACGAGAAACGCATCCTGCTCGACTTTACCCTGCCCCTGGAGCCGCAGGCCGGCGTGTACCAGTTCCGCCTGCCGCTGCTGTCGGACTTGACGCCGACCTGGGATTTCCGCATCAGCGGCGTGATGCCCGCCGGCGTCCAGGCCCAAGCGGCCGCGAGCGTGTCTCATCCCGATCTGGCCTTCGTCACGCGCGACGACGGCGCGGTCCAGTTCGAGTTCCAGGAGCACAACTACCGGCCCGAGACGGACCTGGTATTGACCTTCGCCCAACGGCTTGACCGCCCCGCAAGCCTGCGCAGCTTTGTGGCTGAGCCGCACGTAGCCGCGGCTCGCCCCGACGCGAATGCCCCCCAACCGAAGGCCGCGGGCCAGCCTGCGACTCCCGCCGAATCGCCGGACGACTGGTCGCAACGCACGGGCACCTACTTCCTGGCCGAGGTCCCGCCGGCAACCGAGTCCGCCGAGTCCTCGGCACCGCCGCCAGCCGACGTGCTGGTGCTGGCCGATACGTCATCCAGCATCACCGATCTACAGGCCGTCCGCCGGACCGTCCGCGACGTTGTGGCGAGCTTGCGACCGCAGGACCGCGTGCGGCTGATGGGCGCGGACGTGGCCGCGCGACCTTTGCACGAGGGCTGGCTCAAGCCCGGCGATCAGGCCGGGCTGCAGCGGCTGGACGACGAGTTTTGCCTGGGCAAGACCGACCTCGAGGCCTGCCTGCGGCAAGCGGTGCGGGAGTTTGACCTCTCCGGCGGCCCGCGGCGGCGGCTGGTGATCTACGTCGGCGACGGAGCGGGCGAGTCCAGGCCGAAGGCCGAGTCGGCCGGCCAGCAAGCCACGCCGGATTGGTTCCAGGCGAGCCAGGCGGTCCTCGCGTGCGTCCAGGTGCAGCGGACCGAGGCGTCGACCGATTACTTGCGCGACTTGATCGACGCCAGCGGCGGGGCCTGGTTCGACCTGGCCGGCGACGTGCGTGCGGCCGCGTCCCTGGCACGCTGGCTGCACGCCGGCCTGCCGCTTCCCGAGCGGGTCGCGGACGTGGCGGTGCAAGACGCCCGCGCGGAAGACTTGTTCTGGAGCCGCAGCTGGCTGCCCGGCGAACCGTTTTACATTTACGGCCGGACGGCGGAAACCGACGCGGTGAGGCTCCGCCTGACGCTGGGCCGCGGCGAAAAGACGGTCGTTCGAAATTGGACTTTTCCCGTCGCCCGCCGGGATGACGATGTGTTCGTCGGCCGGCTGTGGGCCCAACGGCAACTGGAACAGTGGCGGAATCGGGACCAAAACCAGGACGAAGTCCGCCAGCAGATCGTCGCCTTGTCGCAGGAGTGGAGCCTGCTGTCGCCGCACACGGCGTTCCTGGTCCTGGAGAGCGAAGAGGACTATCCGCGCTGGGGCTTGGACCGCCGCATCCGCCGCCAGTATTGGAAGCCCGCCGAGGCCCGACCCGAAGCGCCGCTGCCGGCGAATTGGGTCCAGCAGTTCCAGCAAGAGCAGCGGCAAGCGCAACGCCCGAAGTCGCGGGAGGGCCAGCGAGCGCCGGCCTTGGCCAAGCCGCAGCCGCTGCGCCGCGGGTTGCTCGATCCCGCCGCCCCGGACGCCACGTCGGTCTGGCAGCCCAGCGTTTCAACCCTGCTGGGCTCCGCCTTTCGCGCCGATCCGGACTTCCTCCGCCGCCATCCGTATGCGGACCAGTTGCTGCAGTCCGTCGACGTCGCGACGTTCGCTCAACGGCAGACGTTGGAACAGTTCGCAGCGGAACTCGCCAAGTTGACCGGGGCCAACGTGAGCCTGGATCGGCAAGCGTTGGACGACATCGGTCTGAGCTTCGATACGCTGCTGGCCCGCACGCGATGGCGCACGGCAGGCACGCCACCCTCGTCCAATACCGATGATCCGTTTGCCGAGTCGGGGAACCCCGACGCCGCCATGATCCGCCTGTCAACGTGGCTCGGCTCGGGAAAAATCTCCCTGCGCGGCGGGGCAAGGCTGCTATTGCAGCAATGGGGCTTGAAGCTGGTCGAAGAATCGCACCGGCTGCTGATCACCACGGAGGAGGAAGCCGAGTCGCGTCTGACCACGGAAGTCTACCCCGTCGCGGATCTGTATTTTGCGGATCGCACCACACCGCCCTGGCGGCTGGTCGATCCGTACCTGGACCGCCGGACTCAGGTCCGCCGGCGATTGGAGTCGAAGCTCCAGCGGCCGGTGACGCTCGACTGCCGCGACCGGCCCTTGGCGGACGTGGTCTGGGAACTGGCGGGCAAGCTGGACGATACGTTCTTGATCGATGCCGCGGCGCTGGACGACATCGGCATCGACCCGCAGACGCCGATCACCGCCTCGTTCCGCGACGTGCCGGCCAGACAGGCCCTGCAGTGGATTCTCGATGACTTGAACTTGGCCTACACGCTGCATCACGAGGCGGTGATGATCACCACGCCGGAGGAGGCCGAGTCCCAGTTGGAGATCCGCGTGCATTCGGCGCGGGGGCTGATGGCCGAATTCCCGGTCGTGCGCGGGCCGTTCGGGCAGATGCCGCCGGGAGGCTGGGGAATGGGCGGAGGCATGCTGGGCTCGGGGGGCGGTGGGACCATGATGGACCGTTCCGGCGGCATGGGCGGTTCCTTTGGCGGAGGAATGGGCGGCATGGGAGGATTCGGCGGTGGCATGGGCGGCATGGCTTTCGGCGCCGGTATGGGCGTGGCCGAGCCGTCCGGCGACGATTCGAACGCCGGGGCCGCGGGGCTGTCCAGTGGCGGTGACGAAGCGTCCGCGCCGCCCGAGACTTCCGCCGCGCCGCCGACCGCGGGCGAGGAGACTGCACCAGCCGCCGGGCCAAGCCCGGGCGCGAATGCCGCGCCGTCGCTGGCGGAGGCGCCGCACGAAGTCGACAGCGACGCGCTGATCGACTTGATCCTCAGCACAATCGCGCCGCAGACCTGGGATACCGTCGGCGGACCGGGCAGCATCGAATTCTTCCCGTACAGCCTGGATCTGGTGTTGGGGCAGACCCGCGAGGTTCACGAGCAGATCGAGGGCTTGTTGGAGCGACTGCGCCAGTTGCCGCCGGAACTGGGGACGAAGTCGGGCGGCCGCCCGGCCACGATTCCCTCGCTGGGCCCGGTCGACCCCGCCGCGGCGGATTTCGACAGCCTGATCGACCTGATTACCAGCACCGTCTACACGTCCTCCTGGGACGTGGTCGGCGGTCCCGGCAGTATTGACGCCGAGCCGACGCGCATGGCCTTGGTGGTCCAGCAAGACGCCGACGTGCAGGACGAGGTGGCCCAGTTGCTGACCATGTTGCGGCGGCACCGCTACGAAGCCCTGCACGGCAGCCGGCCGTGGGAAGCGTCCGGCGGCGACGGTTTGCGGCCTGCGGCAGCTACGTTCACGGACGACGACGACAAGGCACCGGCCAAGCTGTCCGACTATCCGGAACCCCAACCGGCCGAACTCGTCGCTCTGCAAGTCCGCCGCGAGCCGGCCCACGGCCGGTGGCAATGGCGGCGTGTCGCTGCCGCCGGGACGACCGAACAGGTCGGACTCCAACTGGCCGGCGACAGGCTGCAATACGAGCTGCCGCAGTGCATCATCCGCACCGCAGGCGACACGGCCGCGGTCGCGTGGCCCGGGTTGCGGCTGGTGGAACTGGGGACCTACGCCGAACGACTTCGGCAAACCGTCGACGCCAGACTGCCGTGGCTGCCGCACCGCAGCAACACGGAACTGGCGCGGCTGTTTGAGATCACGGGCGTGTCTGACACGTCCGACAGGTCCGATGGGTCCGATGGGTCCGATGGGTCAGACGGGTCCGCCGCCCCCGTCTGGCTACGGCTGGTGCCCGCCGGACTGCCTCGCGACGGCGGCACGTATTTGCAGATCGCGTACTCGCCAGCGGACGGCCTGCCCGTCGCCTGGGAGTCCTTCGTCAACGGCCAGCAGACCGCCCGCATCCGGTTTGCGGAACGTCTTCCGGGCGACGCGGCACCGGCTTGGCGTCTCGCCGTCCAGGAAGACGCCCATGGCCGCGAACTGGCTCGCTGGGAGTTGGTCGAATCCGCTCCCCAAGCCGCCGAGATTCCCGATCCGGCGGACTCCTGGAGCGGCTACGTGCACCTGGACCGCCGCGCCGCTCGGCCCGCCATCGACGCCCCCTTGGCGGATGCCCTGGCGGCCCTGCGCCAGTTCGATTGGGCCCGGGCGTCGCAACAGCTGAGCCTGCTGCCCGACGATCGGACGCGGCATCCGTTGGTGCGGCTGCTGCAGGCCTGGTGCCTGGAAAACGACCGCCGGCTGGGGACGCACGACCGGCTGGTCGCCCACCTGCTCGAAGTCGCCCAGAGCGACGCCCCCGACCTGCTGCGGTTCGTGGCCGCAGGCAACTTTCCGTCCCTGCTGACCGGCGAGCGGTACGCGATCCTGTCGCTGCAGCCCGAGGCGACGCGCACGGCCTTGGATTGCGACCGGTTGGCCGACGCCGCGATCGCGGCCGGCAAGTTGCCGGAAGCCTTGCAGCACGTCCAGTCGGCCCTGTCTCGCGGCGGCGAAGACGATCGGCAGCCCCCGCGCTATCGTCGCTGCGTCGACTTGCTCTTGAACCTGAGCCGGGCTGCGGACGCCGTCGCGACGGCCCAGCAGTGGGCTGCCGCGGCCAGTCGCCCGCCGGACCAGTTGGCCGCGATGGCCGAACTGCTCGCGAACCATGCCCAGCAGGAACCGGCCGACCAGTTGTTGCAACAGGCGCTGGCAGCAGAACGGCTGGCGGCCGACCAACGGTATGCCCTGCTGCGCCGCTGGGCGGCGGTGCAGACCGGTGTGGGGCGGTGCGAGAAACTGCTCGCCGCCGCGGCGCTGAAGCCGTCCGGCTCGCACCAGCGGCGGGAATGTGTCGACCTGCTCCGCCGCGAGTTGGCCACCGCGGCCCACGCCGACACGGCCGGGAAGCTGGCAGCCCAGACCACCGATGCGGAACTGGCCGCAGAGTTGGTCTTCCGCCAGGCCGAACTCACGCCCGACGTCGCCCAGGCCGCCGCGCTGCTCTGGCAGCTGCAGGAAGCCAAGCGGCTGGACGCAGGCCGCCTGGCCTGGGTCTGCCAGACCTGGAACGTCGCCGGACAAGGCGCTCACGTCATCGCGGCGTGCGAAACCGAGCTGCGCGCCGGGCACCGCTTGTCGTTGGGAACCCTCGCGGAACTGGCCGTCGCCTATCGCGTCGCCCGCCGGGACCTGGACGCCCAGCGGGCGTGGAGCAGCGACGCCGAGTCCCTGTCCATCGCCGCCCCAGCCGCCGCCCCAGCCGGACAAGTCGGTTCGGGCGGGTTCTTCTAGTGCGTTGTCCAAGCTAAGAATTGGGGTTGGGTGGCTGGGGTCAAGCCAAGAGGTACGAGTGGCGAGCCCCCAGTTTCTGCCACTGGGGGCTCGCTGCACTCGACCCCAGGCACCCCAACATTGAGCCTGGACAACGCACTAGCGCCTGGCCTGGTGCCTGGTCCGGAATTGCAGGCCAAGCGTCTGGTCGATACAGTGGCGGTAGCCATGAACGCAAGCGGCTCCATCGTTTGGGTTGTCGAGCGGGTCGCTGAGGCGAGGGGCGGCATGGCAAAGTCAGTTCGTGAGCGTTGCCAGGCGACGGCTCTTGAGCATCATTCACATTTTGAGACTTGATTCTGTTTCGATTCTGAGATTTCAGCCTTCAGGTCTGAAATCCGAAATTCCAAGTTTGGCATTTGAAATCTGAAATCCGAAATCTCAGATTTGAGGTTCCAGATTTCACATCTCAGATTCCCAATTCCCCTTGGCCCGCGGCCAAGCCCGCGAGAGGAGACACGGCCTCATGATCGATCCCAGGCGAGTCGAAGTCATGATACCGGCGGACGAGATCGCCGGGCGAGTCCGGCAATTGGCCGCGGAGATCTCGGCGGACTACGACGGCAAACCGCTGTTGGTCGTCGGCGTGCTCAAGGGCGCCTGGGTCTTCCTGGCTGACTTGGTCCGCCATCTGACCCTCCCCGTCCGCTGTGACTTTGTCCGCGTCACCAGCTATGGCATGGGAACCGAAACCAACGGTTCGCCCAGGCTGTTGTTGGACGTCCTCGAACCCGTCGCGGGAATGGACGTGTTGGTCGTCGACGACATCCTGGACACCGGCATCTCCCTCGCCTGGCTGCACGAACACCTGCGGAACAAAAGCCCCGCCAGCGTCCGCACGTGCGTGCTGCTGGACAAAGCCGAGCGGCGGCGCGTGCCGGTTTCGGTAGACTACATCGGCTTCTCGATCCCCGACCGGTTCGTGGTCGGTTACGGATTGGACTGCGGCGAGCAGTTCCGCGAACTCCCCTTCGTCGGTCACGTGAAAAGCGAGGTGCAAACATGAACGACCTCGAACTCCTGCAACGGCGGATCCGCGTGGCCCGCGGGCTCGAACCGGGCGACCTGCTGCTGCGCGGCGGGCAGATCGTCAACGTATTCACCGGCCGGATCGAACCGGGTAACCTCGTGATTGCCGATGGCTGGATCGCGGGCGTGGGACCGTACGACTGGCAGGCGCGCGAAGTGCTCGCACTGGACGGCCGTCCGCTGATTCCCGGCCTGATCGATGCCCACATGCACCTGGAGAGCACCCTGCTGTGGCCGCCTGAACTGGCTCGCGCTCTGGTCCCGCACGGCACCTCGGCGATCATCGCCGACCCGCACGAGATTGCCAACGTGCTGGGCATCCCGGGCATCGAGCTGATGCTGGCGGCCAGCGAGGACTTGCCGCTGGACCTGTTCTTCATGGCCTCGTCCTGCGTGCCGGCGACCAGCTGGGAAGACGCGGGCGCCGAGCTGGACGCCGCAGCTGTCGAACGCTTGCTGAACCTGCCGCGAATCCTGGGCTTGGCCGAGGTGATGGATTTCCCCTCGGTGCTCGACGGCCGCGAGCCCGTGTTGGCCAAGGTGCTGGCCGCCCAGCGGCGTGCGGCCCCGATCGACGGCCACGCGCCAGGCTTGCGCGGTCAGTCGCTGGTCGGCTATGTGGCCGCCGGAATCCAGGCGGACCACGAATCGACCGAATGCGAGGAAGCGTTGCAGAAAGCCTCGCTGGGCATGATGGTCCAAGTGCGGCAAGGCTCCAGCGAGCACAACCTGGAGACGCTCCTCCCGCTGCTGGTCGAAGACCGCCTGGGCGACTGGTCGCTGGCCACGGACGACATCCTGCCGACGGACATCGTCGCGCATGGCCACATCAACGCCTTGTTGCGGCGCACCGTCGCAGCCGGCGTGCCGCCGGCGCGGGCCGTCCGCCATGCCACGCTGGTCCCAGCCCGGCATTATGGGCTGCGAGACCGCGGAGCCCTCGCGCCGGGCTACCGCGCCGACGTCGTGGTGCTGCAGGACCTGCAGGAATTCCAGTCGGCGCTGGTGATTCACGGGGGCCGGATCGTCGCTCGCGACGGCCGCTGTGTGTGGGATGGTCAGCCGCGGGCGCTGAGCCCGGAAAACACGGTCCGCATCGCTCCCGTCGCGGCCGGGGATCTGGAGCTGAGAACGGCCGGCAAATCGCTGCCGGTCATCCGCCTGGTGCCGGGCCAGATCGTCACCCAGCGTGTGACCGAAGACGCGCCGACCAAGGATGGCCGCTGGTGTTTTGCACCCGATCGCGATCTGGCGTTGGCCGCCTGTATTGAACGCCATCGTGCCACGGGCAAGATCGGCTTGGGGCTGGTCCAGGGCCTAGCCTTTCAGCGGCACGGCGCCCTGGGCTCGTCCGTCGCCCACGACTCGCACAACCTGATCGTCGTCGGCACGAATCCGCGAGACATGCTGGCCTGCGTCCAAGCCTTGGCTCGCAGCGGCGGCGGGTTCGTCGCCGCCGCCGACGGCCAAGTGCTGGCCGAGTTACCGCTTCCCGTGGCCGGCCTGATGTCGACATCCGACGTGCACACGGTCCGGCACCAGTTGCAGCACCTGCACACGGCCGCCCAGTCGCTGGGCTGCCCCCTGCCCAGTCCCTTTGCCACCCTGTCGTTCCTGCCGCTGCCTGTCATTCCCGAACTGCGAGTCACGCCCCGCGGCCTGTTCGACGTCGGCCGATGGCAGTTCGTCGAAACGTGACTTAATCGCAGGGTGAGTACCAGCATTGGGCGGTTGATCGAGGCGACCTCTGGCCTGCCGTCGATGTGCGCATCTCGATGCAAGAATCCCCCCGTTTTCCAGTTTCCCGTGTCTCACCCCTGCCAACCGGCGGAGAATCTGATACCTGTGGGAGAATGGAAAGTCCGAAGTTGTGATTCGGGGCTTGCTGGACGAAGACTTTTTGGTAGACTGAGACACCCACGACAACCGTTTCGTGTTAACCTTCGGTCAGGTAGCTCAGTTGGTAGAGCAACGGACTGAAAATCCGTGTGTCGCCAGTTCAATCCTGGCCCTGACCACTTGTAAAGCTTTGTCTCACAAAGTTTTGCGCTTCGGGTGATTTCGAGTAAGAAACTACGGTTAAATCGGGGCAATGAATGGGGTGCATAGATGTTTGCACCCCTTTATTTTTGGTGGCTGTCCTCCACTCGCTCGGGCCGAGCTTCCGCTGATGCCTCGTCCCCAGGACTTCTTTCAGGAACGTCTGCGTGCCCTGATCTTGGACGACAAGCCGGACGGTGGGCCCACCCCGCATTTCACATCACCCGAACCCACGCCACTCTTTTTCGACCAGGGGGAGTTCTCTTCGCTTTGCCGACGGACAGCGCCTCTTGGGGCGGGACTTCGGAGGGGATGAGTTGTGAGGAATACAGTATAAACGGGGTGTCGCAAGGAGGCAAGGCGACGAACGACGTTTCCCACAGGGCATACGTTCCCCCTCACGCAAGGGCCCCCGCCTGGCAACGCTCAGGAATCAGGTTCCCCGTTTCCTAGGTCACCCGTCACCCAAAACCTGCTCCCCGGAGTACCGGGGCGAGGGTGTTTCGTGAGCGTTGGTCCCGCGCGCCGCTTCGTGCAACATCTCGGAGGATTTGCGGTTACAATACTGTGCCGGATTCGACGAATACCGAGGCGGGCTGAACTGCAGCCGCTTCCTCCTGACCCCGGCGGGTACCGACGATGAATGAGCCGACCGTCATCGAAGTCAATGCGCTCCGCAAGGTGTACCGCAACGGCTGGCTGCGCCGCCGACGGCTGGAAGTGCTCCGCGGCGTAACGCTGGATGTGCGGCCCGGCGAGGTTTTCGGGCTGCTGGGGCCCAACGGAGCGGGCAAGACGACGTTCATCAAGATCCTGCTGGGCATTGTCCGCCGCTCGGCGGGCGACGCACACCTGCTGGGCCTGCCGGCGGGGGACCGCCGCAGCCGGCGGTTGGTCGGCTTCCTGCCCGAGAACCTCCGGATTCCGCGGCACCACACGGCGCTAACCGCGCTGGATTACTACGGAAAACTGAACGGCCTGTCGAGCCGCCAGGTGCGGGAACGGAGTGGGGAATTGCTACAAATCGTGGGCCTGGCGGACCGGGCTCGCGACAGCGTCGCCAAGTACTCCAAGGGCATGCTGCAACGGCTGGGCCTGGCCCAAGCCTTGCTGCACGACCCCCAGCTGGTGATCTTGGACGAGCCGACGGACGGCCTGGACCCGGTCGGCCGGGCCCAGGTCCGGAGCATCATGCAGCAGTTGAAGGCCCGGGGCAAGACGGTGTTCCTGAACAGCCACCTGCTGCAGGAGGTCGAGCTGGTTTGCGACCGGGTCGCCGTCTTGGACAAAGGCTCGCTGCGCTTCGTCGGGCCGATCCGCGAGATCACCACGGCCGGATTTGGCAAGCTGCTGGCGACGCCGGCGGAGCCGGATTTGACCTTGGAACTCGTGGGCGAAGTGCCGGCGATTCGAGCGGCGCTGGGGGCCGCCGAAGTCGTGTCGTGGCAGCCGCTTGAGCTGGGCGCCGTCCGCGTGGTGCTCAAGTCGCACGGCCAAGTGGATGTCGATGCCTGCCTGGATCGGCTGCGGCAGCATGGTGTCAGCATCGCCGGCCTGTGGCGCGCCCGGCGGACTCTGGAAGATGCGTTCCTGGCGATTGTCGCCGAACCCGTGGAGGAGCCATGCGAGCCTACTGGGCCGTAATTCAAGATTCGTTTCGCGAGGCATTGGCCTCGCGCGTGCTGTGGGTGCTGCTGTTGCTGATCACCCTGCTGCTGGTCCTGCTGGCGCCGCTGGGCTACCGCCAGCAGGTCACGCGCGGGCTGAACGAAGGCGCAGTGCGGAACCTGCCGCAGTTCATCGAGCACGTGCGCGACCAGGCGCAGAAGCCGGAGCCGTCGCCGGGCAAGCGGATCGTGGAGCTGTTCGACGAGCCGTTGCGGGCGGACGTGTTGGCGTTCAAGATGCCCGGCCAGGGCGAGATGGGAGCCGCGCTGAAAATGATCCGCGTGCTGGGCGCGTTTCGCGAGGCGCTCAACCGCCAGTTGGAGCGGCGGGATTTCTACGATGCCAAGTCCTGGGACAAGACGCGGCTGGTGTCGGACGAAGCCCGCGAGCTGGCGAAGAAGAAAGCCGCGGAGATGTCCGAGGCCGAAGTCGGCCGCTGGAACCGGCTGGTCCTGGAAGCTGCGTTCCCGGATTTCATTCCGGCCAGCCCGCCCACCTCGCTGCGGTTCCGCTACTTGTGGTACGACTTTGGCGAACCGCTGCCGTTCCGCCAGAGCCAATTCAAGAGCCTGCTGGAGAACATCGTCGAACTCGTCACCCGCTGGTTGGTCGGCACGATTGGCGTGTTCGTCGCGATCCTGGTCACGGCGGCGATCATTCCGCAAACGTTCGATCCCGGCTCGCTGGCGCTGCTGCTCAGCAAGCCCGTGCGGCGCTCGCTGTTGTTCCTGGCCAAGTTCTTCGGCGGCTGCATGTTCATCCTGCTGAACGCCGGCTACCTGGTCCTGGGGCTGTGGCTGATCCTGGCTCTGCGATTCGGGTTGTGGGACGCCCGGATCCTGCTGTGCATTCCGGTGTATGTGTTCATGTTTGCGATCTACTACACCGTATCGGCGCTGGCCGGTGTGCTGTGGCGGAACGCCATCGCGTCGGTCGTCGTGAGCATCCTGTTCTGGCTGGTGTGCTTCGTGGTCGGCGCAGGCAAATCGGGCGTCGAGCAATTGGTGCTGAACAAGACTCGCGTCACCGAGTTGGTGTCGGCCAAGGACACGCTGTTCAGCGTCAACGAGATGGGGTTGACCTCCCGCTGGGACGACAAGCAAGGCACGTGGGTCGAGGCATTCCGGGCAGACAACGAAGAGGAAATGCAGCGCCGCGTCGCGCTGGCGATCATCCCGCAAGTGCCCTCGGAACTGCGGCCGCTGAACCTGGTGTACGACGCGGCGGGGGACCGGTTGCTGACGGCGAACCGTTCGTTGCGGAGCGGCCGGATGGTGCTGAGCCTCGGGCCGCGGGACAAGGCGTGGGCCGCCGCCGCGGGCGTGGGAGCCCCGCTGGGGACCATGTCGCTACTGGGCGAACCGGATGGCCGGATCCTGGCCGTCTCGACGTTCGGCCTGTATCGCCTGACCGGCAACCCGAACGCCGACGCCTCGTCCATGAAGGTGCTCGGTTTCTCCGTGCCCCTGCCCGCTCGGGATCCGTTCACCGTCGTCGGGCCCGAGCCGCCGCTGGGGATGTTCTCGCCGGCGGCCGCGGCCAGCAACCGGGACACCGGCGAATTGGCGGCGTACAGCCGCGGCACGCTGACTCTGTTGCGCCGGGGCGAAGGCGAGCGTTACGAGCGCCGGCTGGAGAAGAAACTGGCTGGCGAGTCGGCGGACGCGGTCGTGCTGGCTTACGGCGGCGACACGGTGCTGGTCGGCGGCGAGGACGGCCGGATCATCGCCTACGACGCCGCTGCGCTGGCGCCGCGGCTGGAATTTGCCGGCGAGGGCAAGAACCAACCGCGGTTCGTGACCGCCGCGCCGGGCGGGCGCTGGTTTGCCGTCGTGTTTCATCACGGCGCCCTGTGGATCTACGACCGTACCGCCAACGAGCTGCTGCGGCCGCGGATCACCGGCCAGCGGGACATTTCCTGTGGCCTCTTTCCGGCCGCCGACCGGATCCTCGTCGCCGATCGGGCAACGCGGTTGACCGAGTACCAGTTGCCCGACTGGCAGGTGTCCCGCCGTTACGCTCCGCCGCTGTCGGTGATCGAGTCGGTCTACCGCTACGTCTTGTCGCCGCTGTACACCGTGTTTCCCAAGCCCGGCGAATTGGACAAGACCGTGCAGTACCTGCTGTCGGGCAAGGAGACCAAGGCGACGGACCGCAGCGGGGACTTGACGGCCGCCCAGCAGGAGCTGCATCCGTGGCGGCCGGTCTGGAGCAGCCTGGCGTTCATGGCGGTCATGCTCACGCTGGCCTGCATCTACCTGGAGCGACAGGATTTCTGAGGAGTACGTAGCGATGGCATCCCGCAAGGAACTGGTGGACCAGGCAATCAAGTTCGCCTGTCCCGAACGTGTGCCCGTCGTGTTCTGGAACCGCGACCAGACCGACGGCGACCTGCTGCTGTATCACTTGTCGCTGGGCCGCGACTCCAAGGCGGACGCGACGCTGAACGCTTGGGATTGGTCGGTCAACGAGTGGGGATACAAGCTGGAATCGCTGGGCGACGGCACGATGGGGCATCCAGTCGATCCGTACTACGCCGAGCTGCCCGCGCCGGGCCAGGTGCATGCCCCGTCGCTGCGCGAGCCGGAGCGGATGGCGGGCGTACCGGCGTTTGTGGAGCGCTGCGACGACCGCTACCGGCTGGCCAGTTTCGACCTGAGCGGATTCACCGTCTACACGCTGCTGCGGGGTTTTGAGAACAGCATGCAGGACTTGATGACCGAGGCGGACGGTTTCGCCGCGCTGCTGGACGCGATCCTGGGTTTCGAGTGCGACCTGATGCGGATGGCGGCCCGGCACGGCTTTCACGGGATCCACTTTGCGGACGACTGGGGCACCCAGTCGGGACTGATGATTTCGCCGGCCCAGTGGCGGGCCGTGTTCAAGCCGCGGTTTCAACGGCAGTTCGCTTTGGCCCACGAACTGGGGCTGCACGTCTGGTATCACTGCTGCGGCAACCTGACGCTGCTGGCCGCCGATTTTCGTGAGATCGGTGTCGACGTGCTGAACATCTCGCAGCCCAACGTCGTGGACGTGGCCGAAGTCGGCCGGCAGCTGCGAGGCCGGCAGTGCTTCATGCTGCCGATCAGCTACCAGACCGTGTCGATCTCCGGCACGCGCGAGGAGATCCTGGCCGAGGCCCAACGGCTGTACGACCTGCTAGCCACGCCCGCGGGCGGCTTCGTCGGCTACGTCGAAGAATACGGCTGCATGGGCATGTCCGAAGCGAATTACCGGGCTTGCGGCGAAGCGTTTCGGCGGCTGGCGCCCGGCCGGGTGGACCAAGACCAAGGCGGGTCAGCGGCGGGGCGGGGCGGTTCATGACTTGGACCACGAGGTCGACTTGGAATCGCCGATGCGGTTCTGGTGTGGTAAACTGAAGAAGAGGAGTGATGCCATGATACTGGAAGGGACAATCAGAAACGGGAGCGTCGTCCTGGATCAAGCCCCGGTGTTTCCGGAGGGGACGCGAGTGGAAGTGGTGGTTAAGCAGACGCGGCAGGAAACGCCGACATTCTTGGACCTCTTGGAGTTCGCCGGATGCATGCCCGACATGCCAGCTGATTTCGCCGCCGAGCACGACCACTACATTCATGGAACGCCGAAGCGATGAGAACCGTCTTCGCCGATTCATTCTACTTCTTCGCGCATGGACAAACCAACTCCTGCAGGAAGGGATCGACCTCTATATTCACCGTCCTGACAAGGAGTGGTCACTCACAGATTGCACCTCGTTTGCGGTCATGACCAACGAAGGCATCACGGAAGCACTGACTGGAGACAAGCACTTTGGGCAGGCAGGCTTCGTAGCCCTCCTGAGGTAAGCCTGCCCGGGTCGAAGCTCTCTTGCGGCCCTGGGGGGAAGTATAGTGTCTCCATTGCGATAGTGCGGCGAGCTTCATGGTTGGCTGACTACCGACGGAACTTCTTCCCCTTGGACGGGACGGAACGAGACATGCCACACCGCCACATGCTTTTCGCCTTCTTGATTGCCGTGACGGCCAGCGCCGCCGCCGCGGAACCCGAACCGCTTCGCGTCAGCCGCTTCCTCCCCGACCAGCCCGTCAGCCGCGCGGGGCGGCCGGCGCCGGTGCAAGCGATTCTGGAGAACTCGGGCAGCGCCACGGTGGACACGCAAGTGACCCTCGTTGTGCCGCCGGGTATGCGACTGGTCGGCCAGGAATCCGTCCAGGCCGTGCGGCTGGAAGACGGCGAGACCAGACGAGTGGCCTGGACCGTCCAGGCGGACCAGGCGGGGGCCTATCCGCTGCGTCTGGAAGTCGCGGTGGGAGCCAAGCTCGTGGCGAGCGAGTTGCTGGCGATGGACCTTCTGCCCGCCGTGGAGATCCGCCAACTGCCTTACATCCCCGAGCCCGTGCCGGCACCGACCCGTGTCCTGGTGGGCGCGCATCATTGCCCGCTGTGGGAGGCGGACAAGCCGCACATGTGGGCCAACGTCGTCAAGCATCCCGAACGTACGCCCGCGCTGGGGTTCTACGCGCAGGAGAATCCGGAAGTCTCCGACTGGGAGACGAAATGGGCTGTCGAGCACGGCGTCTCGTTCTTCATTTATTGCTGGTATCGGACCAGCCAGGGCGGGGCGGTGCAGACCCGCTTTGGCAGCGCGATCCACGATGCGCTGTTCAAGTCGCGATTTGCCGACAAGCTGAAATTCACGATCATGTGGGAGAACCAGGCCCGCGGCATGGCCGGCGTGGCGGACGAACGCGACTTGCTGGAGAACCTGCTGCCCTACTGGATCACGAACTACTTCCGGCATCCGAGCTACCTGAAGGTCGACAACCGGCCGGTGCTGTTCATCTACCGCCCCGAGTTTCTGGTCCAGGATTTGGGCGGCATCGAGAACGTGAACCGGGCCTTGCAGCGGATGCGTCAAGCGTGCCGCGACGCCGGCTTCGACGGGCTGACCCTGCTGGGCGAGTATCGCGGACTGGATCCGAACCACCTCCGCCTGATGCAGCAGCTGGGCCTTGATTATACCTTTGCCTACTGCTGGCACGTTCCCAACAGCCCCACGCCCGAACAGGCCATCCGCACGCAGTTGGAGTACATCCGCAAGACGCAGGAATTGGCCATCCTGCCGCAAGTTGTCACCGTGTCGCAGGCCTGGAGCGGCTGGCAGGACGAGGGCAGCATCTGGAAGATCCCGCCGGCGGATTTCGCGACTCTGCTGCGGCAAGCCAAGGACTTCATCGCGACGCTGCCGCCGGACCAACTGGGCAGCCGGATGCTGCTGCTGGACAACTGGAACGAGTGGGGCGAAGGCCACTACATCGCGCCGTACCGCGAGTACGGCTTCGGCTACCTGGACGCGGTCCGCAAGGTGTTTTCCACGGCGCCCGAACCGCACGTGGATCTGATTCCCGAAGATCTCGGCCTGGGGCCCTACGACACGGCTTACCGGCAGCAGACGGAGATCGCAGAACAGGCTCGCCAACGGCTCGCGCAGAAAGTCACCAAACCCGGCGCGGAGGAGGACGGCCTGGTCGCCTGGTGGGCGTTCGACGAGGCGGTGGACAATCCGGTGGCGCTGGATTACTCCGGCCATCGCCTGGGCGGACAACTGCGGGACGCGGCGCGGGCTGGCGGGCTCGCCGGTTCGGCCCTGGTCTGTGCCGGCGGCTGCGCGGTGGTCGAGAATCATCGCCTGCTCTCGCCGGCCGGAGCGCTCAGCGTTACCTGTTGGGTGAAGACGGATCGAGCCGGCCAGGACAACACCTGGATTGTGAACCGGGTTCTGGCGGGCAGCACGGCGGCCGGATACCGCTTGGGCGTGTTGGGGGGCAAGCCGTGCTTCGAGGTGCCGCAGACCGAGTGGAGCCACCATCTGCAGGCGGCTGCTCCCCTGCCGACCGGGCGGTGGGTGCATCTGGCCGGGACCTTTGATGGCCAGCTCATGCGGATCTACGTCGACGGCGAGGAGTGCGGTCGACTGGAGCGGCCCGGGCCGGTCAATCCCAGCGAAGCGCGGTTGTGCCTGGGCAGCTATGATCCGGGCCACCGTTCGCACTTCACCGGCCTGCTGGACGAGGTCCGCTTGTACGGCCGGGCCTTGGACGCCGCCGAAGTGCGAGCGCAGTATCAAGCGTTACGGCCGTAAACGGAGCGGGATCTGCCACCCGCGTCGTGGCGGAGGCTGGCCGACGACCGCTTCCCGGTCGGCCCGCAGCGACTTGGTGCGGACCAGGGCCTGGTTGTTTCAGGTCCGCCGTCACTTGTCCGGCACCGCGCATCCAGTACAATGCGGCCTGCGCGGCGGCGTGCGGCACATGGTTCAGGACCGCCGCTCCCAGCCCACAAGGAGACCGCTCATGTCCCAGCCGATCATCGTCTCGAGTCGGGCCGGG
Source organism: uncultured Planctomycetaceae bacterium (assembly GCA_903927685.1). The sequence goes on from CAIYOB010000682.1 coordinate 17,434, forward strand.
CTCTTGGCCCTGATCCTGGAGTTGGCCGCCGTAAGCCACGCGGCCGCGGCGGACGCGGCGCCCGATCTGGCGATCCCACGGACTCGGATGGCCCTGGAAGGTCCGCTGGCGGAGCGGCTGGACGGCATCATTCACAACTGGCTGATCCCCGCGCCGGACGCCAATCCGGCCATGCTCGAGATGATGCGGCTGCGCGAGCGGACGCCGCCCTACGAGGACCCCGTCCCGTGGGCCGGCGAGTTCGTGGGCAAGTACTTGACGTCCTGCGCACTGTTCGGCCGCCTGTCCCGAGACGCCGCTTTGCGGGCCGTGACCGAGCGGGTCCTGCGCGACCTGATCCAGACCCAGGCCGAGGACGGCTACCTGGGGCCGTTTCCCGACAGGCACCTGTTGGACCGCTGGGATTTGTGGGGCCACTACCATTGCCTGCTGGCCATGTACTTGTGGTACCGCGACACGGGAGACGCCGCGGCCCTGCAAGCCGCCACACGGGCCGCCGACCTGATGTGCGCCACTTTTCTGGACACCGGTCAGCGCGTGCGCGACGCCGGCTCGCACGAAATGAACATGGCCGTGATTCACGCCCTGGGCCTGCTGTACCGCGAGACCAAGAAGGACGCCTACCTGCGGTTGATGCGCGAAATCGAGCAGGATTGGCAGAAGCCGCCGGCGGGCGATTACCACCGGCTGGCCCTGCGGGGCATCGAGTTTTATCAGACCCCCAAGCCGCGTTGGGAGAGCCTGCACCCGATGCTCGGACTGGCCGAACTGTTCCGCGTCAGCGGCGATGATTCCTATCGGCAGGCGCTGGTCCATTGGTGGCGGAGCATCTACCGCACGGACGTGCACAATTCGGGCAGCTTCAGCACGAATGAACAGGCCGTCGGGAACCCGTTCCAAGCCGGGGCGATCGAGACCTGTTGCACGGTGGCCTGGATGGAGTTGAGCGTCGAGGCGTTACGGCTGACGGGCGACAGCCGGATCGCGGATGCGCTCGAGCACGCGACGTGGAACGCCGCCCTGGGCCAGGAACATCCCAGCGGCCGCTGGTGCACCTACGACA
>CAIYOB010000683.1 GCA_903927685.1 uncultured Planctomycetaceae bacterium
AGCGAGCTGATGCAGTCGTGGGGCGACATGCCGTGGATGGTTTTGGGAATCATGGTCATGGGGCGGTCTCCAATCTGGGGAAAGGGGGTGAAAAAGCACAGAGCCCGCCGGGGGCGTCTCACCCTCGGCGCCGGATGATCCGGGCGGGCTGGCGGTCAGAAGTCGAAGGCGATGCGGTCCTGGGCCATGCTGACGTAGCGGCCGGCGTCGCCGATGACGACGTGATCGAGGACTTGGATGTCCAGCAGCTTGCCGGCTTCGATCAGCCGCCGGGTAAGGGCGATGTCCTTGTCGCTGGGCTCCGGATCGCCGCTGGGGTGGTTGTGGCAGAGAATCACGCACTTGGCGGAGATTCCGATGGCGGGCCGGAAGACTTCGCGGGGGTGGACCATCGTCTGGTCGAGCAGTCCGAGCGTGATCAGCTCGACGCGGAGGATGTGTTGCTTGGTGTCCACGAACATGGCCCAGAAGTGTTCCTTGGCCTGATCGAGTTCGCTTTCGGCCTGCAGGATGGTGCGGAACACGGGGGCGACGTCGGCGGGTTGGCAGATGCGTTTCTTGGTGGTCTTGAGTTGCATGGGGGATTCCCTTTCGAGTTCGAGGTGAGCGAGGTTAGCGGACTTCCACGTTTTCGCGTTCGCGTTGCTTCAGCCACCGCTTCCACTCGCGGTCGGCTTTCTTCTGGGCGGCTTGCTCTGCCCTGATTTCGGCCGGGGTCTTCGGCTTCGGGGGCTCGGCGTTGACGGGCTCGGGCGTGGGCTCGTCGGTGACGACGGGCTCTGTCTCCGGGGGCGGGGGCGGCGGATCTTCGATGCCGGCCAGCCGCTTCAGAACCGCGCGGGCGAGGTACACGGCCCCGTACTCGCTGTAGACGCCGGAGATCACGATGGCTTTGGGGTCGTTGGTGACCAGTTGCGTTTCCGAGTAGCGAGGCGGTCGCGGCTTGCCAGCTCCGCGGGCGACCTTGCGAGGAATCGCCTTCGCCCGGAACATGAGGGACCTGTAGAACCAGCCGGACACGGCGGCCGCGAAGGTGGCGATGTCCAGGGGGTCGCCGGGCCGTTTCAGGCAGACCGCGTTGCAGTGGCCGGTGCCGTCCGAGTAGCACTTGTCCGCACAGTGGATCGTCCACAGTTCCACGCGGAAGTCGGCCTGTTCCAGGATCTTCGTCATGGCGATCGCGGCCGCGCCCCGCCACAGGATGTCTTCGTGGCCGATGCCGGCGTGAGCATTCAGGTCGATCACGATGGTGACGGTCTGCGGGCCGGCCGTGTTCTGGCGTTCGCACCGCCGCCAGAATTCCTGCCCCGACCGCAGGCGGTCGTAATCGAGTTCGCTGCCGTCGTCCTCGGCGAACCGCGTCTTGCGTTTGCGGGACTTGGGTTTGGGCAGGCCCACGTCTTCGAGCTTCGCTTCCATGCTCTCCACAATGGCCCGTCCTTCGTCCCACGGGGCGCGGGCGGCTGCGTCGACTTCTCCCCAGCTTTCAAAGCACCGTCCAACGCGGTCTTCGTTGTGGAATGAGAAGGATTCGACGTGTTCGAGGTTGCGGCTGGTCGCCTGGCCGCAGCCGTCGATCAGGTCTTCAACGCTGTCGAAGATTTGCACGTGGGTTTCGTAGTTCTGTTCGTAACGCATGGTTTCAACCTTTCGCCTTGCGGATTTCGTCTTCGCGCCAACCGCTGAACAACTTGCTGTCCACCTTCTCGTAGGACCAACTGGCCTGAACCATCCGGTACGCCTTGATCACGAACCGGGTGGAAACGATCCGTTCCAGGCGGTTGCGTCTGGCGTTCTCGCGGTAGGTCCGCAGCCGGGCGTACAACTCCGCATCCGGGCAGAGTTGCCGCTCCAGGGTCTCGTCGTAGTCCATTGGCACGGTCCCGATCCGGAAGCGATCGAGCGTGCTTTCGTCCAGCTGGTTGCGGCCCACGTACTGGCGGTCCGCCCCGCGGCCGAACGTGTTGGCGGCCGCGATGCAGATGAAGTCGGGGTGCCGGGTGGCGAC
>CAIYOB010000684.1 GCA_903927685.1 uncultured Planctomycetaceae bacterium
AGTTGGGCCGGTTTTCCGCCCTGGACGGTAAAACCTGGAACAACCCCAGCCTGTACGGCCGCTACCTGCTGGTCCGTAACGCCGAACAAGCGGCGTGCTATGAACTGGCGCTGGAATGAACAACGCGCCCGGTTGCCACCCTGTGGCCGCCTCACTGCGCGAAGAAAGCTCAGCAGGACCGCACCATGACGAATACCCCGTTGATTGCCATCGTCGTCGTGTTGCTCACTTGGTTTGGCACTCAGGCTGCCCAGTCGGCCGACGTCGTGCCGAGCCAGTCGGCCGTGCCCGTCTCCGTGGCGATGACGCTCGGCGAGATCGAGCGTGCCTTGGCGAAGTACCCGCCGGCCTGGGAGCATGGCGAAGCGCGTGCGGCCATCGCAGCCGCACTGGATCGGCAGGTCACCGTCCAGGTCCGCGACGGGATGACCGACGCGGACCGGGACCAACTGCGGCCGCTGCTGGAGTTCTATCGCCGGCGCGTCGACGCGGGGCTGGAGGCACTGGAACGGACTCCCGTCACCGCCGGCGTGCTGGTAGTCAAGTTCTACTCGTCCTCGTTGGTGCTCAAGAGTGCCGCAGGTACCGTCGCCGTGGACTGTTGCCAGGGTCCGATCAACAACGGCGGCGAGCCGGAGAGGCGCGACGATCGCCGGACGGGGTTCTATTGGACGCCGGAACAGCGAGATCGGCTGGCACGCCTGGTGGACTTGAGCCTGATCACGCACCGGCATCACGACCACGCCGACTATTCGCTGGCGCGGCGCCTCGTCGCGTGCGGGAAGCCGGTCGTCGGGCCGCGGCAGCTCAAGGAACTGTGGAAGGACTTGGCGGACGGCATCACCGTGCCGGAGTCGGGACGAACGCAACGCGTCGGGCCGGCGGAGTTCGACGCGTTCTCGGGCTACCAATACGCGCAGAGCCGGTTGGATGCCGACGGCCAGCGCGAAGGGTTTGCCGGCGAGATACCGGCGGCGGAGACGGAAAGTATCGTGTACTTGTTCCGCGTTGGCGGCATTGCCTTCCTGCAAGGGGCGGAGAACCACGTGCCAACCGGCGAGTGGCTGTGTCAACAGATCGCCCGGGGCTGGGCGCCGGATGTGGTCCTGAGTGTCGGCCAGTATCAAGGCCAGCGTTCCGTCGATGCCGTGCTCCGCCAACTCCGGCCGGTGTTTCGCATTCCCGTCCACGAGTACGAACTGATGCACGGCGGGGGCGGCAACCGCACGTCGCCTTGGTGGACGGGCCCCGGGCGACTGGCCTTCGACCGCCGCCAGGCCATGCCCCTGTTCTGGGGCGAGAGCTTTCACTTGACGCGTGCCGAGTTGGATGCGGCCGGCACGAAGTGATCCGGCGTCGAGTATCCAACACGGACCGCCGGTGCCGGCGTCCGGCGTGCTTCACTGCTGACGACCGTCGGCAACTGCGGGCAGAGGAATCTCGTGGCTCAGCGGATCGGGACGCCGCTTGGGTAACGCGGTGCGATGGTTTACAATTCTCCCCTATGAACCCGCCCATCCGCCTTCCCAGAGACCAAGCTGCCATGCACGTGCCCCAGTCAACCCTGGCGGTTCGCGAGGCGATCCGTCGCTGCCTGTTCCTCTTGACGCTGGTTCTCGTTCCGCCGACTTGGGCCGCCGACACGTGCGCCGACGGCACCCTGGGCCACGGCACCGCGTGGGAGACGAATTACTATGTCCGCACCGCCGATCGGGCCGGGCCGACGGTCGTGATCACGGGCGGCCTGCACGGCGACGAGCCCGCCGGCGCCGCGGCCGCGGAACAGATTCGGCACTGGCCCCTGGCGTGCGGCACGCTGGCCGTGCTGCCGCGGGCGAATCCGCCCGCGCTGGCCGCGCGGACGCGGAACACGCCCGAGGTCGACAAGGCGCTGGGCAACCTGAACCGCAACTTCCCCAAGGCTGGCCAGGCCGGCCCGGGCGTCGGCGACCAGGCGGTGGCTATCTGGGAGTGGGTCCAGTCGGTGCAGCCCGCTTGGGTCGTCGACCTGCACGAGGGCAGCGGGATTCGTGCGGCTGGTTCCAAGTCGGTCGGTTCGAGCGCCATTGTCTGCCCCCGGGCGGAAACGGATGAAGCCGCGAAACGGATGCTGGCGGCGGTCAATGCGACGATCGAGCGGTCGGACAAGCAGTTTGTGCGGCTGAGCCCGCCGGTCGACGGCAGCCTGGCCCGAGCCGCGGGGGAGCACCTGGGCGCCCGGGCGATGATCCTGGAGACCTCGATCAACGATGCGCCGCAGCCGGCGGCAAAGAACGGGGCGGACACCAAGCAGAATGCGTCGTCGGTCAAGCCGCCGCCGCAGCCACTCTCCCGACGCGTCCGCCAGCATCGCCTGCTGGTCCAGACGCTGCTGGTGCACCTGGGAATGCTCGATCCAGGGCTGAACATCGACCGCCTGACCGGCCGCTCGGCCGCGGCGGACAAGACTTGGGTGGCGTTATACGATGCCGGCGGCACAGGCGGCGACGGGGCGTCGTCCGTCCAGCGGATTCTGAGCCGCGGCGGGATGCAAGTCGTGCGAGTTGGCGCGGAGGAAATCGCGGCGGGCTCGCTGGCCGAGTTCGACCTCGTCGTCTTTCCCGGCGGCAGCGGCAGCAAGGAAGCGGCGGCGATCGGCGAAGCGGGCCGCGAGCAGGTCCGCCAGTTCGTCGAGCGCGGAGGCGGTTACATCGGCATCTGTGCCGGGGCCTATCTATGCACCAGCGGCTACGACTGGAGCTTGAAGATCTTCGACGCCAAGACGGTGTCATCCCGCTGGCAGCGCGGCGCGGCAACACTCAAGATGGAACTGACGCCCGCAGGCCGCGAGATCCTGGGCGAGCATCCCCTGCCCGTGGACGTCCGTTACCACAACGGCCCGGTGATCACACGCGCGGACGTCGAGGCGATTCCGGACTTTGACGTACTCGCCTGTTTTCGCACCGAGGTCGCCCAGAACGGCACTCCGGCCGGAGTCATGGTCGACTCGCCCGCCATCGCCTCGGGCAGTTACGGCCAGGGGCGAGTGCTGTTCATCAGCCCGCACCCGGAACAGACTGCCGGCCTGGAGGATCTGGTCCGCCGGGCCGCGGAATGGACAGCGGGCAAACCGTAGGGAACATCCTGGCTGCGCCCGCAATTGTGGCGACGTGCCACGCCAAACACTCGGGAGACACTCCATGAGATTCTGGACGCTGACCCTGCTTTCGCTGGCATTCTGTGCCCTGGCCGACCCCTGTGCCGCCGCCGACCTGCGGGACGATTTTCGCGATCCGCCCTTGTCGTGCAAGACGCGGCCGTTGTGGTTCTGGAACGCGCCCCCCAGCGGCGAGCAGACGCGGGCGATCATGACCGCGGCCCGGGACAGCGGCTACTACGGTTTCGGCATCCTGCCGACCGAGAAGATGGGGTTGGAGTTCATGAGTCCGGCGTTCCTGGATCGCTACCAGGAAGCGGTCGAAACGGCCGCCGAGTTGGGACTGAAGATGTGCCTGTACGACGAGTTCTGGTTCCCCAGCGGCGGCGCGGGAGGACTATTGGCCAAGCAGTACCCGGAGGCGTTAGGCCAGCGACTGGACATGGTGACATGCGACGTTACCGGCCCGCGGCCGTTTACGGCCGACGTCCCGGCGGGGACGCTGATGGCCGCCGTGGCGATGAACCAGGCCACGCAGGAACGAATCGACCTGACGCACCAGGTACGCGAGGGAAAGCTGGCCTGGGAGGCCCCGGCCGGCGCGTGGTCCGTCATGCTGTTCACCTGCGTGCCCGACGGAGCCCGCGGCCTGATCGACTACTTGGATCCCGCCGCGGTCCGCCGGTTCATCGAGTTGACTTACGAAAAGTACTATGCGAGATTCCCACAGCATTTTGGGCGGACCATCGACAGCGCGTTTTACGATGAACCGACCTTCCACTGGATTCAAGGCGGCCGCGCCTGGACGCCGTCGTTCAACGCGCGGTTTCAGGCCAAGTACGGCGAGTCCCCGGCGCGCTGGTATCCGGCCCTGTGGATGGACATCGGCCCCGACACGGCGGCGGCCCGCCAGGCGTTGTTTGGGCTGCGGGCCGAGATGTTTGCCGATGGCTTTGTGAAGACGATCAACGACTGGTGCCGCGCGCACAAGATCGAGCTGACCGGGCACGTCGACCAGGAGGAGGTCGTCAATCCGGTGGGCCTGTGCGGCGACCTGATGAAGGCATTTCAACATCAGGACATGCCCGGCGTTGACCAGATCTTCCAATACGGCCGGGCGTCGAAGATCTACAAAGTGATCAGTTCGGCAGCGGTGAACTACGGCAAGCCGCGGGTGATGTGCGAATGCTATGGGGCGATCAAGGACATGCCCGTGGCCAACTTGTACAAAGAGGCGCTGGACCAGTTTGCCAAAGGGGTGAACCTGTTCGTGCCCCATGCCGTGTGGTACGACCCGCAGCAGATCATCTTTCCACCGGAACTGTCGCACCGCAGCCCGCAGTACGGGCCGGAACTGCCGGCTTACAACCGCTACCTGGGGCGGTTGCAGCGGACCCTCGGCGCGGGCTGGCAAGTCGCGGATATCGGCGTGCTGTACCCCATCGCGACGCTGCAGGCGGGTTATCGGTTCGGGGTCGGCCAGGCGTATCAAGGCGGGGTCATTCCGCCGGAAGCCGACTACTTGGACGTGGGCGAGCGGCTGATGCTGGACGTCCGCCATGATTTCACCTTCGTGCACCCGGAGGTCCTGGACGCAAGCTGCGTGGTGGAAAACGCGACCGTGCGTCTGGTGCGCCCCGAGTTGTCGCAGACGTATCGCGTGTTCATCGTGCCCGGTTCGACGACGATCTCCGTGAGCAATTTGCAGAAGATCAAGGCGTTTTACGACGGCGGTGGGCGCGTGATCGCCACCACGCGGTTGCCCGATCGCTCGGCCGAATTCGGCCGGGACGCCGAGGTCCGGCAGATCGTGAGCGAGATGTTTGGTCCCGCGGAAACGCCCATCGAGTCCGGCCTGCGGAAGCATGCCAATACCGCCGGCGGACAGAGTTGGTTCGCTCCTGAACCTTCGGCGGCCGTTTTGCGTGCCATCCTGGCCGAGGCGCTGCCCGTGCCCGACGTTGCCTGGGAGACGGTTCCGGACGTTGCCGGCGGCAACTTGTCCTACATTCACAAGGTCGTTGAGGGACGGGAGGTGTACTTCGTGGCCAACTCGTCGGATACTCCGATCGAGACGCACGTGCGATTGCGGGGAGCGATGAAACTGGAACAGTGGGATCCGCAGACGGGTAAGATCGCGGCCGTGGAGGGAGCCCGGCTGACGGAGCACGGCCAGCCGGTGACGCGCGTTCCGCTGTCCCTGGGACCCGTGCAGGGCACGTTCCTGGTGGGGCAGGACTGACCGAGGCGCAGCAGCAGGCGACAGAACGAGCGCTGTTACCGCGGTATTTTGAACCCTGGGAGGGAGTCAGCGTGGATAAGAGCTTTATTTTCTGTGTCACAGGTTGGACGATCCTGCTGGCGGCCGGTCCGGCCGCGGGGCAGGTTCCGGCGGATTTCACGCCCCTGGTTTACGAGGCGGAGGACTGGACGACGCCCACCGACGCGTGGCAAGCCGACAAGGCGACGGCCACCCACTGGAACCTGTGGAGCACCGACACGGACGCGCAGCGCAAATGGTCCGGCGGCGTCGTGCTGCAATCGCCGGTCGTCAAGCAGGACCGGGCCACGCCTGGGGACGGCGCGCCGCCCTTGCACACGCGAATCACGGGCATCCCGGGCGGCCGGTACGAAGTCGAGATCAAGCTGGGGCGGGCCTTGGCGATCTCGCGGGACGGAAAGACTTGGGAGCGAAAGGATGATGCCGACCGCACGATCGGCATCGTTGACATCCAAGCTGGCACCTTCGAACTGTGGGTCGATGACCGCTTTGTCCACTCGGCCAGTCCGGGGTCATCCTATTACGATTGCCTGACCTTTCGTCCGGTACCCGCACGGGTCGAAAAGCCGCTGGTGGCCGGATTTGCCCAAACCCGCGTTCGGGAAGCCCTGGATCGAGGGCTGGTCGCCACGCCGGCGGGCCCCGGCCGAGTCTATGTCAGTTGGCGACTGTTGGATACCGATCCGCGGGATGTCGCGTTCGACATCTACCGCGGTGTGCCGGGCGAAGCGCCGGAGCAGCTGAACAAGACGCCCATTCAAGCCACCACCGACTTCGTGGACGACACGGCGACGGCGGGCCGCGAGTATTCCTACTCCGTGCGTGTGACCGGGACCGCCGCCGGACCGGCCGTCGCCCGGCCCGTCCTGGTACGTGCCGACGAACTCGCCCCGTCCGGCCAGATCTTGCAGCTCGACCCGGGCGTCACGTTCCAGAAGGTCGGTATCGGGGACCTGGACGGCGATGGCCGTTACGACTTCGTCCTGAAGCTGCCGGCAGACAGCATCGATCCAGCGCTGCCGTGGTGGACGCCCAGTCCAGACACGTACCAACTGGAGGCTTACACCCGGGACGGCCGGCGGCTCTGGCAAAAGGACCTCGGCTGGGCCATCGAACGCGGCATCTGGTACTCGCCGTTGACCGTGTTCGATTTGGACGGGGACGGCAAGGCCGAGGTGGCGGTGAAGACCGGCGAGGGCGACCCGCGCGGCGAGGATGGACGAGTGCAGACCGGGCCGGAGTGGATTTCGATCCTCGATGGCCCCACCGGCACGGAGCTGGCGCGGGACGACTGGCCGTCACGCCAGATTCCCGGCGAGCCGTTCAACTACAACCTGTCCAGCCGCAATCAGATCTGCGTCGCGTACCTGGACGGCCGGACGCCCTGCCTGATCGTCGAGCGGGGCACCTACACGACGATCCGGCTGGTGGCCTACGAGTTCACTCGCACCCGGGGACTGCGCCGACTGTGGACTTGGGACAGCCGCGAAGAGACCGGCCGCGGACGCTACAACAGTCAAGGCGCCCATATCCTGCACGCGGCCGACATCGACGCGGACGGCCGGGACGAGATCATCGTCGGCTCGGCCGTCGTCGACGACAACGGCAACGGCTTGTGGTCCACAGGCTTCGGACACCCCGACTATTGCTTCGTCGGAGACATCGATCCGGCTCGTCCCGGCCTGGAGATCTTCTACGGCATCGAGCCGCCTCGGCAGAACAACGGCCTGTGCCTGGTGGATGCCAAGACGGGGACGGTGCTGTGGGGACTTTCGACGGCGACCAATCACGTCGGGACGGATGGGATGTGCGCCGACATCGACGCTCGCTACCCGGGTTCCGAATGCCACGCGGCGGACTTGGACCGCGAGCGCCATTTTTCCCGGAGCTGGCTGTTCAGCGCGCCAGGGGCAATGCTGTCGGACGAGCGGCAGGGCACGATGTCGCAGCCGGTGTACTGGGACGCCGATCCACAGCGAGAGTTATTGCGCGGCGCAAAGATCTGCGACTTCCGCGGTGGCGAACATCCGCCTAAGATCGTGGGCCGGTGGGTGGCGGTTGCCGACGTGCTGGGCGACTGGCGGGAGGAGCTCATCACCAGCGCGCCGGGCGAGTTGCGGATCTACACCACGACGATTCCCGCCACGGACCGGCGCACCTGTTTGATGCAGGATCCGATTTACCGGCTCGACGTCGCCGTGGCCGCGATGGGCTATTACGCGGCGCCGATGCTCAGTTACGATCTCGCGTCGGGCGGATCGGGGCTTGCCAGCGGGGCCGGCCGGCGCTAAGGTGTCCAAGGAGGGATCGATGGACGTTCAAGAATCGCAGCAACTGGTTACGAAGAAGTGCAAGCCTTGTGAAGGCGGTGTCGAGGCGTGCCCGGTCGAGCAGGCGCGGGTCCAAGTGGGCAAGCTGTCCGGGTGGTACCTGACGCACGATGGCCAGCGAATCCGCAAGGACTGGACCGTTAAGAACTTCGTCGCGGGGATGGAGTTCTTTCAACGGGTCGCCCAGGTGGCGGAAGAGGACGGGCATCACCCCGATTTGCATCTGGAGGGCTACCGCAGGGTTTGGATCGAACTCTGGACGCACGCCATCGGCGGGCTGAGCGAGAACGATTTCATCCTGGCGGCCAAGATCGACCAACTGCCGATCCAGGTGAAGGGGCCGTAATCCGCATCCGTTCACTCCGGCTCGAAATCTTCGCGCTTGCCGACCCGGACCGTGACGGACAGCGTCGTTCCCTGACGGAAGACCACCAGGTTGACCGCCTCGCCCACGGGGCTCAAGCTGACGAGATTGACCAGGTGGGCGTCGTCTTCGACCTGGACATTGTTCACTTTCAGGATGACATCGCCGGCGCGGAGATCGGAAGCGGCGGCCGGTGAGTTAGGAGTCACGTTCGAGACCAGCGCGCCGACCGGATGCGACAGGCCCGCGGCCGTCGCACGGCTGGCGTCGAATCGCGAATCCAGCCGCACGCCCAGGTCCGCGCGGACGACGCTGCCCTGTTCGATCAGCTGGTTGGCGACAGTCATCACCATCTTGATGGGAATCGAGAAGCCGATCCCTTCGCTGCCGCCCGAACTGCTGGCGATCGCCGTGTTGATGCCGATTACCTCGCCGCGGAGGTTCATCAGCGGCCCGCCGCTGTTGCCGGGGTTGATGGCCGCGTCGGTCTGCAGAAAATTCTGGTACTTGACGCTGCCGTCGCCCAGTTTCAGATCGCGGCGGCCCATGGCGCTGATGATGCCGTAGGTCACCGAATGGCTCAGGCCGAATGGGCTGCCGACGGCCAGCACAAAGTCGCCGATTTCCAGTTGATCGCTGTCTCCCACGCGGGCCGGCACCAGATTCTCGGCCTGAATCTCCATGATGGCCACATCCGTACCGCGATCGGTCCAGACCTGCTTCGGATTCAAGACCCGGCCGTCCGCCAGCTTGATCTTGATCTGGTTGAGCTGGGATTCGTTAATCACGTGGCGGTTGGTCAGCACATAGAAGGCACTCTCGTGCTGGATGACGACCCCCGAGCCGGCTTCTTCGACCGAACGGCGCGAGAACCGGACATCCTGGCTGCTGGACTTGACCGCCTCGATGTGTACGACCGTGGGGGTGACCAGGCGGACGACCCGTTTCAGCAAGGTGCCCTGCTGCTCCAACGCGGCCACCTCGCGATCGATCTCCGCGTACAACCGCTGCCGCGACTCCGTGGTCACGGGCAGAACTTCCAGCACGCCGTCCGCCGGCGACTGGGCGCAAAGCCGCGGCGGTGCACTGCCGCCCAGCAGCAGCGCGGCCAGGCAGACACCGAGAGCGAGTGGTCGAGCGTTCATGCGAACGAACTCCGTTACGCGACAAGTGGGGTACCGAGGCGGAGGGCGTGTCCGGCTAGGTCACGTCCATTTCGATGTCGCGGAAGGAGAAATCGCCGTCCAGGCTGGAAGCCATCATCCGGGCCAAGTCCGAACCGCGGCGGGAGCCGTCTTTTTCCGCTTCCCGCTGGCAGCTGATACACAAGGTCGCGTACGGCAGGGCTTGCAGCCGCGGTAGCGGAATGGGTTCCTCACAGTTTTCGCACATGCCGAAGTTCCCGTCCCGGATCCGTTCCAGAGCGGTTTCGATATTCGTCAACTCGCGGCTTTCGACCTCGGCCAATTGCGAGCTCAGTTCGTCCTGGGCGGCATCCAGGGCAAAATCGGCCACGTCCCCGCGACTCTGGCCCCGCAGCTCTTTGAGCAGGCTCAGGTCACCTGCCAGAGCACTTCGCAAGGCATCGCGGCGCCTGACCAACACCTTGCGCAGGTGCGCAATCGCATCGTTTCGCGTGATCTTCATGACCCTGGCTCTCCACCTTCGCTATCGGCCATCCTGAAATACACCCACCGCAGGCCTGCCGGGCAGCAAGGCGCGCAGACAGTCGCCTGACTCGCCCCCCAGGTCGCGGTACATCCCGAAACGGCACGCTCGCCGGATGCTAACCCCGAGACAGAACCTCTGCGCAGTCCCCGCAGATTACCCGAATTAAGAGTATCTGGGGATGCTTGGGAAAAGTCCCCGCCATCCGCTACATACCGTCGATTTCGGATAATCGACACAACACGTAGAGATATGAAACATTTCTCTGCGGACTCCCCATTTTTGTTCCCGTCGGCGCTGCCAGCATCCCAAGTTTGACCGGCAGGAGACCGCAATCTTGGAGCCGACTTGACATGGCAGAAGGGACACCGGAACACGAGCCAACCCGCGCGACGCCGGAGCGGCCAAACGCCGATCTGCAACTGGGCCTGGGGCGCCGAGTCTACGACAATCAGGCGATGCGTCACGATTCCCGGCGAGCCGGGGATGGGCCTGCCGAGGTGGCAAACTCACGGTTCGACCGGATCGAGGATCGCTTGGACTCGCTCGAGCGGATGCTTCGCGAGCTGATCACTTCGCGCGCCGAACCACGCGCCGACGGCGGTTGCCCCTCAGTC
>CAIYOB010000685.1 GCA_903927685.1 uncultured Planctomycetaceae bacterium
CCGGCCGCTGAACTGGGACCCCGAGCAAGAGCGGTTCACCGGCGACGACGAAGCCAACCGGTGGCTGAGCCGCGAACAGCGGAAGGGCTTCGAGATCGCCTGAGGCCCGGCCCGCAGTCGTTTGCCCCGGCGCCACCAGCGTTGGCGGCTTCCCTCGACCAAGCAACCGGAGGCAACTAAACGGGACAGGTCCAATACTGTTCGGCCCGAGATTTGCTAGCCCAAGATCAGCCTGCTTGGGCACGGGCGTTGCCAGCCTTTTCCAACATCCCGGAAAGGCTGTCAACAATGGCAGGAGCAAGTCATGGTAGGCGATGTTGTTGCTGCTGGGCTTGTTCAATCCGGGGTGGATAGCCTGCGGGGTCTGCAACAAGTCATGGCCCCCAGCGGTTTCCGCACGCCGGAGGCGCGCCAGCCGGGCGCCATCCGCGGCGTGCTCGTCGCCGGTGCCGACGGCTCTCGTTAGCCGACTTCAGTCGGCTCCCTGTTTGCCACCAGCTTCAGCTGGTGGGTGGTAGATCCCCGATTCGCATTAGCCGGCTTGAGCCGGACTTCTGGTCCGGTCTTCAGACACCCACCGCCCCCAGCGACATTTTCCCCGGTCGCTCGGCCGTCCGGTTGAAACCCGCAGCGCGAAGTCCGGCTGAAGCCGGCTCCTGGAAACAGCCTGGGAACACCGCCCCACCAGCTGAAGCTGGCGGCAAAGGGCGAGTCGGCTGAAGCCGACTAACCTGCAGGGGCTGTCCCCTGTCGGCCCCCGTCGCGGAGTCGGACAACACCCCGCTCATCGAAGTCAGGTTAACGAACGAAATTAGACCTGTCCCCTTCTTCTGCCCCCACGTTGGGCCGAGATTCCGGGCTCCGCGCTACACTAACTCCAAATTGCCAAAGACTTAAATCGCCAGCTGGTTCTTTTGACCAAACGGGCGATGTCCCTTGTTACCTTGTTCCAGCGAAACTCGCTGGACTAGCACACCCAGCTACTCTGTAGCTTCAAACAGCCGCGAAATGCCGGCGTCCGGGATGGCTTCGTTTGCGGTATACCGGCTACTGTACTGTCGTGTCCTCTCCCAATCGGGGTCGTCGAAACGCAGAGGAACGATCGCATCGAACAATGTCGGAATCGCCAGACCGAACGCAAGAATCGCTGTCAAAACCATGAAAGACCGAAGCGTGAACTTGCCTCTTTCCAGCCAACGGCGATAGAGAATCGCCCAGGCGATTGGTGCCCCGACGAAGTACAGGGCCGCGAGAACGTATACGACGGTATTGAGGTCACCGTCCCAGGGTTGCCAACTGCTGTCGCGAGCCGAAAGCGAGCGGAGCAGCCTCCTTGCGGTCGAGCGAACTGCGAACGACGTGCCTCGTTGGGCGACGGCGTGACAGGCCGCGAGTTGGGCAGTAAGCGCATCCCATCCAGCCTCCCCTTCAGAATCGATTGGCAGCATCCCCCGGCGGATACCCAACGCGCGAGCGACGTCCACATCGTCGACGGCCCCCTCTGTCACGACCACGATGTCGATGGCCGCCCAGAAGCGAAGGAGATCATCCTCTGCGGGACTGCGGGCGACGGCTACTAATGTCGCAGTCGCTTCCCTATCCAACAAATCCGACAAAACTGCCGCCGCTAAGATTCGAAGCTCCTGCGGCTCGCCACCAATCTGCTCGACGTGCCTGCGGAGATCATCCGCTTGATTTACCGCTTCCGCAGGACCGTTGAACTCTCAACCCCACCCGCCCCAAAGCCCTGGAACGATGGGCCGGACGACCGATGCCCTCAGGCGATTTGCCCCGCCAAGAAAAATGGCCCGACCTACTTTCCTGCGCCCCCACGGTGGTGGACAATACCGGGAACTCTACGGGGGCTCGGGTTATGGCTCAGCGCGCGTCACGCCCTGGAAACGCTGCCGGCTTTACGCTGGTGGAACTGCTGGTCGTGATTGCCATTATCGGGATGCTCTTGGCCGTGCTGCTGCCGGCCGTCCAGACGGCGCGGGAGGCGGCCCGGCGCACCCAGTGCGCGAACAACCTGAAGCAGATCGGAATCGGGATGCAGAACCATGTGTCCAATCTGGGCGCCTTTCCCGCCGGCCAGCGACTGGTGGTCGTCGGGCACAAGACCTGGGGCTGGCCGGCGCTGATTCTGGAGTGGATGGAAGAATCGGCCGCTTATGAGCTGATCGACTTCCGCAAGCCGCTGTGGGGGCCGGAGAACCGCGAGGCGGTATCCAAGGAGGTGTCGAGTTTCCTCTGCCCCAGCACGGCTCGGCGGCACGCCACCCGGGTCGGCCAGCGGATCACATTGGACCTGGTCAATCCGGGACTATGGGACGCCGGCACCGGCGAGGACATGGCCTGCATCGACTATACGGGCATCAGCGGTCCGACCGTGCATGCGAGCTTCCTCAATCCGGCCACGAACGCCCCCTACGCCGCCAACAGCGGGATCCTGCTGAACATCAGCACGGGCCTGCGAACCCAGACCGCGGCCGCCGAGATCCTGGACGGCCTGTCGCAAACCCTGTTGGTCGGCGAACTGTCCGGCCGGGGAGTCTTCGTGGCGGGCACCAGCAACGCCCTGCGCGGCGTCTGGGCGGGCGGTCAGAATTGCGCCAGCGTCCCCGCTGCGCCGGCCGGTGGCGGCTGAACTGTATGTGGATATCGGCAGCGTGCTGGTACAGAAGCGGGAGATGCTGGCCGCCCACCGAAGCCAGAAGGAGTGGCTGGACGCGAGCCAGGGGATCGATTCTTATCTCAACCACATGGAGGAGATGAGCCGCGCGGTCGGCCTGCTCTCCGGGCATTTCCAGTACGCTGAAGGC
>CAIYOB010000686.1 GCA_903927685.1 uncultured Planctomycetaceae bacterium
GGCGGATCCGATTGACGAGGGTCGGAGCCAAACGAAGCGGGGAAGAGACGAAGGCAAGACAGTTTCCGGGGCCACTTATCTCGATCTGGAGGGCGACACGTGCGGACAAGGAACTGCAACCTGCATTGGATCCCGGGCATCGTGTTGCTCGTGCTTGCTTTGCCCGGGCGAGCGCCAGCGCAGCCGGACGCGGCGCCTGCGAGTTTCTCCACGGGCGGGCACACCATCTACCACCTTGGCACTGCCGCACTGGCGGGCGGTCGCCGCGGAATCGTGGCCGCCGCGTACGACGGTGCGGTGCTGTGTTTTACACCGCAAGGCGAGCAGCTGTGGAGCGCCAAGCCTGGCAGTGATTTTCCCTACGATCTCTGTGTGGCGGACATCGATGGAGACCAGCGAGACGAAGCCCTGGTTGCGACAGCCGCTGGCGCCCTGCATGCCGTCGATGACGACGGCTCGCTGCTGTGGACCTTCAACCGCCCTGCGCCGTTGTTTCAGGTCGCCGCGGCTCGTCAAGCCAACGGCCTACCGATCATCCTGACCGGTGGGGTCGAGCAGGAGCTGTACGCCCTGTCGTCCCGAGGGGAACTGCGGGGATCGTTGCCGACCGAACACTGCATCCGCCATATCCGGACCGGTGATTTCCGCGGCCAAGGCCGGGACGCGGTCGCCGTCGCCACCGCGTCCAGCGGCCTGAACGGCAGGTTGTCCCTGCTGGCGATCGACCCCGCGAACCTGAACGTCCTTTGGAAGCAAGAGTATCGGGGTGCCCAGATCCCCAACGGCGGCCGGCGGTTCTTCAGCATGTTGATCGTCGACGTCGACAAGGATCAACGTGACGACATTCTCCTCAGCGCGGGTTGGGGGGAGAATGGTCGTGTCGTGGCCTATGACGGGCAGGGGAAACAGCTCTTCACGAACAACGATCGGCGGATTCCCAATATTCCTTACCGCATGAACCTGCTTCGCCACGTAACCCTGCCCGATGACGAGTTCATCCTGGGGCACTTCGGCAACGTGCTGATCCTGTACGAGCTTGACGGTTCGTGCCGCGAGGTGCTAACGGGGCCTTACTCTCTGGCTGACTGCACCTACGATCCGGTGCTGCGCACCTGTTTCCTCGGCAGCAGCGTCTCGGGCGGCGACGGCATCTACGCGCTGCGACTTGACCAGCCAGGCTGGCGCGAGGCATTCCAGACTCTGCGCGCGGTCGGAAAGCTGGCGGAGATCGAACGGAACCTGGCCACTCTCCAGCGTCAAATCGCCACCTTCCAGGCCCCGGACTACCAGCCCCCGCCGCGGCCCGTGGCCGTGCTTTCGTCGACGCCCGTCAATCGCGAGTATCGCTCGTTGCGGTTCGTCCGCAGTTGCCTGTGGACCCAGCAGTACCACGACCGGGACGAACTCTGGTGCCGCGACATCGACCGCCGCTGGCGGTACGAGATGACGGCCGACGAGATCGAAGCGGCGGCGGCGAAGCGGGAAGCGGAAGGGCAGCCCTTCCTGCTGTGGGCCGGGCACGGTCATGCGATCTTTTATCCGTTGTCCACGTTTCAGCGAATCGTCAAGGCGGCCCCGACGACGTTGTGGGGATTTGAGTTCGCCGAAATGGAGGGCGTGGATTCGCAGATGCAGGAAGTGATGGAGCAGCTCATTCTGCCCGTCGCGGAGCTGTGCCGACAGCACGGCAAAAAGATCATCTTCCGCAACAAGAACATCTACTGGAACGGCGCGTGTTATATCCCGTTCCTGAAGGACGTGCTGCTCGGCGGACAATACCGCGACGTGTTCGTGCCAGGCTTGGAAGAAACCAACTGCCGCACGCAGGAACTCAGTCTGGCGGGCCGCATCGGACTGTGGCAAGCCGGCAGGTTCGACGCCTGGTCGTGCCGCGTGGTCACGGACAATGCGAACTGGGACCGGATGTGGGAATACGGCGGCCAGCAAGTGCCGACACATCACCTGCGGGATCTTATGTCCCAGGCGGCGTTGGGCGCCGGCGTCTTCTTCAACGACGTCCACCAGGGACCGTTTTCCGCTCGCGTCTTCCAGCAGTTAACTCCCTTCTATGACATGCTTGAAGAAGGCATCCTGCGCATTCCGGCTCGGGAGGAACTGCTGTCCTTGAGTGATGTGGCGATCGGAATGCGGAGCCCGCCGGCGCCGGACTATATCCAGCACGGCATCAACGGCCATGCTTATCAATACCCCGCGCGGACGCACCCGGAAATGGTGTTTGACCGACTGGATTGCTATTGGGGTGGAGCGCCTCTGGCAGACCACGATGCTTCGCGCTATGTGTATGGACTGGAGCGCAGGCAGTGCAACTTCCTGGCCCCGGCCGCCTTGGGAATGGTGGCCATCGTGCCGGCCGACACACCGCTCGCGCCGGAATCGAGTTTTCGCCAGATCCTCCAGACGGACGGGCAGTACTGGTACGATGACCGGGGAGAACGCCGCGACGCTGCGGCCTACCAGAGCACGGTACTGGCGGCGTTGCAGTCGGCGGCCCAGCGGCTGCCGGTGCGAGTCACGGGGCCGGCGCACTGGTCGGTCGTGCGTCTCGATGCTACCCATGTGCGGGTCACCCTGATCGATCCCGGATATCTCGACCCGGCCGATCGCGATGCGCAGATCGTGTTGCAGCATCTGGACGGTATTGCCTGCCACGATATCCTGAGCAACGACAACCTGGTTATCGTCCAAAATCAGGTCCGGCTGCAAATACCGGCAGGAACCCTGCGCGTGATCGACATCGAACATCGCTGATCTGGGACGCCCACCAACGACAGGCTTTGTCCGACGACGCTGCGGGTCAACGTACGTCAACGCCTGACACTGATCAGTGTCGTCTTTCGGTCCGCGAAAGAACGTCCTTCCGCGGAGCGAAAGGCGACAATCGGACAGCTATTTCTCGAACCATGCTTAGCATCGCTCGACAAGGTACGACTGGCTCAGTCCTAACCAGATTCACAATGGCTGCGCCAGCCCAAATCACCCCGCGTGCCACAATGGCTCGGCGGGGACCGATAGGGCGGTCCGCCGGTCTGCTGCGGACTCGGGGGCTGGTGTCGCTGAGGGATGAGGCCGGCACCTACGGCTCGGCCAGATAGCCGCTGGCGGGGAGCCAGTCCTGTTCTTGCAGGGCGGCCACGACGGGGGCGACCAATTCGGACGGCAGCCGCTGGCCCCCGTGCAACAGCGGCGGAGGCTGCCGCGGCGCGTCGGGACCGTATGCCAGCACGTGATCCAGCAGCTTGTTGGCATTGGTGAACGGGTTGCCTGCCGAGACGCCGGCGACGACATCAAAGCAGCGGGTCACCACGCGTTCGACTCGGGCGGCGAGCGCATCCGCTTCGGTCCGCCGGTCGGCGCGCAGGCACTGTTGGATTTCGGCCAACTGCGGGGCAAAGTTGTTGGCCGAGCTAAGCAGCATCCCGTCGTAGGGCCCGCCAGCCGACTTGAGCCAGCGGCTGTAGCCGCCCTCGGAGCCCCGGACCAGGAATACGCCGCCCGGATCGATCCCCGCGCGGGCGATCCAGTCCTGGCCGCTGGTGTCTTTGAACAAGAACAAGTTGGGATAGCGTTCGACCAGGTGCAGGAATGTCGCCGGCGAAATCTCGTTGCCGGTGACCTGCGGCAACTGGTACAGCGCCGTGGGATGTTGCAACTTCAGTACCTGCTCCAGTTGGGCCTGGATCTGCTCTTGCGTCAAATCCGCTCCCTGCGGGGCGCAGACGGTGAATCCGACGACGCGGGTCCGCCGCGCGATGTCGAACCAATCGTGGGTCCCCGCCAGCGTTTGCAGCCATTGAGTCGTAGACGCGATGGTGTCGAGCATTGCGGGGGTGTCCCGCTTCAGAACGCCGATCAGCACGTGCAGATTCCACCGCTGGGCCGCGGCGATGACCAGCGTCAGCAACTCGCGGACCTCGTCCGGTCCCAACTGCCAGCCTTCGCCCGTCGAACCGGGGACGAGCAGTCCGCGGGCATACGGCGCGAGCTGCGCCAAGTGCCGTTCGATCCGGCTGCGATCGATCCGCCCCGGGGCGGCAAAATGCGTCAGCGACGGGCACCACAGTCCGGGCATACCGTCCGGAAACAACGCTTCGATCAGGGCTTGTCGAGCAGGCTGCATCGGAACCTCCCTTCCCAAGTCTTGACATGGACGGACACTAGCCAGCGGCCACCGGGATCAGTATAACCGAGCGACAAACGCAAGTCGCTGAGTCACGCGAGTCACAAAGTCACAAAGTTGCTGAGTCACAAAGTCGAAGAGCGCCATGATGAATGTTGCTGCCAATCGTTTGGACGAGCTGTCGCCGGTGTTGTTGATGGGGCCTGGGCCCTCGTGTGTGCCGCCGGAGGTATACCAAGCCCTGGCGCGGCCGACGATCGGCCATTTGGATCCTCGGTTCCTGGCGATCATGGAGGAGATTAAGGCGTTGCTGCGGCAGGTCATCGGGACCGGCAATGCGCTGACGCTGCCCATCAGCGGGACGGGCTCGGCCGGCATGGAAACCAGCTTTGTCAATCTGATCGAGGGTGGCGACCGCGTCTTGATCCTGAGCAACGGAGTGTTCGGGCAGCGGATGGCCGACGTCGCGGGACGGTTGCGTGCCGAGGTGGACACGCTGGAATTCCCCTGGGGCACGCCCGTGGTGCCCGAAGCCGTGCGCGAGCGGCTGGCGACGCGGGAGTACGACTTGGTGGCGGTGGTCCACGCCGAGACATCGACCGGTGTGTGCAACCCCGTGGCCGAGATCGGCTCCCTGGTGCGGGCCTGCGATGCCCTGTACCTGGTCGATACGGTGACCAGCCTGGGCGGGATTCCCGTGGCCATGGACGCCTGGGGAGCGGATGTCTTGTACAGCGGCACGCAGAAATGCCTTTCCTGCCCGCCGGGCTTGGCGCCGATCAGCTTTTCCGAGCGGGCCGTGGCCAAGCTGCAAGCGCGGTCGAACAAGGTCCCCAATTGGTACCTGGACCTGACGATGATCATCAAGTACTGGGAGGGCGCGTCGCGAGTCTACCATCACACCGCTCCAATCAACATGCTGTACGGACTGTACCAGGCGTTGCGGTGCCTGGTCGACGAGGGCCTGGATCGCGTCTTTCAACGCCACCGACAGGCCCACGAGCAACTGGTGGCTGGGTTGGCCGAGTTGGGGATCGGCATGCTGGTCGAAGCCCCCTACCGGCTGCCGATGCTGAACGCGGTCCTGGTCCCCGAGGGCGTCCCGGAGGCGGCGGTGCGAAAAACGCTGCTCGACCAGTACGGCATCGAAATCGGCGCCGGCCTCGGGCCGCTGGCGGGCCGCATCTGGCGGATCGGCCTGATGGGGCATACCGCGCGGCCGGAAAACGTCGCCCGCGTACTGCAAGCCCTGCAGGCCACGCTGCACCAACTGCGTTCGGCCGGTTGACTCGCGTGTCGCCGCAGATGATATTCTTGGCCTGACCCCAAGCCCCGGAGGAGTTTCAGCATGCCATTTCGAGTCCTCTTCGCTATTGCCGCAGGCCTTGGCTTGGCCGGCGCCGCTGCCGCCCAAACCAAGGATTATCCCTATACGCCGGTGCCCTTGACCGACGTCCGGATCAACGACGGGTTCTGGCTGCCGCGGTTGGAGACGAATCGCACGGTCACCGTGCGGTACGACTTCGAGAAATGTGAAGAAACGGGGCGGATCAACAATTTTGCGCGGGCCGGCGGACTGGAGCAGGGCCAGTTCGAGGGCATCCCGTTCAACGACTCGGACGTGGTGAAAGTGGTCGAAGGCGCCAGTTACACGCTGGCGATGCACCCCGATCCGGCGCTGGACAAGTACCTGGATGACTTGATCGTCAAGATCGCCGCGGCTCAGGAAGACGACGGCTACCTGTACACCGCGCGGACGCTGGGATTCACCAACGGCATGACGGGGCCTCAACGCTGGACGAATCTGGCGGCCAGTCATGAGCTGTACAACGTCGGCCACATGTACGAGGCCGCGGTGGCCCACTTCCTGGCGACCGGCAAACGCTCGTTCCTCGACGTGGCCATCAAGAATGCAGACTACCTGGTCAAGACGTTTGGCCTGGAGCCCGGCCAGCTGATCGACGTGCCGGGACACCAGGAGGTTGAGATCGGTCTGGTCAAGTTGTACCGCGCGACCGGCAAGGAGGACTACTTGCGGCTGGCCAAGTTCTTTATCGATATGCGCGGCCGGGCCGACAAGCGAAAGATCTATGGCGAGTACTGCCAGGACCACAAACCGTTGGTCGAGCAGACCGAGGTGACCGGCCACGCGGTTCGGGCGGGGTACCTGTACAGCGGCGTGGCGGACGTGGCCGCCCTGACCGGCGACCAGGATTATGTCCGGGCCATCGACCGCCTGTGGGAAGACATGGTTTCCCGCCAGATGTACTTGACCGGCAGCGTGGGCGTGTGCGACCACGGCGAAGGCTACAGCCAGCCCTACGACTTGCCGAACCTGAAAGCCTATAACGAGACATGTGCGGCGATCGCCAACGCGCTGTGGAATCACCGCATGTTCCTGCTGCACGGCGACGCCAAGTACATCGATGTCCTCGAACGGATTATCTACAACGGCTTCCTGTCGGGCGTTTCGATGTCCGGCGACAAGTTCTTCTATCCGAATCCGCTGGCGTGCGACGGCCGGTACCGCTTCAATCATGGCGATCTGGTTCGCAGCCCCTGGTTCGGCTGCTCGTGCTGCCCGGTCAATGTCGTGCGGTTCTTTCCGTCGATCGCCGGATACGTGTATGCCCGGCAGGACAAGGATGTCTACGTCAACCTGTACGTCGCCGGCAGCGGAGCGATCAAGCTGCCCGCGGGCACGTTGACGTTGGAACAACAGACGCGCTACCCCTGGGACGGCAAGCTCCGGATCACGGTGCAGGGCGACCCGGCCGGCCTGTCGGCGCTGAAGCTGCGAATACCCGGCTGGGCCCAGGGGCGTCCCGTCCCCAGCGATTTGTACCGCTACGCCAGCCAGGCGACCTCGGCGGTGACGCTGGCCGTCAACGGCCGGCCGATCGAACTGGATTTGCAGCACGGCTATGCCACGCTCCGTCGCGACTGGCGGGCCGGCGACGTCGTGGACTTGGACCTGCCGATGCCCGTCCGCCGCGTGCTGGCCCACGACAAGGTGGCGGATGACCGAGGGCGCGTGGCGGTCGAACGCGGGCCCGTCCTGTACTGCATCGAAGGCGCCGACCACGGCGGCCGCGCTCTGAACTTGGTGTTGCCGGACGACGTCGAATTGACACCCGAGCACCGCGCGGACCTGCTGGGCGGGGTGAGCGTCCTGCGGGGGACGGCGAGCGAAGCGTTCCGCGGCGACGACGGCAGCGTGCAGACCAAGCCGGCGGCACTGACCATGATCCCCTACTATGCGTGGTGCCATCGCGGGGCGAACGAGATGGCGGTCTGGTTGCCAACCACCGTCGAACTGGCCCAGGTCCCCTTGCCCCCGACCCTCGCCTCCAGCAGCCGCGCGTCGTCCTCGTACTGCTGGCCGCCCGACTCCGTCGCTGCCGTGAATGATCAGGCCGAGCCGGCCGACTCGAATGATCACTCGATCCCCCGCCTCACCTGGTGGGACCATAAGGGAACTGCCGAGTGGGTGCAGTACGATTTCGAGCGGCCGACCAAGGTCGAAGCGGTCGAGGTGTATTGGTTCGACGACTCCGGGCATGGCGGTTGCCGGGTCCCCGAGTCCTGGCGTCTGCTGTACCGAGACGGCGACCAGTGGAAGCCGGTGGACTCGCAGGACGGCTTGGGAGTCGCCAAAGACCGGTACAACCTGGTCCGTTTCGCGCCGGTCACCACCGCTGGGCTGAGAATCGAGCTGCAATTGCAGCCCAAGTTCTCGGGGGGCATACTGGAGTGGAAGGTTCGGTAAGCCAATTTCTCGCTGTTATGGGTGGAGGGAGTTTGCAATTCAGCGGCGGTCTGGTTAAATACTGGCGGAAGCGGAGCGTTTTCTTTTCTCGGATACAATCAGGCGACGCCAGTGAGTCGAGCAAATAAACCTTGGCCGACAGAATGCCCGATTTGCGGTAACCCCTTGGATGTCGGGCCGCTGCAGTTGCCTGGCGACGCCGCTTGTCCGAAATGCTCGCACGTGCTGTGGTTCAGCCTGCGCACCGAAGGCAACGCGTTGGTGGCCGATGTGATCAGCGGGAAAGTGCCGACCAACCAGGACATTGTGCGGGTCAGCCAAGCCTGCATTTCGCGTTGCAGTCCGCCGAATGTGATCCTGAACCTGTCAGGCGTGGCCCTCGTCAGCAGTTCGTTTATCGCCGGCCTCATCGCCTTGAACCGACGGATGCAGGACGCCAAAGGAAGACTCGTCCTGTGCGAATTGACCCCGGTCGTCCGCGAAACGTTAACGGGGGCTAAATTGGACCGGATCCTGACGTTTGCCGAGACGGAGGACGACGCGTTAGCGTTGCTTTCTGCCGCGGGATAACCAAGCACCGTTCAGGCCAAAGGCGGGGGGTGCCTGGGATCGAGTGCGGCGCCCCCCTGGATGCCGTCGCTCACACTCCGGCACTTCGACTCCGGCACTTCGCCTCACGTGCTCACGCCGCACTAGCCCTTGTCGCCGGCCGGCTCGTGAGCAGGCCCGCATACTGGAGCTGGCCGTTTTGCGCGAAATCGTACCCGGCGCGTTTCAGGGCCGCTTCCACGTCCTCCTTGGTCAGCTCTTGCCCCTCCTGGTAGACGAACCCCCAGAACACCGTGCACCCGCCGTGAAGATGAACGCCGGTGGCGATCTGGATCACCCGCAACTCGGGATTGAGTCGAGCCAACAGGTGCTGAAAGGGATAGAACTCGTGCTCGTCTCGCACCGAAAACGCTTGGGGGATCTCGATGGTCGTTTGCATACGGTCGCCTCCTCCTGACAATTCCTGGTTCGACCCCTGGACTCCGTTCCCTACCATGTACCCAAATCGGGATTCGTTTGCAAGCCCCCGGGGCAGGTCCAACACCCCGGTCAGGTCCGATAGTCGGCGTTGAATTTGACGTAGTCCACCGTCAAGTCGCTCGTCCAGAACCGGACGCCCGCGTCGCCTGCGCCCAGGGTCAGCAGCACGTGGGTCTCGCGGTTGGCACGCATCGAGCGGGACACGGCGGGGGCATCGAACGGAACCGGGGTGCCGTCGCGGTACAGGGAGGTGCCATTCACGTCGAGCGCCACGCGAGAGGGATCGAACGTCACGCCCGCGTAACCGGCGGCCGAGACGATGCGTCCCCAGTTCGGATCGCCGCCGGCGATGGCCGTCTTGACGAGCGAGCTTTCCGCCACCGTCTTGGCAACGCGAAACGCATCCTCGCGCGTCGCCGCCCCTTGGACGTCGATCGTGACCAAGTGCGTCGCGCCCTCGCCGTCATCCGGGATTTGCTTGGCCAGTTCGATGCAGACGTCCCGCAGCGTGGCGCGAAACGTCGCCAACTCCTCGCCGGCCAGCGGCGTCGGATCGGCCGCGCCGCTGGCCAGCAGCAGCACCGTATCGTTGGTGCTCATGTGGCCTTCGACGCTGATGCAATGAAAACTGTCGTCCACGGCGGCGACCAGGGCCGCGTGGGCATCCGGCACGGCCAGCGCCGCATCGGTTAGGATGACGCCCAGCATCGTGGCCATCCGCGGACCGATCATGCCTGCCCCTTTGCACATCCCGGCGATGCGGATGGTCCGGCCGCCCAGTTCCAGGGTGCGTCCGGCGACCTTGTGCGACTTGTCCGTCGTGGTGATGCCCCGGGCGGCGGCCAGAAAGGACGCTTCATCGCTGCCCAATCGCTCGGCGGCCGCCCGAATCCCGGCGCCGATCTTGTCCAGCGGCAGAAACACGCCGATGATTCCGGTCGACATGACCAGCGCCTGGTCGGGTCCGGCGCCGCACGCGGTGGCTGCCAGTTGTGCCATCGTGTGGGCGTCCTGCAGACCCCGCTGGCCCGTACAGGCGTTGGCATTGCCCGAATTCACCGCGACCGCCCGGATGCGGTCCGAGGGCGTTCGCTGGCGGTCCAGCGTCACGGGAGCGGCACACACCAGATTCGTCGTGTACACGCCAGCAGCCACCGCCGGCTGGTCCGCGACGATCAAAGTCAAGTCTTCGCGCGTGGGATCAGCCTTGATTCCACAGGGGACACCGGAAAAACGAAAGCCGCGAGGAATGCGAATCGTCATGGTTTTAGTCGAGAGTCAAGTATCGAGAGCCAAAAAGGGTCAAGAGCGGAGAGTCAAGGGCCGAGAACCGAAAGTCACATGGCCGACGTCCAGGGATTCCGCCGAGGAGTCCGCGAGCGGAGAATTTCGAATCATCGACTGTGGCTGGCGGATCCGGCGACTACAGCAGCGCCGTGGTTTCCGGGAATCCGTACATCCAATTGAAATTCTGCACGGCGGCGCCGGAGGCGCCTTTGATCAAGTTGTCAATACAGCTGATCACAATCACGCGGCCACGCACCAGTCGGGCGGTCAGCTGGCAACAGTTGGTACCGCTGACGTCCTTGGTGGCGGGCAGGTGGTCGACGACATGGACAAAGGCCTGGCCGCGGTACGCTGTCCGCAGAGCCTCCATCAATTCGGCCTCGGTGACGCTGCGGGACGGAACGGCGTAGGCGGTGGTCAGGATCCCGCGGTTCATCGGGACCAAGTGCGGGGTGAAGATGGTCTCGATCGGCTGGCTGGCGACCGTCCCCAACACCTGGTCGATCTCCGGATTGTGCCGGTGCTTGCCCACGTTGTAAGCGGAAAAGCTTTCGTTACACTCCGGAAAATGCGTTCCCAATTTGGGAGTCCGCCCGGCGCCGGAGACTCCGCTTTTGGAATCGAAGATGATTCCTGCCGGCTGGACCAAGCCGGCTTTCAGCAGCGGCGACATAGCCAGAATCGCCGAAGTCGGGTAACAGCCGGGGTTTGCGACCAGGGGCGCGGAGGCGATCTGGTCGGCGAACAGCTCGGGCAACCCGTACGGAACCGTCCCCAGCCGCGCCGCGTCGCAGTGCGTTTCCTCGTACCACTGCCGATAGACGGCCAGATCGGTCAGGCGATAGTCCGCGCTAAAGTCCACCACCCGCACGCCAGCGTCCACCAACGGCTTGACGGCCTGGGCCGACGCCCCGTGCGGCAGGCAGCTAAACACGCAATCGCACTGGGCGGCAACCTGGTCCGGATTCAAGTCCTGCAGGCGCAGATCGAGGCGTCCGACCAGGCCGGGATGGACCGACGCCACCTGCGGCTCGCCCTGCTGCCGACTGGTCAAGACCGTGATCTTCGCTTCCGGGTGCCGGAGCAGGAGCTTGATCAGTTCCAACGCCGTGTAACCGGTTGCTCCCAAGATGCCAATACGAATCATCGTCGAAGGTTCCTCTTGCCGAACGCCGCCAGTTCCCGCCTGGTGCGGAAACCGTAAGTATATCCATTGCAAAATTCTCGCCAAGGGACGCTCGCTCGCCTCGAACGATGATTGTCCCAGCGGTAGAATCCTGGACGTGGGAGTCAACACTTTCCGCGGAGGAACCGGAACCATGAAGACCGTCCTGGCCATCGGTGCGCATCCCGACGATATCGAATTCATCATGGCGGGAACCATGATCCAGCTCCGGAACGCCGGCTACCAGCTGCACTACCTGACGGTGGCCAACGGCAGTTGTGGCAGCAACCGGTACGATGCCCCGACGCTGGTGCGGATGCGCCGCCAGGAGGCGCTGGCCGCCGCGGCCAGCCTGGGCGCCGTGTTCCACGAGAGCGTCTGCAACGACTTGGAGATTCTTTATTCCGTCCCGCTGCTGGCCAAGGTCGCGGCAGTGGTCCGCAAGGCGGCTCCCGAGATCGTGCTGACCCACGCCCCGATCGACTATATGGAGGACCATACGAACGCTTGCCGGCTGGCTGTGACTGCGGCTTTTGCCCGCGGCATGCCGAATTTCCAGACCGACCCGCCGTGTCCCCCCGTCGACAATCCCGTTACCGTTTACCACGCCCAGCCCCACGGCAATCGGGATCCCCTCGGGCGGCTCGTGCGTCCGGAGATCTATGTCGACACCACCGCAGTCATTGACGAGAAGCTGGCGGCACTATCCAAGCACGAAAGTCAGCGCGGCTGGCTGGGCGACAGTCAGCAAGTGGACTCGTACCTGCAGGCCCTGCGCGATCTGGGGGCCGAAGTCGGCCGCCTGTCGGGTACGTTCCCGTATGCCGAAGGCTGGCGGCGGCACCTGCACCTGGGCTTCTGCGGCCCCACGGATGATCCCCTGGTCGAGGCGCTGCAAGACAAGGTGCATGTGGACCGTCGAGCGACTGACGACTGACGGGTGGCAAAACAAGAGTGGCTGGGGTCGAGTGCAGCGAGCCC
>CAIYOB010000687.1 GCA_903927685.1 uncultured Planctomycetaceae bacterium
CGGCCGATCAGCGAGCCCCGGATCCAGGCCGCCCTCGAACGGGTCGGGAAAACGGGCCCTCAGGATTTCCTGAACTGCGGCGCGTGCGGCTACGCCGGCTGCCGGGAAAAGGCCATCGCGGTCGTGCAGGGGCTGGCCGAACCGGAGATGTGCATGCCATATACCCGGCGACTGGCCGAGCAACGAGTCGACCGGATCATCGAGACCAGTCCGAACGGGATCGTGATCCTGGACGACCAACTGCGGATCCTGAGCATGAACCCCGCTTTCCGTCGGTTTTTCATGTGCTCGGACGCCGTCTGCGGCCAGGGCATCTCGTGCCTTATGGACCCCGAAGCGTTCGAACGGTTGGCGGCGGGCAAGGACAAACAGATCGAACTGACGGTGGATCATCGAAATTATCACGTCGTCTGCCACCAGATCCTGTATCGGCTGCCGGAGGAAGACCAGTACGTGGGCATCTTCGTCAATGTGACCAAGAGCCGGGCCAACGAGCGGGAGCTGGATCGCATCCGCGGCCAGACCGTGCTGCAGGCCCAGGAACTGCTGGAACAACAGATTCGCATGGCCGAGACGATCGCCACCTGCCTGGGCGAGAATACGGCCCGCGGCGAAGCCCTGTTGCGACGGTTGGTACAGATGACGGAAGACGAGACAGGGAACGAGTGAGCGGTGACGTTGATGATGGACACGGCTGACGACTACCTGCATATCGAAGTGCAAATTGCCCAGACGGCCAAGCGGCGAGGCGAGCCCTGCGGGGATCTGGTGGTCAGCGAGCGGAACGAAGGGCACACGACGCTGTTGTGCGTAGACGGCGTGGGGTCCGGGATGCGGGCTCGGATCGCTGCCAAGATGTGCGCCAGCCGGTTCTGCACGCTGATGCAGAACGACTTTTCGTTGCGGGCCGCGTTCACCTCGTTGGCCGAGACCATGGACCGCTGGCGCGACCCCGCCAAGCCGTACGCGGCCTTCACGGCGGCCCGGATCCGCAACGACGGCGTGGCCACGTCGCTCAGCTACGACGCCCCGGCGCCGATCCTGGTGGGGACGCGGCAGGCCAGCCTCTTGGAAGCCAAGCCGCTGCAGTGGGGCAAGGCATTGGTGACCGAAACGCAGTCCCGGTTGGAACCGGGCGAGGGGCTGTTGCTGCTGAGCGATGGGATCACCCAGGCCGGCATCGGCGGCGAATCGGCGCACGGGTGGGGCCCGGAGGGCGTTGTTCGCTTCGTCAACCACTCGCTGCTGCTGGGCCATCAAGTTCAAGACCTGCCGCGACTCGTCCATCGCGAAGCCCTGCGACTGTGGCGGACGGCCGGCGACGATTGCACGGCCGCCGTGGCCTATTGCCGCAGCGGCAATGTGGTCAGCCTGTTCACCGGCCCGCCGGCAGATGAACGCCAGGACGGTCAGGCCGTCCGCCAATTCATGGAACTGCCGGGAACCAAAGTCGTTTGCGGCGGTACGACGGCCGACCTGGTCGCCCGCTGGCTGGGCGAACGCGTACGGCTCGAACAGGACCCGATCAGCATGGTGGCGCCGCCGCGCTACGAGATCCCGGGGATCGACCTGGTGACCGAGGGCGCCGTCACGCTGAACCAGACCTTCAATCTGCTGGATACCGACGAATCGCAGCTGCGCGAAAGCAGCGGCGTGACGGAACTGCGCAGCCTGCTGCGCGCGGCGGACTGTATCCACATCCTGTACGGCGTGGCGCGGAACTCGGCCATGGACATGGTCAGTTTCCGGCAGCAAGGCATCCTGCCCCGCGACCAGATCCTGCCCCGCCTGGTCGACAAGCTGCGGGCGGCCGGCAAGTTGGTGACGATCCAACACGTCTGACCGCAGCGGAGAATCTGTCCAGACCCAGGGGCTGCCGGGCGCCGTGGGAGCTTGCCAGGCTCGCCATCCTATGCTCTGTTACGGGGGCGACCGCGGTCTTGGATTGCCTCCTGCCAGGCCGGCAGAGGGCGGTTCAGCTTTGACCGGTCGTTCTACCCAGAGGAACCATCATGGCGATGCGTTACGTCTTACCGCTGCTGTTGCTCGCCGTCCCGGCCCGGGCCGAGTTGAAGACAGATATCGAGTTCGCCGCCGTGGACGGCACGTCCTTGACGCTGGACGCGTTCGTGCCGGACGGCGACGGACCGTTCCCGACGTGCATTCTGGTCCACGGCGGAGGATTCACCCAGGGCGACAAGACCTCGTTCATCAAGCCGCTGTTCGAGCCGCTGAGCAAGGCGGGGTTCACCTGGTTCACGATCAACTATCGGCTGGCCCCGCAGCACCGGTTTCCGGCCTGTGTCGAGGACGTCGAGACCGCCATCCGCTGGGTGAAATCACACGCCGCGGAGTACAAAGTCGATCCGCAACGGATCGCGTTGATCGGCGAATCGGCGGGCGGCCACCTGGTATCCCTGGCCGGGGTGCGGGGGCGAGCGGAGACGCGTGTGGCGGCCGTCGTTCCGTTCTACGCGCCCCACGATCTGGAATCGCGAGTCCGGCAAAGCCCGTCCGTCCCGGTCTGGGTCGAGGCGTTGTTCGGGCTGAAGCAACTGGATGACGCGGCGTGGAAGACCCTTCGCGAAGCGTCGCCGATCAGCTATGTACGGCCGGGCCTGCCGCCGTACCTGCTGATTCACGGCACGCAGGACGACAAGGTGCCGTTTGCGCAGTCGCTGAGATTCCGGGAGCAGATGCACGCCGCCGGCAATGCCTGCGAGTTGATCGCCATCGACGGCGGCGCCC
>CAIYOB010000688.1 GCA_903927685.1 uncultured Planctomycetaceae bacterium
GCCGCGGCCGGCGATCACGTAGTAGTATTCCTCGGCCACTCGGTGGTAACTGATCGCACTCCGCTCGTGGGGCGCGATGCGGACTCGATAGGCCGTGCCGGCGCCTTCTTCGTCGGGGTCGATCAGCGACTCCAGATGGTACGACCCCAGCCGCTGTGTGCGGTCCGGATCGCCGCTGGGGCGGTGGATCAGTTTCAAACGTCTTTCCCTCATCTCGGCAACTCGATTCCGATGCCCAGCCGCCGCGCGTTGCGGAGGGCGAGTTCGGCGGCGAACAGGTCCTGGACGGCCACGCCCACCGATTTGAACAAGGTGATTTCAGCGGCGTTCTGCCGGCCCGGCACTCGGCCCGCGAGGACGTCGCCCAACTCCGCCTGCAACTGTTCGGGTCGAATCAGGCCCTGAGCCAAGGGCATCAGCAGGTCGCCCGCTTCCTCGTGCGCTGACTCGCGGTGATCCACCACGATCCGGGCTCGCCGCACCGTATCCGCGGGAATCTCCGCCACCTCGGGCTTCCACGAGCCGACACCGTTGATGTGCGCCCCTGGCCGCAGGTCGCCGTCGTGGAACACCGGTGTGTGGGCGGTCGTCGCCGTGCAAATCACCAGGGCGTCCCGCAAGGCTTGAGCCGGAGTCTCGGCCCGCGCGACCGGGAGGCCCAGCCGAGCACTCATGTCGGCGGCGAACGCCTCGGCGCTGGAGGGATCCTGGTCGTAGACCCACGCCTGCCGGATAGGCCGCACGGCGCAGGCCGCTTCCAACTGGGTGCGGGCCTGGACCCCACTGCCAAAAACGGCCGCGACGTCGGCATCCGGCCGAGCCAGCAGATCCGTGGCGAGTCCGGATGCCGCGCCCGTGCGCAGAGCCGTAATGGTTGCGCCGTCCATGATCGCCAGCGGCTGGCCGTTGGCGGCATCCGCCACCAGAACCAGGGCTTGAATCAGCGGCAAGCCGAGCGCCCGATTGTCGCTGTACTGAATGACCACCTTGAGACTCAGCCGCTGCGTGCTGGCGGCATGGCAAGGCATCAGGAGGAGCAGGCCATGGTGCTCGGGAACATCCAGCCGCATCCGCGTCGACATGGCGACCTGGCGATCCGAGAGCTGCACAAACGCCTCGCGCATCGCCTCGATGGCCTCGGGCATGGGCAGCGCTCGACGTACTTCCGCGGCGGACAAATAGAGCAATGGTGTCATGGGGAGGGGCTCGCTCACGGAGAGAAGTGGGGATAGTGGATTGGGGTGCCTGCGGGTTCTGCCTCCGGCCTCACGGTCGCCTGCCCAACGTCAGCCCCATCGGCGTCTTGCCAGCGGGGATATTGAAGGTCAGCTCCCACCGTTGCGTCGCCGGGTCGTAGTCGGTCTGCCAGAAGTCGTTGCCGTGGACGCTCTGATCCAGCAGGCGGCCGTCCATCGACAGCGCGTAACCGCCGGGCGACGACAGCCCGGTAAACGAAACGGGCACGTAGCCGAGTCCGCCGTGGAGTGTCAATGCGGCGCGGTCGTCCACCGCCCGGATGCGGACGGCCGGATACAGGGTCTCCAACGTGCCCGCTTGGACCTCGACGCGGCGGTCGTTGCCCACGGCCTCGCGGTGGATCATGTGCCAGGTGTTTTCCCCCTGGCCGAGCGCGGCGCGCAACGCTTCGTTGGGCCCATAGTAGTCCTTGGCGAACTGGGGCATGACGATGTGCTCGATGGTGGCCTCGACAAAGTCGCCGGGCTCCAGTCGGCGGACGCCGGGCGGCGGAACGAGGTCGATGGTCGAGGTATCCACACCGCGAGCGTTAACGCCTCGTTCGGCGATCCACGGCCCGGCGGGCTGGCCGCCCAACCGCGCGTTCCATGCCCGGATGACCAGGCCGCGATTGGCCCACGCGCCGTATTTCCCCTCGCCCGCCTGCCCGGCCCGCGAGATCGCTTCGTGCAGCGAAACCCAAGGCACGCGGCCCGCGCATTCCAGCGGCTCGGTGCGATACGTGTCGCCACCCCATTGGGCATCCCATTCGCGAAGCACTCCGGTTTCGTTGCCCAAGGCGAGCTTGCGTTCGCCCGTATAGCAGTACGTGTCAGCGCCGATTTGCAGGATGACAAACCGCGAGAAGTCCAGCGGCTGGTTCACGTCCATGCGCAGGCGATAGGTGCCGCGCACGACATCATCGCTGCGGGCCAGGCCGACCGTGGCCGCGTGTTCGATCGCCGGGCCGGTGCGGCCGGCGTACGTGACTTCGGTCAGGCAGGGGCCGTACCGCAGGTAGGCCGTGCGCATTCGCCCGGGAAAGACTCGCTCGCCAGCCGCGTCGAACAGGCGGAAGAAATCCCCGCCGCCCACGTTGTGCGTCCACGTCCACGGCAGGTCGCGGTCCATCGAGCGGACCATCAGCGGACGCACATCGAGGATTCCGGCCTGGGCCTGAGCCTGGTCGGGCTCGTAACAGATGCTCTCGCCCCACGCCCCCAGCGCCGACTGGTTCCACAGCTGGTTGCTGCCCCAGCCGATCAGGCACAGCTGGGCGTGCGAGGCGGCGGCGACGCCGCCCCAGTGGCCGTAGGCCAGCGTCAGCTCCAATTCGATGGTCGCACCAGCAGGCAGATGCACTTGGGAAAAGCCGTGGAGCCACAGGCCGGCATAGACTCCGCCTTCTGGGCGGCCATGCCAGTTCTTGCTGATCTGCACCGGGATGCCGGTCGGCTGGCCGAGAGAATCCCGCAGCACGGCCGAGACGCCCGTGATCGGGGCCCCGATAGGCAGACGCATCCCCGACGCGTTTTTTTCGAACAGCAGCCGGGCCGTTTGTTCCTGGGTGTCCGGATTGCTCAGCACCAGCCGCACCCGTTCGAGCGCGTCGTTGTTCCGTTCGGGCCCGCCCGCCGGCACGACGGGGATGATCCCGTCCAGGTTCACGCGGTGCCAACTGCGGGCCGGATCGTAGACGACGGGGCAAGCGGCGTCGCCGGACAACGCCGTGGCCTGCACCGTCACGGGCTGGGGAAAGCCCGCGCGGACCGATCGCTCGGGCTGCCAGGCAACAGACACCTCGCGCCATTGGTCCACGGTCCACGTCTCGCCCGCCGGCACCTCCGAACGCTGCGAGACGAAGTCTTGCGCCGTGCGGAGTTGGATCTCCAGAGCCGCGTCCCGCCACTGCTCGCTCGGCTTGGCGACCGCCGCCTGGCCAGCGGCACGAAAGCTCCACGCCCGAACCGGAGTCGTCCTCGCATTCTCGACTTCGGGCCTGGTGAAACGTTCGTGGATCTCCGCCGGACTCAACACCCGGTCATAGATCCGGATCTCGTCCACCGCGCCACGGAAATGATAGCCGTCACCGCAATTGTCCTGCCGCCGCCCGAACGCCAATCCCTCGCGTCCCGGCACGCGTTTGCGGCCGATCGTCGTCTCACCCGCAGCCTGGCCGTTGACGTACAGTCGCAACGTGTCGCCGTCGTAGCTGATCGCCAGATGGTTCCACGCCTCGATTCGCAGCCCCGCCTGTCGTTGGGCCTCGACCACGAACGCGTTCTCGCGACCGCCACCGATGTTCAACCGCGCCTGCGGCGTGCCGTTCAAGAGGACGATCCCATAGTTCCCTTCGGCCTGTTCGTGATGGTTCTTGCAGACCAGCCAAGGAAAGGTCCGTTCCGAGGCTTGCGCGTCCGTGGGCACGAACGCCCACAACTCGAGCGTGAATTGCTCCGGGTCTAACTCGGGGCTGTGCGGGATCTCCAAGTGGTTCGTGCCATCCAGGCCAAAGCCGCCGCCAATTCGTCCGAAGCACGTCTCGCCAGCCGGAATCGGCTGCAGTCCGGGCCGCGCCGCCAGGATCAGTCCCAGCCGGTCCGGCCAGGCCACCGTCTCGAACCTCGCCTCGACATTCAGCCGCGTTCCGTCCTCGGCCGTAAACACCAGATTCGTGACATCCGCCCGCTGTACAAACCGCCCCGATTCGATCAACCGAGGACCGGTGAAGTTCGTCCAGGGACCGCCGGCCGTGCAGCGGTAAGTGCGTCCGTTGGCCTCGATGGTCAGTGCCAGTTCAGCCGCCGGCAGCCGCTGCCAGACGCCGTTGTCCGCCCGGGCACACGCAAGGTAATCCAGGCCCGCCGGAACCGGCCCGAGATGTCCGATCCGCAGGGTTTCGGTCTCCAGCGTCATCGCGTAGCGCCCGGTCTGGATGCAGCGCGTCCACGGGGCCGCAGGGGTGTGCGACGGGAATCCCTCGGCCCACCACATGTGCGTGTAGTCCTCCGCTCGCGGCATTGAGGCCCTGAACGAATTGGATTGCGCCGCCACGGCGAATGCGGTCGAGGCAAACACCGCGATCGCAAGGAAGGTTGGTTTCACGGTCGTACGGACCTCCGGAATGACATCATGTGATCGCACAGGGAGGACGGCACCGTCTCCGCCAGTGTCTGACCCCATTTATAACCCACCATTTATAACCAGCTGACCAATCCTTGGCGGGTTATAAATGGGGGGTTATAAATGAACAGATCGGTTATGATTGGACAGAACGCTCGATCAGCCCAGATCATAGCGGGCATCAAGCTAAGGCGAAACAGGCCCGGCAGCTGGCCCAAGAAACAGCAACGCCACGACTGGTGAAGCCGTGGCGTTGCCGTTTTTTCCCCTGGGGGACGAAGCCGAACAGCCCGTTCAGGCCGCGGTCTCGAACTCGCTGAGCAGTCCGGCGGCAACGTAGGCGTCGTCGCTGGCCACGCTCTCGTCGATGGACACTTGCAGATCGGCCGGGAGCGCCGGCAGCAGTGGCTGGACAGGGTCGCCGAGGATCCTGGCGACGTCGTCGGCGGGCAGGTCTTTGATGCGAGGCAGTTCGTACATGGGTCGGTAAGCCTTTCCAGCGATTGACCGGCCTATTATCGGCCGAAACGGCGCGTCACTTGAATGACATTGCTGCCGACTGTGAAGGACTTGGCGTTAGTTCCAGCGAGGATGGCTGTTGATGCCATAAAGGATGCCCAGGTCTTCCTCGACGGCTTCGACTTCGGCGAGGGTCAACTGGCGGTCGTAGGCGATGATCTCGCTGAGGCTGCCGGCGTGGTTGCTGGAGCCGGTCCAGAAAGAAACGGCCAGATGGCCGCCACCGAAGGCGGCGACCACGGGCAAGTCGTCGCGCTGGCCCGTGATGCGACCGCCGCTGCGCGCGGAAGCCGTCTTCACGCCGTCGTGTTGATAAACGGTAATCGCGGCGGTTCCGGGCGCGGCGCCGACGGCGACCGAGTCGGCGTGCCGGTCGTAGTTGAACAAGCCGCGGGTCAGATACAGGCGTGGGATGCCTCCGGAGCCGTTCGCGGCGTTGCCGCAGACGCCAAAGTGTGTGTCGTCGGATTGCGTGACCAGAAAGACGGTGAACGGTTTGCCGGCCAGACACGCGTTGGCAAAACCGGGCACCGTCAATTGGTCGTCCCGCCCGTCGAACCGCACGCCCGGGCGCCCGTTGATGAGCGCCGTGGCAAACGTGGGAGCCCCCGCCGACGCGCCCGAGAGCAGTTCGATGGTCGGAAGGCTCGCCGCCGGGCCCTTCACGGCAGGCCACTTTGCGACGGGCGCCCCGTCGCTCAGGGAGGCGGCCAGGGTGCGGGCGCTGAGCCACAGTCGGAGGTTCGCCGCGAGAGCGTCGGAGTCGGGCGCGAGCCGCGGACGCGCCTCGGTGCGAGTGAATCGGGCGGCGACCCCGGGGCCAGCCGCGCCGCCTGCGGCAAAGGCCCGCGCCGTGACGGTTGTCGAGGCGTCGAGCCGAATTGGTCTCTCGTACAGCGGGGAGGTCTTGGCAGCCTCGGAGCCGTCGAGCGTATAGCGGATTTGCACGCCGCTCGTCGGGCACCCCAACCGGACCTCGAGCCTGTCGCCGAAGCGGCTCTGCTCGTCGCACCAGACGGCGGGCTGCCACGGAGTCGCGGCCGGGTCGCGCCCCGGTTCGACGACGAGGATGCCCCACGGATCAACGCCGGGGAGTTCGACGGCGCTGACGTTGCCGCCCGGCAGTTCAATGGCCGTGGCGAGCGGCGCAAAATCGCGTGTCGCCTCGGCCTGCTCGTGCGCGGCGGCTTGATAGGCCGCGGGAATGAGGAACTGCAGCTTCAACGGGCGTCCCCCGAAGAACCGCCGCGGATCGAACGTCACGCGCATCGGCCCGGTGCGGTTGGTCTTGGCAGCGACGAGATGCACAACGACCGGCGCGTCGGTCCGGCCCGGCTTTGCCCGGACCACGGCGAGGACGGGTGACGCCGCGTAGACCTGAAGCACCGGTTCGTTCTCCGGAAAACGC
The DNA here is from genome assembly GCA_903927685.1 of uncultured Planctomycetaceae bacterium. Next base: position 6,287 of record CAIYOB010000688.1, read on the forward strand.
GCGTCGCGGATGCCCGCGCCGAACACGGCCGCTTCTGCATAGCCTTCGAGGATCCCCGCGTTGGCTCGGACGAACCCGAACAGGTCGCTGAACTGCTCCGGCGTGCCGAAGAAGCGCGGCGAATCAAGGCCCGTAAAGACGTCCCACGGCACGATCACGTTGGCGCC
>CAIYOB010000689.1 GCA_903927685.1 uncultured Planctomycetaceae bacterium
ACGTCGACGCGGGGCAACACCGAATGGCACGAGGCTAAGGGAAGAAGCCAGGGGAAGGGTGGCCGGGGTCGAGTGCGGCGAGCCCCCGGAATCCCCGCGGACTGTGGGCTCGCTGCACTCGACCACAGCCACCCAGGCAATCATCCGTCCTTAATCTCGTACCATGCGGGGCAACACCCGTTGCAGCGCTCATGAAATACGCTCCCCGTTTCCCTCTCACCCCAACCCTGTCCCCGGAGTACCGGGGCGAGGGAGTTATTTCGCGACCATTGCTTCAGGCTTGGCAAAATCCTCGTTCATCTCCGGCGGCAGCCGGCGGACGTTGCCTTCCCGATCGCAGAAATACAGTCGCGACTCGGAGGGTTCGCGGGCGTTCCCGTCCGCCCAGAGTGCGTAGAAGTCGGGCTGGGCGTTGACCGGGCGGCGGCAGTAGCCGTGGTTGTACGGGCTGCCCGCGGTCAGCTGCTTGACCTTGATCCAGCTGGCCCCGCGGTCCGTGCTGGTCCAGAGGGCGATCTCGCCGCCCGTGTTGTACGCCTGCGGGCCGGGTTCGGTGGGGCCGATGATCCGCCACAGGTCGTCCCGTTCCAGGTAGATCGAGCCCATGTCGTAGTTGTTGTCCGAGCGGATCGTGCCGCGCAGCTCCCAGTCGCGCCCGTTCCAGGCGGCCGTGGTCCAGATCCGCGGATCGTTCACCGGCCCCGACTCGTAACCGCCGCTGGTCGTGTACAGCACCACGGGCCGGCCGGCGGCGTCGAAGTTCAGGTCCTGCACGTAGACCTTGCGCCCCTCGGCCTCGTAGTCGTGCACCAGGGCCGGATTCTGCACTTCGGTCAACGGCAGTTCCAAGGTCTGACCCCGGGCGTTCTGCCAGGTGCGGCCACCGTCCGAGGTCTCCAGGTAGTACAGGTTCGTCCGCCAGTTCAGGCCGTGCGGCGAGGGATGATAATTGAACGCGCAAGCTACCTTCCGGCCGTTGCACCAGCTGACTTGGTAGTGGCCCTGGTCGATGGCCGCGTACAGGCAGGGCTCGGTCCAAGTCAGGCCGTCGAGGCTGGTCTGGAAATGCAGCTTGCGGCCGCCGCGGTACAGCGTCTGCAAGAACAGGAAGCCGTGCTCCGGCAGATACCACGGCTGGGTGTACGAGAAGTTGGTGACCAGCACGTTCTGGAACTCGCCGATGTCATAGGGCTTGACGCTCTTCCACAGGTACGACGGCCGCGCGGTGCCGTGCGAACTGGAAAAGACCCACACGTAGCCTGCCTTGTCGATCGACAGCACGGGATTGTCATGGGCGTCGTCAGTCCGCTTGTTCATGATGATCGTCGGCCGCGGGACCAGGCCGGTCCGGTGGTCGTAGTACGAGACCATGTGCAGCAGTTCGATCTTGCCGCGGACCGTGCCGCCGAAGCAGAAGAACGTCTTGTCGACCTCCGGCCGATAGATGGCAAACGGATTGTGGCTGGAGCAGTACGTCCCGAGTCCGCCGCTGTACTTGTACACGTACTCGTCCTGTTGTGGCTGGTTCGAGTACCAGATGCCCCGGTAGCCGTCGTCCTTGGCCGCCGGCGGCAGGCGTCCGGTGCCGAACTCGGCGGACAACTCGGGCCGCGCGAGGTTGTTCCACTGTTTCCCGTCGGCGGCCAGCGAGGTGCTGGTCCAGCGGCCCACCAGGTCTGCATCCGTCTGCGTTGGTTCCGCGAGCAGGGCCGGGATCTCTTCCGCCGCCAGGGTTCGGCGATAGAACCGCACGTCCTCGAGGCTGCCGAGCAATCCCCGCTCGCCGGGTTGCAGCACGCCCAGGTACAGCGGTGCGTCGGATTTCGGCACGCGGCCCGGGGCCGCGACGGTGGCCTCCAGTCGGCCGTTGACGAACAGCTTGATCTCCCGCCCGTCGTACGTCCCGGCGTAGTGCGTCCAGCAGTCCGGTTTCGGCAGCGGAACGTTGGCATGCGTGTACTTGGCTCCCTGGTTTTGGACCAGCATTCGCACGCGGTCGCTGTAGAAGTACAGCGTGAACTGCTCGTTGGCAGCTCCCCGGTTGACCAGCACTTGCGAGCCCGCGACCGACCGGGGCTTGACCCACGCTGCCACGGTGAACGCCTCGGCGTCGAACGCAGCGCCATTCGGAACGACGCCATGGACCAGCGGATTGGAGAACGGGACGCCCGCCCCGGCCGGCTCCGCCGCCGTCGCGGAATTCTCCCCACCGACTCCGAGAAGACAACCGACCAACAGGCTGGAGACCAGCGACTTGGCAGAGGACATTTTCTTGTTCTCCTTTCCGTGACGTTGCGCTGTCGGCACAGTAACCGATGCACGTGATCGCTGCCAGGGGACGGTCCTGTTTCCCAAGCCGCCTCCAGCCCGGCCTCCAACTGTCGGGACGGCGACGCTCATGGTATGCTGCACGCGGTTGGTATTGGCTCGTTTTACCGCGACCCACCGGGG
>CAIYOB010000690.1 GCA_903927685.1 uncultured Planctomycetaceae bacterium
CATTACGACTGGACCTTCGAGTGGCTGCGGCGACAGGGCGGCGAGGCGTTGGTCCGCGAGTATTGGGACCAGGCCATCTCGCAGGACTCGCAGCGGCATGCGGCCGAGCTGATCGTGCCGGGCGGCATTCCCGGGATGATCGAATACTGGGGGCACACGCTGGAGCACGAGGCGGCCGGCTATCATTGCACGGCCACGGACCGAGTCTACCGGATCGATATGCACGAGTGCCCGTCGAAGGGCTTCCTGATCCGCAACGGCTTGCAGCAGTACCACGACTACTGCGGCCACTGCCTGGGCTGGATCGGGCCGTTGCTCCATCGAGCCGGCTTTGTCGCCGCTCACCAACACGACGACTCGGGCCGCTGCTGGTGGGAGATCCGCCGAGTCGACGACCCGGCGCCGCCCAGCCGGCCCGGGGAACTGGCCGGCGACCACGACGTGCGGCTGTTGCCGGACTGGGAGCAAGGCTGAGAACAAGGATCGGGTGCCCGGGGTCGAGCCGCGAGGTACGAGTGGCAAACCCCCAGCTCTGCATCTGGGGGCTCGCTGCACTCGACCCCAGGCACCCTTGCTCCCGATTTTCAGGAACGGCTCGTGGCTCCCGCGGTTTAGCGCGGATCCGCTGGCGTCTGGAACGCTTGGCCATACTGCTCCAGGAACTCACGGCCCGCGGCGGGGTCGGTCAGGCAGCGGTCCCAATCGAGCGTCGGGCGAGGGCCGAGTTGGGCCGGGGCGATTCGTTCCCCGGCCAGCCGCTGGGCCAGTCGCTGGAACTCGTGGGCCCAGGCTTTGGGCTGGCCGTCGACCGTCAGCAGGCCCGTCCGCAGGCTGACATCGCGGGCTTGGGGATGGTCGTAGAAACCCCAGTTCAGCCAGCCGGTCGCGAGGCCCGTCGTGACCTCAACCGCCCGGCGGCACCAGCGAGCTTGAGCTTCCTGGCTGGCCTCCACATGCTCGCGCCCCCCCAGGTTCAGGCTGCCGCCGCCATACCAGCCGAACTCGGCCAACACGACCGGCTTGCCGCAGGCCGCCGTCTCGCGCACGATGCTCTCCAGATACGCCAGATTGCGGACTTCATCCTCCGGCGCGTATTCGTAGAACCCGGCGGCCAGCGGATAGAAGTGGATCTCCAGAAAGTCCAGCAGCGGCGCCTGCCGTTGCGGCCGGAAGCCGGAATACTGCTGGACGCCCGGCAGCAACGCCGGCACGCTCCACTGGATGAACCCGACGGTGACCAGCGCCGCCGGGTCCGCGGCCTTGATCGCCGCGACCTGACGGCGCGTCCACTGGTCGGCCAGCTCCTCGCGGAACTGCTGGTAAGCGAGCAGTTGCCGGCTGCCCAACGCTTCCTTGGGCGGCGTCGGCTGGTCGCCCCAGCGGATCGCATCTGCCGGGACGTTCCACGCCCGGGCCAACTCGGCCGCGGATGCATGCCGTGCCTGGAGCCATGTATTCCACTGGGTGCGCATCGCGGCGGTCTCCCAGGGCACCGCCGGCTCGTTCCGCAGATCGTAGGCGAAGATCACGTTGCGGTTCCGGTACCGCTGGGCAAACAACTGCCAGAATGTCTCCAGGGCCGCCAGCGACGGCTCGTCGCCGGCCAGATCCTGCGGCTGCCAGTTCGGCATGCCCTCCCAGTGGTCCGGACCCGTCGGATGCACGTACACGCCCGCCTGTTCGGCCAGTTCGAGGAACTGATCGAATTTGGCCAGTCCCTCCGGCTCCAGCCGTTCGCGATCCCGGAAGAACGAGCCGTACGTGAGGAACACGCGGACGCAGTTCACGCCCAGTTCGCGCATCCGCGCAAAATCCTGCCGCGTGGCTTCGGCATCGAACTGCTTCCACACCTGCGGCGCCCAGCCGGTGCCGGGGCGATAGTAGTTGATGCCCAGCGGGACGAACGGTTTGCCGTCGTCCGTCTGGAACGTGCGGCCGTCGGAGGCGATCCGCACCTTGGCCAGCGGAGCCCGCGGCTGGGGCTCGGGTTCGTCCCGGGCCGCGGACGGGAGGCAGAGTCCGCCGAGCCAAACCGCCGCACACAAAGCACTGGATCTGTACATCGGAGAGTTGCTCCCAGGAGTTCGGGGAATCCTCACGCCCGCCACGGACGCTCGCGCTGCTGTTCGCGGCGGACGACGCGGCCGACCAATTCGCTGTTTTCCTTGATGTGGAAGTCGAACATCCCCACGGCGATGAAGTCGGCGCCGCTCTGGAACGCGTACGGAAACGCCTGTTTCGGGTCGAACGCGCCGGCGGCGAGCACCTTGAAGGCCAGCCAGGGCTTGGTCACGGTCTTCATAAAGGCGATCGTCTCTTCGGGGTTGATGCACCACATGTTGTCGTACCAGCCTTCGCCGCCGTCCAGCCAGATGAATTCCTTGCGCTGCGGCTTGGGCGTTGCCGACGGGTACTGGTCGCTATGAAACGTCTTGACGTAGAAATCGCACGGCACCTGATGCTGCTCGCATTGCATCGGGACCAACAGCGAATGGCCGCCGACGCCGACGGGCAGATCATGCCGCTTGGCCAATTCGACCGCCTTGGCCAGTTGGTCGATCGCACCGGCTTGAACCAAGCGATCACCGGCGACGCCCCAGACGTACAGGGCGACGGCGCCGGAGTCGACTTGCTTCTGGATGTGCTCCTTGAGCGACTGCTCATCCTGTCCGAGGCTGACTTGGATATGCGGAATGAACTGCATGTGGCCGCCGAATTCGCGGTTGTACCGGTTCACGAAGTTCGCTCCGGTCTCGAACACCGTGTTGATCCCCTGGGCTTCGGCCAGCCGCAACGTCTCCATCATTTTCTCTTCGCTGACGTAGGCCCGGAACAGCTGATTGACGTACTTCAAGTCGCGGGCGTGCATATAGCCGGAGACCAAGTTGCCCCCCAGCAGCAACCGGCTGATTTTGGCTTTGCCGATCATGCCGTAAGGCATGGCCTCGGCACCCGGCGCGGGCTCGGCAGCCCCTTCGGCGGCTCCCGCCGACTGGCGGCTCCAAGCGGTCCCGCCCAACGCTCCGGCGACGCCCACGGTGGCCAAGGATCCCCCCAAGAAGTCACGACGATTGACACGCGGCGATTCGGACATGGTTGTTCTCCTTTCAGTGCGTACCAGTCGAACGACTTTTGCGGCCGGCGTCAACGCCGCTTTGGCCAACTCGGGCTCCCGTTTTGCGGGGCAGGCCAAAGCCACGGCCTCTGGCCGTGGTCGATTACTCAGGCGGAGTTTATTCCCGCTCAAACGGACTGAAGTCCGTCCGATGAGGTGTTCGCGGAGGGGCCTTGGCCGGGTGCTAACCTCCGGCCGGGGCGGTGCACTGGGCGGTCCCGGACTCCGCCAGCGATTCCCCCTCGCCGCAAGCGGACACCAGTTCGGCGATGTGGCAAACCCGCACGGGCAGGCCGCGGCGGTGGATGCCGAAACTGAGGTGGATGATGCACGC